>SLNH01000017.1 GCA_007133195.1 Nannocystineae bacterium | reverse complement strand
CTCGAGCACGACGATCCCATCGCCGAGGCTGAGCCGACCACCGTGACGAGCGCCGACACGCCCGCCGACGCCTTCGCGTTCGAGGCCCGGCATGCGATTCCACTCGAAGCGACCGACATGGTGTGGATTCGGCAAGATCCGCCGGTGGACGTCGCGTTTTTGCATGCCACGTGGATCCTCGAGCGAGCGCGCGGAAAGACGCTCCTCATCAACGATCCCCGCGGGATCCGCGAGACCAACGAGCACCTGGCGGTGCTCTCGTTTCCGGATCTCACGCCTCCTACCATCGTGACGCGGAGCGCGGCGAGGCTCGGCGCGTTCGTGCACGAGCAGGGCGGCGCGATCGTCGTCAAGCCCGTGGAGGGGCACGGGGGACTCGGCGTGTTTTTGGCCCGCCTAGGTGACCCCAACCTGTCGTCGATTTTCGAGACTGCCACGCGCCAAGGCGAGGTGTGGACCATGGCCCAGCGCTACATGCCGGAGGTCGAGGCGGGGGACAAGCGGATCCTGATCGCCGGCGGCGAGCCGGTGGGCGCCATCTTGCGCGTGCCGCCGGAGTCGGAGACGCGGAGCAACCTGCACGTCGGCGGCGTCGCCCAGCAGGCCGACATCACGGAGGCCGACGACGCCATCGTTCGCGCGGTGGCGCCGTTTTTGCGCGAGCGGGGCATCCTGTTCGCAGGGCTCGACGTCATCGGCGACCGACTCACCGAGATCAACATCACGTCGCCCACCGGAATCCGGCAACTCGATCGGCTCGAAGGGCGGAACTCCGCCGCCGACGTGCTGTCGGTGTTCGAGGCCGCGGCGCGCGGCGAGACCGGCAGCGTCGCGACGGCCACGAACGGACGTAGCTGAACGTGCGCGCGGGTCGAGGGGGCGCGCCCCGGTTTGCAGTCCGCCTCGGGGATACGGGACACTGTGTGCTGGAAACGAAGTTTCCACGCACACGGAAGACAACAATCGAAAACCAATCTATGGATAAAGTTCGCGAAAGCAAGCACTTCGGCCGCCCTCGCCCCGACAGGGGCGGCCGAAGTGTGATCGCGAACTTCTGATACAGGACACTAGACCGATGGCCCGCGAGCTCCCCTACGACCTGATCCGACAGCTCCCCAAGACGGACCTGCATGTCCATTTGGACGGCAGCCTCCGCCTCGACACGGTGATGGAGCTCGCCCGCGATCAGGGCGTGACGCTCCCCGCGGACGATCGCGACGCGCTGTTTCATCGGATCTACGCGGGCGACGTGTGTGAATCGCTCGACGACTACCTAAAGGCGTTCGAGATCACGCTCTCCGTCCTGCAGACCGAGGAGTCGCTCGAGCGGGCGGCCTTCGAGCTCGCCGAGGACAACTGGCGCGAGGGGGTGCGCTACTTCGAGCTGCGCTACGCGCCGATCCTTCACACCCAGCGCGGCCTGCGCCCCGCGGATGTCGTGGAGGCGGTCCTGCGCGGACTTCGGCGGGCCAAGCGACAATACGGCATCCGCTACGGCCTCCTCGTGTGTGGCATCCGCACCATGAGCGCCGAGTCGTCGCTTCGCGTCGCCGAGCTCGCCGTCGCGTTCAAAAACCACGGTGTGGTCGGCTTCGATCTCGCGGGCTCCGAGGTTGGCAACCCGGCCAAGGAGCACCGGGCCGCCTTTCAGCTGATCCTCGACAACAACATCAATTGTACCGCCCACGCCGGCGAGGCTTTCGGGCCGGAGTCCATACATCAGGCGATTCATAAGTGCGGGGCGCACCGCATCGGTCACGGTACTCGTCTCCGCGAGGACGGGGATCTATTGAACTACGTAAACGACCACCGGATCCCCCTCGAGGTCTGCGTCTCGTCGAACATTCAAACCAAGGCCGCCCAGAGCATCGAGACCCACCCAGTGGACTTTTACGTCGACTACGGGCTCCGCGTCACGATCAACACGGACAATCGCCTGGTTACGCACACCACGGTCACGAAGGAGCTCTGGCTCCTGCACACCCACCTCGGCTGGGATTTGGACACGCTCAAGGTGGTTATCGTATCTGGCTTCAAGAGCGCGTTTTTGCCGCAGAGGGAAAAGGCCGACCTGCTCGCCGCGATAACCCGCGAGCTAGACGAATTTCGAGCCCCGGAGGACGCCCCCGCGCTCGTCACCCGTTCCACAGGCCGGGAGCCTGCTCCCACGGGTCACGAGGGTGAGAGCCCGAGGCTTTCGTCCCGCGCCGAGGCGGACTCTGCGCCCGGCCCGCGCCGGTCCTAACCGGATGCGCCTTGCAGGTCGGCCCGCGATCGGTCGCGCCGCGCTGCGGCGACGGGGCGCAGCCGCGGCGGAGCCGGGGGGCGGCGAAGGCCACTTTACCCGGGCGGGTTCGTGATACGATGAAGCCGCCGTGGGCGACGCAATTTCACGAGATCAGTTCAAGCAACTCGTCAGCGATCATTGGCGCAAGTTGTTCAACTTCGCGTTTCGGATGACGCTCGATCGCGAGCGTGCGCGCGAGCTCGTGGAGGAGTCGTACCTGCGCGCTTACGTCGGCCAGGAGAAGCTCCCGGCAGAGCCCGCCGAGATCGAGCCTTGGCTGCTCCGCATCGCCTATCACGCGATGGAGCAGAATCTCCCGCGGTCGCCAGAGGTCTCGTTCGACGTGCTCGACGAGACCCTGCGCAGCGAGGCCACGCGAACGGACGTGGTGCGGTCGCTCACCGATCCCGAGCGTGACTTTCTGCTCTGGGAGCTCAAGCAGGGCTGCATGACGGCTGTCATCGGCTGCCTTTCGCCGGGCGAGCGGGCCGCGTTCATCGTGGCCAATATCCTCCGGATGTCCGACGACGACGCGGCGGCTTGCTTGGACGTGAGTAAGAGCGCCTACAAAGTCAGGTTGTCGCGGGCGCGCAAGAAAGTGAGCGACTACCTCGCCCCCCGGTGCGAGCACGTGGACCCGATGAACCCGTGCCGCTGTCCCGCGCGCGTCGGGACGGCGATGAAAAAGGGGTTCATCTCGCCGCGCAGGGAGGTGAACCTGCGCAAGCCGATGGAGCCGTTTGGCCGCTACGGCTCGGGCCCCGACAGCGGCGACGCCCCGCTTCGGGAAATCTCGGCGATCTACGGCAACCTGCCCGATCCGGATCCACCAGAGGATCTTCCCGAGGAGTTGTGCAGGCGTATCGATTCGGGAGAGTGGGATCGCGTGCGCGCGCAAAAGCAAGCCGAAGGCGCCTGAGCGCCGCCGGCGGCGCCGTTGCGATCTTCATGCTGCTCGTCGCGGCCCCGGCGTGGGGTGGCCCCGCGAGCTGGCCCGACAGCGATCTGGACTTTCTGCCCGCGCCCGATCGCTCGCTGTCGCTTTTGGCCGAGGTGAACATCCTCGCGGTGCTGGCGACGGAGGAGTTGGCGGCGTACCCGGGCTCCCTGCGACTCGCGACCGGGGAGCCGGAGCTCGCGCTCGCGCGCGCCGGGCTCCTTGGCCGGCTCGATCGCGTCGACGCCTACGGCCTGCTTCGCGCCGATTTCAGCGCAGCCCTGCGCATGCGCCGGCGCGACGCGATCGATCGCCCGCTCGCTGCCGCGGGCGAGATGATTCCCGACGCCGCGCTCAGGTGGCGGCCGCGCCGAGAGCTGGGGATCGCGGCCGGCCGCAAGACGCCGCCGTTTTCGCGATTTCGCCAGATCGAGCGCAGCGGTCAGATCGGCAGCGCGCCGCCGTTCGTCATCGACCGCATCGCGCCCGAGGCCCGGTGGGGGGCGGCGGCGATCGGCGAGACGTCGCAGGTCGCGTACGCGGCGGGCGTCTACGGCGACGCGCCGGAGCTCGAGCTGCCGGGCGCGGTGGGCGATCCGTCCGAGGACGGCAGGGCGATCGTGGCGGCCCGGGTCACGCGGCCGATCCACGGGCCGAGCGGACAGGCCGCCAGGCCGCTCGCGACGCACAACCCGGGCCACGAGCAGCTGAGGTTCGAGCTCGGCGCCGGTGCGCTGTGGCGTTTGCGCGGGGCCGGGCGGGGGCACCGCGTGGATGCTTCGGCGAGCGCACACGCGGCCTACCGGCGGTGGGCGGGTGTGGTGGAGGTCGTGGGCCACCGCGCCCCTGGTGTGCGGGCGCTCGGCGCTGCCGGCGAGGTCGGATTTCTGGCTAGCTCGCGGGCGGTCGTGGAGCTCCGCGGCGACGTGGATCCAGAGCTCGGCCTGTGGTCCGGGGGCGGCGGCGCGACGTACTTCGCGACGGAAAACCGGCGCAATGCGATCTCGCTGTACGGCTACCTTCGGCGCCCCCTCGGCGGCGGCGCTCGCCGCGACGCGCTCCTTCTCGCGCTCCGCGCCTCGCTGTGAGCTTCGTCGACAGCGCCTAGGCGCGGGCCGCGGCGGCGAATCCGCGCTCGAGATCGGCGCGCAAATCGACGAGGTCCTCGACGCCGACCGAAACGCGGAGGAACCCGTCGCCGATGCCGAGCTGGCGCCGGCGGTCGGCCGGCACGCTGGCGTGGGTCATGATCGCGGGATGCTCGATGAGCGACTCCACGCCGCCGAGCGACTCCGCGCACGCGAACAGCTCGCACGCGCCGAGAAATGCGCGGGCCGCGTCGATCCCCCCGCGGATCTCGAAGCTCAGCATGCCTCCGAACCCGCGCTGCTGCGATTTGGCGAGCTCGTGCGCCGGGTGCGAGGGGAGCCCGGGGTAGATCACGCGCTCGACCTGAGGCTGAGTTTCAAGCCACTCTGCGAGCTCTCTGGCGTTCTCCTCGTGGCGCTGCATTCGCAGCGGGAGCGTCTTGATGCCGCGGAGGACGAGAAAGGAGTCGAACGCCGAGGCCACCGCGCCGGCGGCGTTTTGCAAAAACGCGAGCTGCTCGTGCAGATCGGCCCGGCTCGTGGCGAGGGCGCCCCCCACGACGTCGGAGTGTCCGTTTAGATATTTCGTCGTGGAGTGAACCGAGATGTCGGCGCCGAGCTCGAGCGGCCGCTGATAGATGGGCGTCATGAACGTGTTGTCCACGGCCAGCAGCGCGCCCGCCCGGCGGGCGACCTCGGCGACGCCCGCGATGTCGCAGATCTTGAGCGTCGGATTCGTCGGCGTCTCCACCCAGATGAGCTTGGTTTCGCTGGTGACGGCCGCCTCCACCCCGGCCGGCCCGTCGCTGGGGTTTACGTAGGAAAACTGGAGGCCTTGGCGCCGGAGCACCTTGTCGAACAGCCGGAAGGTGCCGCCGTATAGATCGTCGGTCGCCACGACGTGGTCGCCCGCGGAAAGGAGCCTGAGCACCGCGTCGGTGGCGGCCATGCCGGAGGCGAACGCGAGGCCGTAGTCCGCACCCTCGAGGGCCGCGATGTTGGCCTCCAGCGCAAACCGCGTCGGGTTGTGGGTGCGTGAGTATTCGAACCCACGATGCTCGCCCGGGCCGTCCTGCTTGTAGGTCGACGTGAGGTAAACGGGGGTCATGACGGCCCCGGTCGCCGCGTCGGCTGACTGACCGGCGTGTACGGCGCGGGTGGCGAGGCCGAGGTTTCGATCGCTATCGCGTGCTTTCATCGTCGGCCCCCTCTTAACACGAATCACCGGGGCGCCGGGCGCGCGCAGGGCTGCGCCGGGCGCGCGCGAGTCGCGGAGCCGATCGCCCACCGACATGGCGTCGCCCCGGCGCTTCGGCGGGCGATCCGCCGGGGGCCCCCCGTGACACCCCGCACAGGATCGAGCGACGGTACCGGTGAGCCCGCTGCGGCTCCCGCCAGGGTTAGGCAGAAGGCTCGATCTGAAAGCGCGACGGGCTGCGGCGCGGGGCGCGACCGTGTACGATCGCGAGCGCAGGGGCCTAGGCGCGCGCGCGAAGCGCCGCCTGGCGTCCGCGGCGGCAACGTCTCCATGCGCTTTTGTCCCTTTTGCAGCGCCGAAAACGTGCGCGAGGCGACCCACTGTCAGGCTTGCGCGCGCCGCCTGCCGCCGCTCGCCCCGCGCCGCCCGCGGACCGCGACCGGAGAGACCCGAGAGGTGGAACAGAGATCTGCCAGCCGGTCCGGCTCGTCGCTCGAGAGCGTATCGCTCGGCCCGGGAACCCGGCGGGCGCGACCGCCGTCTTCCGAGCCGCCCGCCCCCGACGGCCCGGCCAGGCGGGGTAGCGATCGCGACGATTCGGAGCGAGCGCGGAGGCGAAGTGTGCCCCCGCCGCCGCGCCGGGTCGAGCGCGCGTCTGCCGAGGCGTTTCGCGCGACCACCACGCCCGGCGCGCCGCTTCCGCTCGAAACGCCCCCCGCGTGGCTCGAGCAGCCTGACGACGCTTCTTCGGCGACCGACTGGCGCCGGGATTCGGATAACAACGGGCTGAGCGGAGGAGCCGGACCGCTTGCGCCGGCCGGGCGCCGTGCGAACAGCGCGGAGCCGGGCGCCGAGCCGAGCCGACCCGCGGCGGTCGCCGACGGGGGACAGCATTCGAGCGCTTCGGGCGAGCTCGATGATGTCGGCCTTATCACCGAGGAGCGCGCGGCGTCCGAGGAGCGCGCGGCGCCTCGGGAGGCGAGCCGCGACCGGGGCACCGGTGCCGGTGCCCCCGCGCAAGAAGGCCGGGCGCGCGGGGATGGGCGCGAGCCAGACCGGGCGCGCCTACCGCGGAGCGAGCCAGCGGATCTCGTCGCGCAGGATGCCGGTTCGCGTGACATGGACGCGCGCGGGTCGGCGGAGGCGATCGGTCCGGAGGACCACGGCGGCGGCGAGCCGGCACGGGGCGCCAGCGCTCGGGCGGCCGGCTCCGGCGCGAGCCCGGCTACCGACGAGGATGAACAGGGCGCCGAGGACGCGGCCGACCCGATCGAGCGCGCCGACCAGCGGGCGCTCGCGCATCCGGCCGGCGCGCGCGAGCCGCCGCCTACGCGCTTGGGCATCGAAGCGGCGGAGACCGGCCTCGCCCTGCCCGCGGTGCATCCGGTGCCCGATCCCCCGGAGCCTGGAATCTGGCCCGCCGCGCGTTACGCCATGCAATTCGTTCGCGCGCGTCTTCAGCGCCGGCGGGTGGTGCGGACCCTTCGCGCCGAGAGCCGCCACGACACGGCGTCGCTCGACGATGAGCTCGGATCCCTCGGCAAACGGGTGCGCGAGCTCGGCATCGAGCGCTCGATCCTCGCCGACGAAAATCGGGCCATCGACGACGCCGAATCCCGCCGCGACGACGCTGATCGGGCGTGCTCCGAGCTGATGACCAAGCAGGCCGAGGAGAAGGCCAAGTTCGCGGAGATCGAGTCGGAAAAACAGGCCAAGGTCACCGAGGCCGAAGAAGCGCTCGATCGCGTCCAGCGGGAGCTCGCGAGCCTGGAGGCGCAGCGGCGCGGGCTCCGCGACAAGCGCAAGTCCATCGATCGCCAGCGAAAGGGCTACATCAAGACGGCCGAGGATCGCGAGGCTCAGGCCGCCAAGGCCGAGCTCAAAGAGTCGCGCGAATCGCTGCACCGAGCGGCCAAGGAGCTCCGGGCGGACGCGGCGGGCTTCGATTCCGAGCTGCGGGACATCGAGCGTCGGCTCTCCGCGATCGAGACACCGCTCGGCGAGGCGTCCGCGCGGGTGGACGCTCTCAAAGCGGAGCTCGAGTCGGTGCGGCGAGGTCTCGGCGACGCCCGCGAGTCCCACCGCCATCGCCTGGCCGAGCTCGAGGAGGAGCGAAACCGAAGGGATCGAGAGGTTTCGCAAGCCGGGGCAGAAATTCAGCGCCACCTGGTGACGCTCGGCACGCTCGTCAATCTGCACCGGGTCGAGCACGACGGCCTCGACGACCACTACGCCCGCATCGATCGCCTGCGCGCCGCGATCGGCGCCCGCTCGCGCGCCATCGACCGCTTGAGCGCCGAGTGCGAGGCCTACGATCGCGGGAGCCTCGCCCGCGGCGCCGCCGCGCTCGCCGGGTTCGGCGCGCTCGTGAGCGCCCTTTTGGCGCTTTTGTGGATCATCTTTTGAAAGGCACGAAAACGCGGGCCATGATGACGCGCCATACCGGCCGGATCGTCGTCCCCGCGGCGAGGCGGTGTCGGCGATCGCTGCCCGGCGGTGGGCGCCGGCGGCCATGCCACGCGTGACGCGAAGGGGTGAAATATGAAGGCTTCCGACCTGTTCGTGAAGGCCCTCGAAAACGAGGGAGTGCAGTACGTGTTCGCCGTGCCCGGGGAGGAAAACCTCGATCTGCTCGATTCGCTATCGCGGTCCACCATCGAGGTCGTGGTTACTCGGCACGAGCAAACGGCCGGGTTCATGGCTGCGACGTGGGGGCGGCTCACCGGGAAGGCCGGCGTGTGCCTCGCGACGCTGGGCCCCGGCGCGACGAACCTTTTGACCGCGGCCGCCTACGCCCAGCTCGGGGCGATGCCCATGTTCATGATCACCGGCCAAAAACCGATCAAGCGGAGCAAGCAGGGCCAGTTTCAAATCATCGACGTGGTCGATCTCATGGGACCGATCACGAAGCGCACGAGCCAGGTCGTGAGCGGCTCGACGATTCCCGCCCGCGTGCGCGAGGCGTTTCGCGTGGCGGAGGAGGAGCGGCCCGGGGCGGCGCACCTGGAGCTGCCCGAAGACATCGCGGCGGAGGACACGGACGCCCTACGGCCGCTCGCCCCGAGCTACACGCGGCGGCCGATCGCCGAGGGAAAGGCCGTTCGCCACGCGCTGGAGCTGTTGCGCGGCGCTACCACCCCGCTCCTCGTGATCGGCGCGGCCGCGAATCGAAAGCTTACGGCGAAGATGCTGCGCGCGTTCGTGGACGAATTCGGCGTCCCATTCGTCACCACCCAGATGGGCAAGGGGGTCATCGACGAAAACCACCCCCGGTGCCTCGGCACCGCCGCCGTCTCCGCCGATGACTTCCCGCACCGGGCCATCGAGGCGTCGGATCTCATCTTGAACGTGGGCCACGACGTCATCGAGAAGCCCCCGTTCATCATGGAGACCGGCGCGCGGAAGGTCATCCACATCAATTTCGCCGCCGCGGAGGTAGATCCCGTCTATTTTCCGCACGCGGAGGTGGTGGGGGACATCGCCAACAGCATCTGGCAGCTCAAAGAGGGGCTCGAGCCGCAGCCGCACTGGGACTTCGGGCTCATGACCAAGGTGCGAGAGCACATGGTCCGCCACATCCGCGAGCTGGAGGGCGATCCCGCGTTTCCGATCAAGCCGCAGCGGCTCGTCCGCGACGTGCGCGACGCCGTGCCGGACGAGGGCTTAATCGCCCTCGATAACGGGATGTACAAAATCTGGTTTGCGCGGAACTACAACGCGAGCGCGCCAAACACGGTGCTCTTGGACAACGCGCTCGCCACCATGGGCGCAGGGCTGCCCTCGGCCATGGCGGCCAAGCTCGTTCACCCCGAGCGCGACGTGGTCGCCGTGTGTGGCGACGGCGGGTTCATGATGAATTCCCAGGACCTCGAGACCGCCGTACGCCTGGGCCTCGACCTGGTCGTGCTCATCCTCCGTGACGACGCTTACGGCATGATCAAATGGAAGCAGAAACAGATGCAGCTCTCCGACTTCGGCCTCGACTTCGGAAATCCCGACTTCGTCGCCTATGCCGCCGCCTACGGCGCGCAGGGGCACCGCATCGAAGAGAGCGAGGCGCTCCGCCCGCTCTTGTCGCAGTGCTTGCGCGAAGGCGGCGTTCACCTCATCGACGTACCGACGGACTATTCGGATGACGATCGGATCCTGAGCCGGGATATCCCCGAGCACATTCGGGCGCTCTGAGCGCCAGCAGCGCGAGGTCGACATGCTTGCAAGCTCCTATCCGTATTACGTGGCCAATCGCCCAGAGCAGCCGAATCTCGATCTGGCCGTCCACGACAAGTACAGCGGCGAGGTCGCCACGCGCGTCGCGCTCGCGGATCCCGAGGCCATCGATCGGGGAATCGGCGCGGCCGCCGCGGCCAGGGAGGCGATGCGGAAGCTCCCGCCGTTCGAGCGCCAGCGGGTCCTGAGCCACTGCGTGACCCGGTTTACCGAGCGATTCGAGTCGCTCGCCGAGGCTCTGTGCGTAGAGGCGGGAAAGCCGATCAAGGACTCGCGCGGCGAGGTCACGCGGCTCATCGAGACGTTTCGCATCGCGGCCGAGGAGTCGGTGCGCGTCGGCGGCGAGGTCATGAACCTCGAGATCAGCCCCCGCTCGAAGGGCTACCGAGGCCAGTACAAGCGGGTGCCCATCGGCCCGTGCTCGTTCATCTCGCCGTTCAACTTTCCGCTAAACCTCGCCGCCCACAAGGTCGCGCCGGCGATCGCGGCGGGCTGTCCGTTCGTGCTCAAGCCAGCGAGCTTGACGCCCGTGGGGGCGCTCCAGATCGGCGAGATTCTTGCCGAGACCGAGCTGCCGCCGGGGGCGTTTTCGATCCTGCCGTGCCGGCGCGACGGCGCGGCGCTGTTTACCGAGGACGAGCGGCTCAAGCTCTTGAGCTTCACCGGCTCGCCGGAGGTCGGCTGGGACCTCAAGGCCCGGGCCGGCAAGAAGAAGGTCGTCCTCGAGCTCGGCGGCAACGCGGCCTGCGTGGTCGACCGCGACGCCGACCTCGACGACGCTGTAAGCCGGCTCGTGTTCGGCGCCTTCTACCAGTCCGGGCAAAGCTGTATCGGCGTTCAGCGCATCGTCGCCCACGAGGCGATTTACGACGAGCTGAAAACCAAGCTCGTCGCCGCCACGAAGCGCCTTCAGAGCGGCGATCCGCACGACGAGGCCACCTTCATCGGGCCGCTCATCTCGGAGAAGGAAGCCGGGCGGCTCGAGGAGTGGATCCGGTCGGCGGTGTCTGCCGGCGGCAAGGTGATTTGCGGAGGCGAGCGAAGCGGCGCGATCCTCGAGGCCACCCTCCTCGAAGACGTGCCCAGGGATCAGCCGATCTGCGCCGAGGAGGCGTTCGGGCCCGTAGCGGTGCTGAGCCGGGTGAGCTCGTTTGCCGAGGCGCTCGCGGAGGTAAACGACAGCGTCTACGGCCTGCAGACGGGCATTTTCACGCGCGATCTCTACCACATGCTCCAGGCGTGGGAGGACCTCGAGGTGGGCGGGGTTCTCATCGGCGATGTGCCCTCGTGGCGCGTGGACCACATGCCCTACGGCGGCGTGAAAGAGAGCGGCCTCGGGCGGGAAGGCGTGCGCTTTGCGATGGAGGACATGACCGAGATACGCAATCTCGTCATCCGCACTCCCCCCGCGACGTGACGGTACAGTGCGCCGGCTCGGAACCTCGCGGCCAAAACGGCATAAACTCACAGGACCCGCACCGCGACGAAGAAACGGCGCGAGGCTCAGTTCGCGGGAACGGGGCCGCGGCTCAAGTCGGCGTGGGAGCGGGCGGGGTCGACGCTGCCGGGCCTGGAGATTTCCTCCCACAATGCTCCGTTCCACGCCCACCGGTCGCTCAGCGCGTCGCCGTCGTCCCGTTCGCCCGCGACCATGATCACGCGCCGGGTGTGCGGGTCGTACGCCATTGCGTGACCCGCGCGCGGCGTCGGCGGAAGGCCCGGGTGCTCCATCCGGTCCCACGTGCTGCCGTCCCATTCCCACGTGTCGTCGAACGTGTCGCCGGTTCCGCGGCCGCCGAACAGCACGACGACGCCGCGCCCGGAATCGTAGGCCATGGCGTGGTCTGAACGGGGATCGGGCGCGTCCGACGGTGAGAGCTCTTCCCAGTTCGATCCGTCCCAGACCCAGGTGTCATCGCCGGGGAGCGCAAATTCGGCCTCCTGTACGCGGCCGCCGAACAGCACCACCTCCCCGCGGCTTTCATCGTAAGCGAGCTGGTGGGCATACCGGGGCGCCGGCGCCTCCGATGGCGTAAGCTCGGTCCACGCCCCGTCATCCCAAATCCACGTTTCGGCTCGAGCCGTCTGCCCGCCCCCGAATGGGGGCTCGGCGAATCCGCCGAACATCATCACACGCTCCCCGTCGTAGGCCATGGCGTGCTCGGAGCGGGGATCGGGCCCGTCTGTCTCGGTGTCGAAGAAGTTCCAACCGGTCGAGTCCCAGGTCCACGTGTCGTCGGCGAGCGTGTTGCCAAAAAAGCCTTCGTCCTCGAGGCCACTAAACAGGACCACCTCACTTCGGTCCGGATCGTAGGCCATGGCGTGCTTGTAGCGGTAGCTCGGCGCCCCGAGCGGACTGTCCGCTCGGCCCCAGGTTTGGCCGTTCCACAGCCACGTCTCCGCGGAATCGCTCTCCTCATCCCCAGGACCTAGGTCCAGATCGCCGCCCACGAAGACGAGCCCCGCGCCGGTGTCATCGGGCGGATCGTCTGCATCCACATCGGTGCCGTCGGCGCCGGCGTCGGGTAAGTCGTTCCCGTTCCCGTTTCCGTCGCTGGGCGGGCCGGAGCCGTCCGGCCCCGAATCCACGTCGACTTCACTTCCGCATGCCAGGGAGACGGCAAAGGCGAAAATGGCGAGGCCCTCCCCCCACAATCGAGCATCCCGCGTCCTTAAGATCATGCGTAAGTGGTAAACGGGGCCGGTGAACGTCCGCAAGAGATATCGGGACGGAGCGCCGTGATCGCCGTTACGCTCGCGCATCTCGCCCGTGCAGGGCAGCTGTCCGATCCGGCGCAGTCGCGCGGCAGCTCGAGGGTCGCGGAGGCCGGCCGCGGGCTGCGAGATCCGGCGGAGGGCAGCGCATGCCGGGCAGGCGCTGCGCGGCTGGCAGGCGTCGGCGCCACAGACGGGCCTCGTGACCGCGCCGGGGGCGGCCTTGCGCCCGCGCGGCGGGCCTGAAACACTGATGCCGGTCGAACCAGCCGGGCCGCCGCGAGGGTAGCGGCGCGCGGGGTGATGTGCGGGTGACGCGATGTCCGCTACACTCCGCAAAGACCGGGCATTCGCCGCTTTGCCGAGAGAGCGCCTGTGACGAGTGGAGCGCGTATTACAACCGATCGAGGGGAGATGACGCTGGCGCTGCCTCGCCGATGGGCGAAAGGGCGGCGGCCGCTTTTGGGGGCGAGCCATGGGTAACGTGGGACAGAGCGGCGCGGACGCGTCGCTCACGCCTGCCCAGGTGGAGGAGCCCGAAGGACCTGACCTCTGGCACTACCTCGAGGTCATCAGAAAGCGAAAGTGGATCATCGTAGCGACCGTGGCCGTGGTCGTGACGCTCGCCGTGGTCTACACGCTGCAGCAGACGCCGATCTATCAGGGGACCGCGAGCGCCGTGGTAAACCCCCGCGCGCCGCAGATCTTCGGCAGCGAAATCGACGAGGTCGTCCAGCTGGGAAGCGAAAACCAGTGGTCCACGGAGGAGTATCACAACACGCAGGTGGAGATACTCGAGAGCTACGACGCCGCCGAGCGGACGGTGCGCAGGCACGATCTGCAAAACGATCCGCGCCTGTTTCCCGGTGAGGACGTGAGCGATGCGGACTCCGACGCGCGCGTCGCGCACGCTTCACGAGCACTGGCAGACGGGGTCAGCGCGGGGATGCGCCATGGGAGTCGCATTCTGGATCTCCACGTTCGGCACCCGGACCCGGAGGTCGCTGCGGACCTCGCCAACGCGCACATCGAGACCTACATCCACGACAGCCTCGACTCGCGGGCCCAGTACTCGGAGGAGGCATCTGAATTTCTGTCCAGAGAGCTCGACGACGCAGAGCAGGCGCTCCGCGAGGCCGAGGAGGCGCTCGCCGACTTCAAGTCCGATAACGAGATCCTCACCGTTTCGGTAGACGATCGGTTGAACATCGTCGCCGATGATCTCGAGCGGTACACGGCCGCGCTCCGGGAGGCGCGGATCGAACGCATCGAGCTCGGCACGGTCCTCCAGCAGGTGAGAGAAGCAGAGGACATCGAAGACGTCCTCGAGTCGCCGGTGGCCGCGCTCACGGGCTCCGACGCGATGAAGGAGCTCAAAGAGCGCTACCACGCGGAGCGCCGCGAGCTCATGGAGATGTCCGGGGCGCTCGGCCCGCGTCACCCCGAGCGCATGGCTCAACATGAGAAGCTCGAGGATCTGCGCGAGTCCGTGGAGCGTGAAAAGCGCCTCGCTGCCCGCGAGCTCGAGGATCAGTACGCGGCCATGCGCGAAAACGAGCGGCAATTTCAGGCGCGCGTGGAGGACCTCAAACGGCAGGCGCTCGCGCTCGATCGCATGCAGCTCGACTTCGATCGATTGAGCCGCGCGCAGGGCAGCGCGGAGGACAACTACGAGCTGGTGAGAAACCGCTTGCGCGACAGCCAATTGTCCCAGCGCAACCACTTCGGGAACATCGAGCCCAACACGAGCGCTCGGGTTCCCTCGGCTCCGGTCGAGCCGGACATGGTCATGAACGTCGGCCTCGCCGCCGCCCTGGGGTTGTTTCTCGGCCTGGGGCTCGCGTTTGGCCGAGAGTACATGGACCGAACCATCCGCTCGCCCGAGGACATCGAGCAGCACGCCGGGGCCCCCTTGCTCGGGGTGGTGCCCGGCATCGACGACGACGATCTCCCGAGCGAGCCCGAGGCGCGGACCCGCGGGCGCGACCTTTACGTCTTCGAGCACCCGAGCTCCCACGCCGCCGAGTGCGCGCGCTCGATCCGCACGAATATCCTGTTTAGCGGCGCGAGCCGCGAGCTCAAGGTGATCACGCTCGTGAGCCCGAGTCCCCGAGACGGCAAGACCACTTCGGTGGTTCACCTCGGCACGACCATGGCCCAAAGCGGCCAGCGCGTGCTGCTCATCGACAGCGACCTGCGCAAGCCTCGGCTTCACAAGGCCGTGAACGTCGCGCGCGGCGGCGGCATCAGCAGTGTCATCGTGGGCGAGTCGTCCCGCGATGAAGCGATTCAGGAGACCGAGATCCCGAATCTGCATGTTCTCCCCTGCGGCCCCACGCCGCCGAATCCCGCCGAGCTGCTCATGACGCAGCAGTTTCGTGAGCTCATCGGCGAGCTGCGGGGCATGTACGATCGCATCATCCTCGACTCGCCCCCCCTTCAAGCCGTCACTGACGCGAGCGTGCTAAGCCGGATGTCAGACGGCGCGATCCTCGTCGCCAAGGCGAGAAAGACGCTGCGCGACGAGCTGGCCCGCACGGCCAAACAGCTGCGCGAGGTGGATGCGCACGTCCTCGGCGTGATCCTGAACGATCTCGACCTATCCGACCGCAAGTACGGCTACTACCACTACGCCTACGGTTACGGCGAGGAAAGCGACCGCGGCTAACTTCTCAGCTCTCCCAGCTCCCCGGAGGTTAGGGCTCATAACTTGAGCCCGGGACGGATAGGGGTGTCCAGAAGTGGCGGTACAGGTCGCTGGTGTCCCGGAGGTCGGCGTCGGTGCCGGCGGCGGCGATCGCGCCGCGATCGAGCAGGACGACGTGGTCTGCGAGGCGGGCGGTGGTGAGGCGGTGGGCGATGACGAGGGTGGTGACCTCGGCCTTCGCGGCGGTGAGGGCGCGGTGAATGGTCGCCTCACTGTCGGGATCGAGCGCGCTCGTGGCCTCGTCGAGCAGGAGGATAGCGGGGCGTGCGAGAAGGGCGCGGGCGATCGCGATGCGCTGGCGCTGACCGGCCGAGAGTTTGACGCCGCGCTCGCCGACCTCCGCCTCGTAGCCGCCGGACAGCTCCCGGATGAATTCGTCTGCGCCGGCGGCGCGTGCGGCCGCGCGCACCTCAGAGTCGCTGGCCTCGGGGCGCCCGACGCGGATGTTGTCGGCGATGGAGCGCGAAAACAGAAACACGTCTTGCGGTACCACCGCGACGGAACGGCGGACCGAGGACAGGGCAGCGCCGCGGAGGTCTGCGCCGCCGATGCGTACCGCGCCGCGCTGCGGGTCGTAAAACCGCTGGATGAGGGCAAACAGCGTGCTCTTGCCGGCGCCGCTCGGACCGACCAGGGCGACGAGCTCGCCCCGGCGCGCGCTGAGGGATACGCCCCGTAGCGCAAAGTCGTCGGCGCCCGGATACTGGAACCACGCGTCGTCTATGCGCAGCTCATTCGCGCTTTCGGGGAGCGGGGCGGCGCCGGGCGCGTCGCTCATCGCCGGCTCTTCATCGAGGAGCTGAAACACGCGCGCGCTCGCCCCGCGGAGCTCGCGCAGGCCGGCGTAGAGCGTGCCGAGCGGACCGATGGAGCTCGCGATCGCGAACGTGTAGATGAGCGAGGAGGTGAGCTCGCCCGGGGTGAGCCCGTCGCCGTCGGCGATGAGGCGGCCGCCGTACCAAACGACGAGCGCGAACGCCGAGAATCCGACGAACTGAAGCAGGCCGGAAAACAAGCCTACGGTGCGGGCGCTCTCGATCTGCACGCCCAGGAGGCGATCGAGGTGATCGCCGTAGCGCGCGCGCTCGTCGTCCTCCGCGCCGAACGACTGCACGGTGCGGACGCCCGACAGCGACTCTTCGGCAGCGGCCGAAACCTTGGCTCGCTGGTCCTGAGTGCGCGTCGCGAGCGACTGAAGGCGCCTCCCGTACAGGTACGACAGGGCGACCACCACGGGCACCATGCACAGCGCCACCCACGCGAGCTGGGCGTGGAGGGTAAACAGGATGGCCACGGCGCCGACGAAGGTGAGGCCGGCGCGCGCGCCGGTCGGTCCGCGCTGGGTGAGCGTGCCTTGGATGCGCTCGAGGTCGGAGCCGAGGCGCGACAAAAGCTCGCCCACCGGGCGGTCCTGATAAAAGCCCGGTCCGAGCGTGAGCAGGTGGCTGTGGGTGCGCTGCCTGAGCGCTCGCAGCATGCGGCCGCCCGTGGCGCGAAGGAGGTACTGTTCGGCGAAGCTCATCGCGCCGCGCACGGCGAACAGGGTGACGAGGATGACGGCGATCGCGTCGAGGCGCCCGGGGCTGCCCTCACCGAGCGCGGAGTCCACGGCCATGCCGGCGACGCGGGGCGCGGCGAGGGCCACCGCGCTTCCCGCGACGACGAAGATGCTCGCCACGGCGAGCGCGGGCACGTGAGGTTTCGCGAGGGCCCACAGCCGTCGCCAATGGGGCCCCGGCGGCAGCGCGCCTCGGCGGGCTGCGGCATCTGCCACGGCGCGAGCGTCGCACGGGGGTGCGCTGACGGCAACCGCGCCCGCTCGGGTCTCGAGTTGTGCGAGGGCCAGGCGCGCCCCTAGTCTCGTGAGCGCTGGATCCGAGCGCGCGTGGACAGGCGGACGCGAGCGGCTTAAGATTTTCGCATCGCGATGTCCGGCGCCGGCTACGTCATTACCGACGACGTCTTGTCCAGTCACTACGACGAGGAGTCAGTGCTCGTGCACCTGCACAGCAAGCGCTGCTTTCGGCTAAACGCCACGGCCGCGGAGGTGTGGCGGGGCCTGGAGGCGGGCCTGTCGCGCGAGGAGATCGCTGGGCGGCTGTGCGCGCGCTACGAGGTCGAGAGCGACACCGCGGCGGCCGAAGCGGCCCGGCTCATCGGGGAGCTCGCGAAAAACGGGCTGATCCGCGAAGCCGGCGCGGGCGAGGAGTAAACGCGGGTCGTGCTCGCGGCGGCGCGGAGGGCGGGCCGAAGGCTCGCGCGCGGCGCACGCGGGGGCGAGCCTTCGGCGCGCGGCGATGACGACATCGGGCGAGCTGCCGCCGGATCCGATTTCAAGTCCCGGCTGGAGCGCGGTCGGTTATGCGCGCTCGTGCGCGGCGCCTTCGCACAACGGGTAGAGCCCGTGGCGCTCGGGCTATGGGCCGGTTATCGAGCCCCGCGGTGGCTCGAGGGAAGCCGGCTTCGCGAGCTGTTGGATCCGCCTGCCGAGGTCGGCGAGGGCGCGATCTGTGCCGAAGGCGAGCATGATCCGGCTGTGCGGCGCGGGCGCCTGGCCGCGCGCACGGCCGTTTGGCTGCTCGGTCGCGCGCCCGGGCCGGCGCGAAACACGTGCCTTTATCGATCGATCGCAGAGGCCGAGGTGCTGCGCCGCTACGGGATTCCGGCCGTCGTTCGCCTGGGGTTCGCGCCTGCTGACGGCGTGGCCGATAACCCGAGCGGCCACGCCTGGATCGAGTTACCGGACAAAGGCCCGCTCGATCAGGCGGCCACGAATTCGGCGGGGCGCTACCAGCCGGTCACGCCCGCGCGAGAAAACCGCCCTTAGGTTCCCTCTTCGAATCCCGTCTAAAAAATGGGATCGTCGAGGTTGCCGCCGCCCCCGATTTGCGAATTGAGCACGACCTCGCTCAGCGGTGGCAGCTCCTCGAGTTCAGGCGAAACCCAAGGAGCGCGACCTTGGTCCGCTCCGCCATCCACGGCTTTGCCTTGCCCGGGCTCGGCTTGGTGGCTCGAGCCGTTTTCGCGGTGGCTATGCATGAAAAACCTCGGTACTACCTATGGGCGGGCCGCGATCGCGAGCTGGGATGTGCTGCGAGACGCCAAGCGCCGCCTGGGTCGCCCGGGTAATATACCCGAAAAGCCGTTACATCGATACCGACGCGCACGGTGTGCGCGGGGGCGAGGCGAGTGACCCGAAAACGATGCGGGATTTAAACGAGCAGGACGAGGCGGTCGACATCGCGCTCCCACCGGACGGCCGGCTCCGCCTGCGCGCGCCCGGCGACCTGTTCGAGCTCGCGAAAGGCTGGGTTCCGCTTATGCCGAGCCCGGAGGGCGCCGCGGCAGCCGGCGGGGCGCACGCCTCAATTGACCTCGCCCGCGCCGCGCGGCATGTCCGGAACTGCGCCGCCGCCGAGCGGGACTTCGCGCCAGGCGCGCCCGCCTTCGAGCAAGACGGCGTCCGCGTGTGGGTCCGAGGCGACCGGGCCTTCGCGGCAGGTGACGCTGCCGAGTGCGACATTGATCTCTTGGCCCGGCGCGCGCGCCTTTACGTCGCGGAATCCCTGCTCGATGCAGCGAGAAGCGATGTGTTTTCGCTGCTTTCGGTGTCGGCGGCGCTCCTCGTCGGCCGCCTCGGCGGCGCGCTCATCCACGCCGGGGCCGTGGCCCCGGGCGACGGCCCCGCGACGCTGCTTGTCGGCGGCAGCGGCTCCGGGAAAACCACGACCTGCGCCAATCTCGTTCGCGCCGGGTGGCGCGGGCTCGCCGACGATCAGGTCGTACT
>SLNH01000210.1 GCA_007133195.1 Nannocystineae bacterium | reverse complement strand
GGCGAATGTGCTGGCGGAGAGTGAGGAGCTGCCGGTTTACGGGGTGCGGGGTGTTCTGCGGACGAGGGAGTTTCGGGAAAGGCTCGAGGAGGGGGGCGCGAAGGCGACGGACGCGAATTTCCAGATGCTGTCGCGGCAGGTGCCCTATGGGGGGATCGGGATCTACGGGGCGGTGGCGGATGGGATGCGGATCTGGGATCGCAAGGGGCTTGCGCTTAGCCCGGGGCTGGGGGTTCCGCTGGGGGAGGCGTTTATCGAGGAGACGGGGATGCCGCCGAAGCTTCGCAAGGTGGTGCGCGAGGGGGGCGAGGTTTCGCTGAAGCTTTTGCGCGAGTGGGGGGAGGCGGCGCATAACGCGCTGCCGGTGACGGCGGGGGAGTCGCGGTGTCTTTGGGATGCGGCGAATCGGGACGAGGTGCGGGCGCGGATGCTGGCGCTGCTTTGGGAGCATCCGGGGGATCCGGCGGATGAGCTGGGGTGGCTGGCAGAGCTCGAGGAGGCGACGGAGGGGGACGAGGCGGCGGTCGATTTGCGGGAGGCGATGACGGCGATCCGGTTTTTCGAGGCGGGGTATCAGTGGGCGCTTTTGGCTTTCGAGCGGGTGCTTTGGCAGTGCCGGTCGATTTCGGGCGGCAGGGTAGAGCGGCAGGCGCTGGCGGACGATGCGGTGGTCCAGGAGGCGTTCGATACGCTGCCGCCGGTGGCGGAGCGGTTCGAGGAGGCGGTGCAAAACGGGGTGACGGCGCATTTTCGCGAGGGGGCCGAGCGGGTGGGCGATATTCGCGAGTTTTTCGCCAAGGCGGCGGGCAGCGAGGATCCGCTGGCGTTTGTGGATGTGCTGCTCGCGCGCCACGAGCAGGTGCAGCGGGGCAAGTTCGATAATGGGCAGCCCAAGATGCCGTGGGTGGCGCCGCGCGATGGGGGCGTGGCGCTGTCGATGACGCAGGTGGGTGGGCTTAGCGACGAGCCGGTGGAGCCGGCGCAGATCCGTCCGCATCAGTATCGGCTGGGGTCGGCGACGCGCCTGAATTTCGCGGCGAGGCGGGCATGAACAAGAAGCGAAAGGGCGAGGCGGCCAGTCGCAAGCTCATCGACCGGCTGGTGCCGAATGAAAACGCGCACGGGGCGATCCAGGGGATCTTCGCCACGACCCACGATCTGAACCCGGACTTCGTGGAGATGGATTTTCTGCCCACCCTGTTTGGGCTGGGGGCGTGGGACGATCGGGCGTGGTCGAGCCGCATCGCGCTCGAAAAGCGGCTGGCGAGCGTGGAGGCGACGTCGATCCTCATGGCGGCGGGGGCGTATCAGGGGCGTCCGCGGTCACTGCGGGTGGAGGTGGAGCCTCAGGTGTATGCGGGGCTCGCGCGGCTTCACGCCAAGATCGTGCTGGTGGTGTATGAGCGGGCGGTTCGGCTCGTGGTTGGCAGCGCGAATCTGACGACGCAGGGGTACCGGTCGAATCGGGAGGTGGCGGCGGTGCTCGAGGCGACGCCGGAGGAACCGGGGCACGCGGCGCTGATCCGCCAGGCGATCGAGGGGCTGCCGGATAGGCTCGAGGGCAGGCTTACGGCGTCGGCGCGCAAGGTGGTCGAGCTCGCGCTCGCGGCGCTTTCCGAGGCGCCAACGGATGCGGCTGGTTCGGACGATGAGGTTTTCGCGTGGGGCGGCGGCGAGCGGCCGCTTTGGCAGAAGTTCGTCGATGCCTGGCCGGAGGGCGAGCCTCTTCGCCGGCTCGCGGTGGTCTCGCCGTTTTGGTCGAAAGATTCTGGAGATGGGCCGCTTACCCGGCTGCTTGCGGCGCTGTCCGAGCGGGGCGGCGCGGGCGGCGAGGTGGAGGTAACGCTTTTCGCCGAGGCGCATGCGGCGCCCGATGGGGCGGTTTTGCCCGAGCTGCCGGCGTCTTTGGCGGGGCTGGATCTCGAGGCGTGGGGGGCGCGCGGGCGTATCCACGCGGTGGACCCGGCTGTGTCCAAGGATGAGGTGGATATCGAGGGCTATCTCGGCAAGCGCGCGCTTCACGCCAAGCTGGTATTGGCCGAGGGAGACAGCGCGAGCGTGGCGTATCTTGGCTCGGGGAACTTCTCGCGCACCGGCTGGGGCTTTGTCGATCCGCTCAAGGCCAATATCGAGGCTGGGATCATCGTGCGGCGACGGGGATCGGCGCGGCGGGAGCTCGAGGCGCTTTTGCCGGCCGCCACCGGGGAGCCGGTACACATGGGACAAGGCGCGCCGGCGGCGGTGGCCGAGCCGCCGGGCGAGACCGAGCCTGCCCCGTGGCCGGCGTTTTTGCGGGCGCTTCGGCTCGAGCCGAGCCCGGCAGCGGCCGACGTGCTCGAGCTCGTGGCGCTCGTGGATAGCGAGGCGGTAAGCGGGCCTTGGTCGCTCGAGATTCCGGCGGATGAGCCCATCGAGATCCTCGCGGCAGACGCCGGCGGGCCCGAGGAGCAAAGGGTGCGCATCGCCACCGACTGGTTTCGCGAGCTCGCCGTGCACCAAGAGCTACGCGTTAAGTGGTGGGCGTGCCCGGGTGGTCGCGAGGTGCCGCTGAATGCGTCGCTCGCCGCGCGGACGGCGCTGCCGCTTTCGCCGAGTGCCGACCGGCCCGGCGAGCACATGCTTCTTCAGTATTACCAGGGCAAGCTCGACTGGTCTGATCTCTTCCCCGAGCGAGATCCCAAGGGCCAGGACACGGCGGAGGGCGGCGAGGTGTCCGACCCGAGCCGCGTCGATACGAGCCGCATCCAGTCGTATCAGGTGCGCGCGTTCGTGGAGGCGCTGCGGGGGATCGAAAACGATTTGCGGGCGGCGGTGGTGTCCGAGCCGGCGATGCGGCTTTCGCTGGCGGGGCCGGTGAGCCCGGTGGCACTGGCGAGGCAGGTGGTAGACGCGGCCGAAAACGGCGAGCGCACGCCGGTGGCCGCCGGGTTTCAGCTCGTCGAGCTCCTGGGCTGCGTGTGGCGAGCGAAAAAGGCCGAGGTCCCCGAGCGCCATCGGGAGGCCTGGGAGCGGGAGACGGCCCGCGCCGCCGAGCGGATCGACGAGCTTTTGGCGGAGCTCAAAGCGCGGCATGAAAGCGAGTTCGCCGATCAGGCGGCGTTTTTCAGCTATGAGGCGATGGTGCGCAAAAGCCAGGGGAGGGCAGCGTAAGTGATCGAGACCTCGACGCATTTTGATCTGGGCAAAGATCGCAGCCGGATCAAAGACCCCCGGGACGCCGAGCGCCAGCACGCGACGGTGGACGAGATCCTCCGGCGGATGTTTCACGACGATCCCGCGCAGCGAAGCGAGATCCAGCTCATCGCCGACGAGGTGGGCATGGGCAAGACCTTCGTCGCGCTGGCCGTCGCGTACTCGATCGTCGAGCACATCATGACGCACGGGCGCTCGGGCGATCTGAAGCGCTGCTACGCGAAGGCTCTCGTCCTCACGCCCCAAAACAGCGCGCTTTTTCAAAAGTGGGGGCGCGAGGTCTCCGAGTTCGTGCGCCGCTGCGTCAAAGACGAACATCGGAAAAAGGCAGAAACCTGGTTTGCGCCACAGCGTATAGACCGCCTCGACGATCTCGCCGTGGCGCTAACCCGCCCGGGAAACGGGCCGAGCGTCCTCGTGGCCCCCATGAGCATTCTTTCCGGCAAGCTCCGCCATTACGACCTAAAGCGGCGCTTTGTCCTCGGCGTGCTGTTTCGCCACTGGGGAACGCGCTTCAAGGTAGACGATCGCCGGCGGCTTCTGAAGGCGGCGCCCGGGAATTGGCCGCAGGACCCGTATCAGCTCTGCGCTGTGTCGGACGAGGAGGCGGAGCTACTCCCATTTGATGAAAGCGAGATGCTTAAGTCCGTGCAGGCGCTCGATCAGCCCGATGACGAGGATGAGGTCTCGCCGGTGGAGGCGCTTTTGGCGCTGTGTCAGGAGACCGCCGCTTGCCATCGTCTGGGCGATCGCGCGGCGGGACTCGAAAAGATCAACAAGAAGCTTGCGCGCCTTTACCGCGACGTGTGCATCCAGGCGGTTCGCCGCGCCGTTCCGGTTCTGATTGTGGACGAGGCCCACAACTGGAAAAACGGGCCCAAGCACGGCGCCAACGGCTTTGCCCAGTTCGCCGAGTGGATTGCTCCGCGCGTTCGGCGCGCGCTCCTGCTTACGGCTACCCCGTTTCAGCTTCGGCCCGAGGAGATGCTCGAGCTATTGAAGGTGGGCGAGCACATCCGGCCGGCCCCCAAGCAAGCAACGGCGGATGAGCGCACGGGCGAGCTTCGGCGCCGGCGCGAAGAGGTCATCGCCCCGGTGCTTCGCAACGCCGCGCGCGCGAGCCGGGCGTTTGCCCGCGCGTGGTCTCGGCTGCCGAGCACCATGACCACAGGCGAGCTCGAAACGCTCTGGCAGCGCGAGGAGTTGGCAAAGCTTCGCGACAAGCTCTGGGACCTCGCCGCCGCCGAGGGTGCGCTCGATGTGGACCTTGTCGAAAAGGAGGTGGTCACGGCCACGACGCATCTCGATCCGCACGTGCGCGAGTTCATCCGCGAGGCGCTCAAGCTCTACGCGTTCAACAGCGATCTCTCGGTGGAGCTCGGCGCGGTGGTGGTCCGGCATCGGCGGCGGATGGAGCATCGCCTCTACCGAGTCGGCGCCGGCTATCGGCTGCAGCCCGAGGAGATCGCCGTCCGCCCGGATAGTCACCTGTTTCACGCCGCGCCGGGCCTCGACGTGCGCGGGGACGGGGAGCTGCCGCACTACTTGCTCATGCGATGCGTGTCCGAGCGCAAGCAGGGAAAGGGCCGGTCGTCGCTCGGCAGCGCGCTCACCGGCTGCTACTCCACCTTGCTTCATAGCGCTGAGGGCAAGTCTATTCAGGAGAGCCTAGCGCATTCGGATGTGGGCAAGGCCTACCTCGATCTCTTGATGGACCTGGTCAAAGAGTCCCACGATCCGGATCATCCGAAGCTCAAGGAGGTGGTCGATTCGGCCGTCGCCGCGTGGAGGGCCGGCGAAAAGACGCTTCTATTCTGTTTTCGGACGAATACGGCGCGGCGGCTTCACGAGATTTTGCGCGACAAGGTCCAGGCGGAGCTCGAGGAGCGCAGAAACCACTGCCTCGGTGGGCCCGAGCAGCTCGAGACGCTCAAGCGGCGGTTTACCGGGCGTGACCGAGACTTGATCGTCATCGGGCTCGACCGCGTGCTGTGGTCGTATGCCTGGGCGGCGAAGCAGCGCGGGGAGGCTCCCGTTACGCCTGAGGATTTGCGGCTTTTGGACGCCGATCTCGAGGAGCTTTCCCGGGTTGCCCTTCGGTTCGGCGTCGACCTCGATGCACAGCGGGTCGATCGCGTGTTTTTAAACCGCGCGCACGAGCACGTGGTGGCCCGGCGGCTGCTTGCTAACAAGCCCGGCAAGGGCGATTGGCGCAGCCTTCTGGAGCGCATGGCGGACGAGGCGTGGGTGGCCCGCCCCTATGGCCTTCGCCCGCCGGCAGACGACGAGCCCGAGGAGGCCGGGTTCGACGGGCGGGGCGTGCATCAGGAGTACGTCGCGCGGCAGGAGCCGCCTGCGGAGGAGGTAAGAGCGCTGGCCGAGCGGCTGCACGCCCGCCGGCAGCGCGCCACGGC
>SLNH01000320.1 GCA_007133195.1 Nannocystineae bacterium | reverse complement strand
GTTCGAGATCGATGGGCAGCGCGTTTTCCCCGAGCGCGGCCCGCAGGGCGACGAAGAGGTAGCGCTCGTCGGCTTGCGCGTGCGCGTTGCCCTTGACCAAAAGCTTGGCCTGGCGGAGGTATTCCGCGTGCTTTGCGTCAGGCTCGTCGCCCTCTGTGTCGTCACGCGGGCGGTTTTTCTGGCCGTAGCCGAGCGCGAAGATGAGCTGGTTTAGCCGATCGGCCTTGTGGTACTCGGCAATGAGCGTGGGTGTGGGTGCGTACTGTACCTTGGTGGCCTGAGCAGTGAGCGGCCCGATGCCGCCCTGCGGAAGCACGACCTGGCTACCGGCGACGACGGTGTTGAGGAGGGTGCTCTTTCCCACGCCCGCCTGCCCCAGCATGCATACCGACGCCGGCGCCGCCGCCTCCTCGCCCGCCTCACGGATCCGGGCGACCACATGGGCCAGCTCGTCGGCTCGGTCGGCCGCCTCGTCGCGCAAAAGCGGCTCGAGGACCTCCTGGTAACAGCACACGAGCTGCCAGGCCCGCTCGCTCAAGGCCCACGTGGCGCGTGCCTCGGAATCTGGGCGATCGCGAGTCTCCTCTACCCCTTCGGGAACCCGCAGACTCTCGACATCGGTATCACTCGCATGATGTCGCACTCACTTCCCCTCCGCACATCGGGACACATCGCAGCCGGATTGCCTACTCGCGACGGCCAATCCCGCTCGATCAACCAGTACCACACGCTACCGACTTGAGTCGCGACGAGGGGTACAGAATCTCGGCCTCCCGCTCGGCGGGATTGCGCGGGCTAGCTAAACCGTAGTGCATTTCGATGCGGAAGGTGGGCGCGCTCGAGCACAAGGGTCACCGATGTACGTCGCGTTCGCCCGCCTGGCTCGCGCGGCGACCTTTGAGGGGAGCTGCCCAGCGGGCGAAGCGGGGATCGCCGGAGAGCTCGCTTGTTAGCTCGAGGAACAAGCCCAGGGCGTGCGTTTCGCCATGCTTTCGCGCCGCTGACGCGAGAGCGTGGGGATCGCGGGCAGCGCGCTGACGCCAGGGGCACAGTGGGAGCGCGCGAGCGACAACGGGGCGGCTGCGAACTCAGTCGACGGCTACAGACACGAGACTTCCGTCGTAGTCATCAGTACGCGAAGTCGTCAGATAGAGACGGCCATCGTGGACCACCGCGGCGCCCGATGACAGGTAGCCTTCCAAGAGCGTGCGCTCAGATCCGTCTTCGAGGGAGACTCCTCTAACGGTCGCTTCGGTCGGGTCCTGAGCACCACCCGACTCGCGCTCCATCCAGTACAGCTCATCATCGGTGACGACAAGCCATTCCGACCGTCCCTCCACGGTAGCGTGAACTTTGATATCCCCGCCGCCGATAGGTACCGAGCCCACCCGCTTCGCGTCGATCCAGTATACGTGGTCATCCCGGACCCGGAGATCCGACACGCGCACGCCATCCTCCTCGTCCGTCAGCTCAGTGAGTACGCGGAGCCGCTCCGTGCGCGGATCGATCGCCAAGAGGCGGCGCGCATCCGAGAAGAAGAGCTCGGATTCGCCCGCCCGCAGCTGGACGGCCGCCTCCAAGTCCGTCGCGGCGACCGCCTACCTGCGTGTCCCCGGCCGAAGACTGTAACTTCGCCGTCCCCGCCCGAGCGGGGCACAGCGGGCTCTCGCTCGGGGACCGCCTTACATTGGTCGTTTTCCCTGCGTAGAAGCCAGTACATGCGGCTTCAACGCGAAGACGAGCCGGAGCTAGACGACGCCTACTCGGCGGTCTACGCCTTGGACTCGCGTGGCGATGCCGAGCTCCGCGGGCGCGTCGATGTGAACGATCGAGCTCGAGCGGGAACCCGACGGGGCGCCGCTGAGGGCCTGTAGGCATCATGGAGGAGTGGCGTTCAGCGGTGCTCAAGCGGTAGCGGCAGCGATGGCGGCGGTGCTGGTCGTACGGGGCGACTGGCGGGCCGAACCCGTATCCGCCCAGCTCGCACGTCGCCGAGGCGGTGCGCGCCGAGCTCGACGCCGGCGCCGCGCCCGGCGAGCTCGGCGCTACAGCGACCCAAACGCGCGGGCTGTGTGCGAGGCGGCCGCGCGTCGATACGGTCGGCGAACCAGGTGCTGGCCGGCAACGGCTCCGACGAGTGCGGCCAACTTCGTGTTCGTACGCATGGGCTCGAGCGCGCGCGGCCGCCGCCTACCAGCACCTGCGCGACGCCGGCATCCTGGTGCGCTACTTCGCGCGCCGTCTGCTCGATGACGGCCTGCGCATCACCGTGGGCACCGACCACGAGATCGACGCCCTGCTCCTGGCACTGGGGGGGATCGCCCGGCGATCTCCCGCACCACGGTGCTCGCGGTACGACCCCTGGATCGTCTCGAGGGCCTACTTGCCACAACGTACCCCAGGTTTTCGTACAGGCAGTCCCGGGTGTGTCGTCAGATCCGCCACCGAGCACGAGCCCCAAGAAGCAGATAGGAAGCTCGTCGCGTACAGCACAAATAAAAACCAGCGCTGGAACCGAACCGCATAACAATCGGAGGCCCAATGGCCTTGACCCGCCGCCGGTTCGTTTCGTTATCATGCGACGATGCTTCAACTGCACCCAAGTAGGATAAAGATGTACTTAAGATTCTTTTCAGCGCTTTTCGTTTCGACCCTGGCTCTCGGGGCGTGCTCAACGGAGCCCCGCGACGCGCCCGACGCCCGGCAGGGTGGCACGGACACCGACGCCGGCCAGGATAACGGAGGCGAACCCGGAACCATCGAGGAGATCGACAACAACATCACCTCAGACACCGTGTGGACTTCGGATGTCCGTTATGTCGTCACGGACACGGTCGAGGTCACTGCAAAGCTGGAAATCGAACCCGGAACTACGGTGGAGTTCGAGCGAGCGACGGGGCTCGTATTCGAGTCCGGCAGCGAGATCGACGCGCGAGGCGAGCCGGGGAACGAGATCCTGTTTACCGGCACGGAACAGGAGCCCGGCCACTGGCGGGGGCTCGGCGTGTTTCAGACCGAAGCAGCCGGCAATGTATTCGATCATGTAATCATCGAATACGCTGGGGGCTTCGATGCGTTTCGCGACTCGTCTAGGCCAGCCAACCTGCAGTTCGGTAATCAGGCCGGCACCGGCTCCGACACCGACCTCGCGGTCACGAATACCATGCTCCGGTTCAGCGCCAATTACGGCCTCGCGGCGCACTGGCGCGGGCATTTCATCGAGTTCGAGGAAAACGACTTTTCCGACAACGAAAACGCTCCCGTTTGGGCCTATGACGATTCCCTGGGCTACCTCGACGAGGGCTCCAGCTACGCCGGTAACAACGGCCTCGAGGCGATCGTGGTTCCCGCGCGGAGCACCGGAATTAGCGGTGCGACGTGGAGCAACCTGGATGTTCCCTATCGATTCACCAGCGCAGACCACGACGTCCAGGGTTCACTGACGATCGAGCCGGGTGCCGAGCTTCAGTTCGAAGAATTCGGCCGCATAAAATTCGGCAGTAGCAGCACGGTGGACGTCCGTGGCGAAGACGGGAACGAAATCCTGTTTACCGGCACGGAGCAGGAACGGGGACATTGGCAAGGGATTTGGATAACCCGGACCGAGTCCTCAACAAACGCGTTCGAGCACGTGATCGTGGAGTACGGGGGTGAATCCGGCATCGACAGCCACGAGCCGGCGAACCTGGCGCTCGCCGAGCCCGGAGGAATTATATCCAATATGTCGATCGACGTCACCGACAGCGTGTTCCGCGAAAGCGGTGGGTACGGCATATCCGAGTGGGACTCGAATGCCGCCACGAACGATCTTGAAGCGGCGAACGAGTTTGAAGACAACGAGCTCGGACCCTACGTCGACAGCGAGTCAGAATAGGACTGGTCGAGCGAAGGGACAGGGCGCGAGGCGTCCTGTCCCCTCGCTCAAGTCGCCACCGCACCGTACGGCCGCACCGCCGCAATCCGCGTCCGACGTCGAGCCGACCGGCCCGCCGGCAACCCTTCTACGCCGAATTCGAGAGGTTACGCACTTCCCCCATTCGGTTTGGTTCCAAACCGCTCCGCTTGCCGATGCGCTCCTCCTTTTCGCCGCCTGGCGACGACGCAGATAGCGACGACGTAGAGGGCCCGGCCACGGAGCCGTCGGTGCGTTTTACAAGCCGAGCCGCCGGCGGAGCTTGGCGAGGCGGGTCCGCTCCATGCCCAAGCGAGCGGCGGCGCGGCTTACGACGCCCGACTCCTCGGCGAGCGCAGACTCGACGAGCCGGCGCTGCAGCGCCTCCATCGCCTCGTCGTACGACAAGCCGTCGGGCACCACGGCGCTCGGCTCAGCGGCCCGAGGCCAGGCTCGGACCGAGGAATGCGCCGCGTCCCGTATCCTCGGAGACAAGAGGTCCTTCCGCAGTTTCTCACCCGGCTCGGCGAGGACGGTAAGGCGTTCGATCTCGTTGCGGAGCTCGCGCACGTTGCCCGGCCACGCGTAGCGCTCGAGCGCCTCCATCGCCTCGGGCGAAAACCCCGGGATGTCGCCGCCGAGACGTTCGCAAAGCTGATCGAGGAAGTGACGAGCGAGGATCGGGACGTCTCCCACGCGGTCGCGCAGCGGAGGCAGCGTGAGATCGATCACGACTAAACGAAAATAGAGATCCGCGCGAAACCGCCCTTCTTCTACCTCTTGGCGCAGATCCTTATGCGTTGCCGAAACCAGCCGGACATCGACCTTGGTGGGCCGGCTCGCGCCGACCGGCTTGACCTCCCCGGCTTGCACGACGCGCAGCAGGCCCGCCTGCACGGCCATGGGGAGCTCGGCGATCTCCTCGAGGAAGAGCGTGCCGCCGTGGGCGGCCTGAAACAGGCCTGGCCGATCTCGATCCGCTCCTGTAAATGCGCCCTTTACGTGACCGAAAAGGGTGCTTTCAAGGAGCGACTCGGTCATGCCGGCGCAGTTTTGCGGCACGAAGGACGCCTTGGACCGCCGGCTGCCGTCGTGGATCGCGCGCGCCACGAGCTCCTTTCCCGTGCCTGTTTCGCCGCAGATGTGCACCGTCGCCTCGCCGCGTTGAACTTGGTGGAGGATCTGCAACGCATCCTTGAGCTGCGCGCTCTCGCCGAGGATGCCGTGGTTTTCCTCCGAAGCTCGAATCCGGCGTCTCAGGTAGGCGTTTTCTCGCTCTAACCGACGATTCGCGCGGGCGATCTCTGCGTGCAGGCGTTCGTTCTCCGCCCGCATCGCGTAGGCGTCCGCGGCGCGGCGCACGATCCGCGCGATGGTAAGGCTATCCACCGGCTTGCGCACGTACGCGAAGACCTCCCCGCCGTCAACGAGCTGCTCCCCCTCCTTCGCCGTGCCGGTCTCGAGAATGACCCAGGAGGCCGAATGGCGAGGGAGCCGCAGCGCAGGGTGGACGTCAGAGCGTATCCGCGAGAGCGACGCGCTGCGCGAGTTTCACGGAGACGAGCACCTGCGCCGGGCGAGGAAGTTCGCCGAGCTCGATCGGCGCTTTCTCGACACCACGCAGGCTCTCGTGCGCGCCAGGGTCTCGGAAAGCGTCCCGCGCGTGACGGCGGCCACCTCCGATACGAGCGAGGTGGGGATCTTGCGGCGCGAGCTGAAAAAGCAGCGCCG
>SLNH01000424.1 GCA_007133195.1 Nannocystineae bacterium | reverse complement strand
GACGGCGGCGCAGGCGGAGGTGTTCTCGGGCAGCCGCCTCGCGGTGGCCGGCTCGTTCGCTCCGATTCACGCTCGCAACAACATCAACATCGGCCAACTCATGGCCGGCTACGACGCACTCCGGCGCCTACAGCGCGGTGAGTCGATCTCCATGGACGAGTTCACCGCGGGCCACGATCCGATCACCGCGCGGATCATCGATGCCGGCGGGCTGTTTCCGTTTTGCAAGGCCTTGGCGGGTGGCGACGTCTCGCTTCCGCCCGTGGACACCACGGCGCGGCCGATGGCCATGGCCGAGAAGATCATCGCCCGCCATCTGCTCCCCGGGCAGGGGGAGTACGTCAAACCGGGCGACGCGGTGCTCGCGCGCGTAGACGGCGGCTACTCGCACGAGTTCACGTCGGCGCAGGTGCATCACTTTCTCGAGCTCCACTACGGCGCCGACTACAAAATTCAGGACCCCTCGAAGTTCGCCGTGTTCGAAGATCACCTGATCTACGCCGACGGCGTGGCGAAGATGGCGCCGTTTTCCGACAAGATCGAGCGACTTCGCGACATGCAGCGCCGCTTTCAGCGCCACACCGGCGTGCGCAACTTCGGCGCCGAAAACGGCGTCTCGCCCGGCATCTGTCACCAGGTCGCGCGCGAAGAGATCATCGAGCCCGGCGACTTCATCCAGGCGACTGACAGTCACACCTGCATGGGCGGCGCCTCGGGGGCGCTGGCGTGGGGCGTGGGCGCCACCGAGTACGCCGCGCTCCTTTACTGGGGTTTTACGCCGGTATCCGTGCCGGAGAGCATTCGCTTCGAGCTCGAGGGCGAGCTCCGGCCGGGGGTTACCGCCAAGGACGTGATGCTCTACGTCCTTCACACATACGCCAAGCGGGGCGACACCCTGGATCGCGTCATGGAGTGGGGCGGCGAGGGGCTGTTTCGCCTGCCCCCGGACGAGCGAGCCACGCTCGCGAACATGGCGACCGAATGCTCCGCGCGCGGCGCCGTCCTCGAGGTCGACGACACCCAGCTGGCCTGGATCGCCGAGCGGCGCCCCGGCACCTCGATCGACGCGCTGCGCGCCCGCGCCGTATCCCCCGACGCCGGTGCCCATTACGCGGGCGGCGTCCACCGCATCGACCTCGGCGCGGTGCCGCCGATGCTCGCCACCCCCGGCGATCCCGATCGGGGCGTGCTCTCGGATCCCAAAAACGGCGCTCGGATCGACGAGGTCGGCGAGGTGCGCATCGACATCGCCTACGGCGGATCGTGCACCGCCGGCAAGCGCGACGACTTGGACCACTACGCACAGGTGATGATCGAGGCGCATCGCGCGGGCCGGCGCGTGGCCGATGGGGTGCGGTTTTACATTCAGTTCGGCTCGCGCGAGGTGGCCGACTACGCCCGCGAGCGCGGCTACGTCGAGGTCTTCGAGCGCACGGGCGTAAGCCTCATCGAGCCCGGTTGCGGCGCGTGCATCGGCTGTGGCCCCGGCGTGTCGGACAGCGGCGAGCAAGTCACCGTGTCGGCGATAAACCGGAACTATCCCGGCCGCTCGGGACCCGGAAACCTGTACCTCGCGTCACCGCTCACGGTCGCCGCGTCCGCCGTCACCGGCCACATCACCGAGTACCGAGCGGGCATGTTCGCAGGCGAAGGCGGGGGCACCCCCTAACCTGCGGATTATGCCCGTGTAGGTCGCTGGCCTACGGCAGGCTTTCGAGCTAGTCTCGCCGCATGGCAGAGCTCCGCTCCCGGGCGTTCCTCGTCGCAGGGGCCCTTGTCGCTACGACCAGCTGCGGTCCCTCGCAGGTCGCCCCGACGGATCCCGAGGAGGTGGCGCAAAAACCGCTCCCCGCGGAGCCGGTCGACATCGAGGCAGAGCGCGTCGAGCCCGACAGCGGCCACAGCCCCGACGCGCGCGCGCCGATCCTCGACGTGATGGTCGACGAAAATCGCCGCTGGGCCGAGGCGCTGGCCGAGCGCCGCGAAGAGCCCGGCTATTACGTCGCCTACCAGGTCGTCGACAATGAGCGCTACTCCTTCCAAGCGGAAGGCGGCTCCCTCGTGACCGACGAGGACGACACCGCGCGCGTCCTCGACGTCGAAGTGCGGGTGGGCACGCCCGAGATGGACAACCGCCACCCCCTGTCCGACGAGCGGATGACGGCCTTCCAGCGCATGCCCCGCCTCGGACGCGCGCCGCTTCAAGACGATGAACACTCCCTGCGTCGCCAGCTGTGGCTCGAGACCGATCGCCGCTATCGCGAGGGCGCGCTCCAGCTCCGCAACGTGCAGACCCAGTCTCGCATGCGCGCGCAGAGCGAGCGGTCCCCGGATTTCAGCCACGAAGAGCCCACGGTGTTCATTCAGCGGGAAGCGGAGCTCGCGCTCGACTCCGATGCGTGGCGCGAGCGGATCCGCGACTGCTCGCACCGCGCCAAGTCCGGGGTCGCGACGCGAGCGCAATGCCGAGCGGACTTTCAGCGGACGACGGTCTACTTCGTGAACTCGGAGGGCAGCGAGCTTCAGCAGAGCTACATCACCGCGCGTTTGAACGTCCAAGTCGGGGTCAAGGCCGATGACGGCATGCCGCTCGCGCGGTCCGAAGAGCGCTTCGCCGCGTCGCCCGAGGAGCTCGCCGACGCCGACGAGCTCGCCGCGATGATCGACCAGGCCACATCGGATCTCGAGGCGCTCCACGACGCCCCCGTCGCCGAGCCCTACGCCGGACCGGCGATCCTCGACGGCCGGGCCGCGGCGGTGTTCATGCACGAGGTGTTCGGCCACCGCGTCGAAGCGCACAGGCAGGAGCACAGGCAGAGCGGACAGACGTTTGCCGACAAAGTCGGCGAGCTCATCATGCCGAACTGGATGGACGTCTACGACGATCCGACGATCGCGCGCCTAAACGGCCGCCCGCTGTCTGGCCACTACCGGTTCGACGACGAGGGCGTGCGAGCCCAGCGCGCGACGCTCGTCGACGAGGGCGTCTTGTCGGGCTTCGTGCAGGGCCGCCAACCGCTCGAGGGCTTTCCGAACTCGAACGGCCACGGTCGCAAAGAGCCCGGGCACCTCGCCGTGAGCCGGCAGGGCAACCTGGTCGTCGACACGCGACGCTCGGTCTCGGAAGACGAGCTCGAAAAGCGGCTACTCGCAGAGATCGAGCGTCAAGATAAGCCCTACGGCATGATCTTCACCGAAATCGCCGGCGGCATGACCAACACGCACCGACTCGGCCCGCAGGCCTTTCAGGTGTCGCCGGTCATGGCCTACCGCCTCTACCCCGACGGCCGGCGCCAGCTCGTCCGCGGGGTCGACATCTCGGGCACGCCGCTGGCGGCGCTCGCCTCGATCCGCGCGGCGGGGCGGCCCGTCGAGACCTTCAACGGCATGTGTGGCGCCGAGAGCGGCTGGGTCCCCGTCTCGGCCTCCTCTCCGAGCTTGCTCCTGTCGAGCTTGGAGATCGAACGGAGCTACGAGCCCGAGCACGAGCCTCCGGTGCTCTCGCCGCCCGACTGAGGGGACGCTCCCAATGCAAAACAAAACCAGGATCGTATGATGGCGGTGCGTGTCCCTGTCGCAAAGCTAACGTTTTTGGCCGCCGCCGCCGCGGCGAGCGCGCTCATCTCCGCGAGCGCCGTCGCCGACACGGGCCAAGCCGCCGATCCCGACACGGCGTCTGCGACGATCACGGACGAGGTGCTCGACGCGCTGGTGAGCGAGCTCGGCAGGGCGGAGGCTTCGCTTCGGATTCCGGGCTCGCCGGAGCCTTACCGCATCGCCTACAAAGTGACCGAGGTGGAGGTCGAAGACGTCGCCGCGAGCCTCGGCGCGACCACCGCCGAGAAGCGGCGCCACTTCGCCGTGCTCGACTCGTTCGTCCACGTGGGCGACTACGAGATGGACAACACGAACTTCGTGACGCCCGACCGCGAAAACATCGACGGTAACGCCACGGTTCAGCTCCCGCTCGAGCCCGATCCCCAGCTCGCCCGCCACGCCGCATGGCGCGCCACCGACGATGCATACAAGCAGGCCATCCGGCAGATGTCGGCCAAAGACGACGCCATGCGCACGGGGGTGGCCGACCGGCGCGCGGAGCTGCCGAGCTACAGCAAAGCGGACACGGCGCACAGCCGAGATCCCGTGCTCGTGCCGGCGCTCGAACAGCGCGAGCACCTGCGTTCGCGGGCCCGCGAGGTGTCCAGGGCGTTCGCCGACGAGCCGCACATCCGCGACTCTCGAGTCGCGTTCACCACCTTCTTGGAGCGGCGCTGGTATCTCAACACCGAGGGGACGATCGCCCACGACACCAGGCGGGTGAGCGGCGCGATCCTCGTGGCGACGGCCCAGGCGGACGACGGTCAACACGTGGTGCTGTACGACTCGCGCTACGGGCACACCGAAGACGACCTCCCCACGAACGACGAGCTCGCGGCTCTGGCCGCGGATCTGACCGCCAGGTTGGATGAGCTCCGCGCGGCCCCTCTCATCGATGCCTACACCGGGCCCGTGCTGTTCGAGGGGGTAGGCGCCGCCGGCATCGTGCGCAACGCCCTCGCGCCCGAGCTCGGCGGGACGCCCTTGCCGCTCGGGCTCCCGCCGCAGAAGCGCCAGCGCATCGGCGGCGGCGCCCTGGAGGGCCGGATCGGGCTCCGCGCGTTTTCGCAAGACCTGTCGGTGGTCGACGACCCCACGCTCAGCGAGGCCGAGGATCGAGCCCTCATCGGCGGCTACGAGTTCGACGACGAAGGCGTGCGCGCCGAGCGGGTTCAAATCGCCGAAGACGGCCGCCTCGAGAATCTGCTGATGAGCCGGGTGCCCGCGCGCGACCTCGATGAGACGAACGGTCACGCGCGCCTCAATATCCCCGGCGGCGTCTATCACGGTAGCTCGACGAACCTGCTCCTCGACGGGGGCGAAGGAGCCACGAGCCGCGAGGAGCTCCGCGAAGAGCTCGTACGGCAGGCCCAGGACCAAGGTCTCGACTACGGCATCGTCATCCGCCGGCTCGACGATCCCCACGTCACCGCCAACGCCGAACTGTCGCGCCTCGAGCTCTTTCAGCTGCTACAGGGCAGAAACCCGGAGGCGCCGCCGGGCGCGCTCCTCGCCTATCGCGTGTATCCCGACGGCCGCGAGGAGCTCGTTCGCGGCGCCCAGCTCGATCCGATTCCGATGCGCGCGTGGCGCGACCTCGTCGGCGTGAGCGAAGAGCGGACGGTGTTCAACTACTTGCGGACCACCGAGGATCCGAACCTCGTGCGGCTCACCGGAAGCGTGCCGGGGTTCGTCCCGTCCGCGGGCGTCGAGAGCGCCGTGGTCGCGCCCGACCTTCTGTTCGAAGAGCTCGACATCCTGCGCGACTCGACGCTGCGCCGGTCGCCGCCCGCCGTGCCCCACCCGAACGAACGCGACTAAGCGTTCGAGTCCAGCGCCGGCTACGACGGCGTTTGTGATCGCGCGCTCACGCACCTCCGCTAGAGCGGCGACCGGTTCGAAGCGCCGGTTACGACGGGGGGAGGTACTCGAGCCCGAAGGTCGGCGTCGAGCTCGTACGCGGTAGGCTCGCCGAGGTCGGGAATCCGGTGAACGATGTCGATGATTTCGTCCCCGCCATCATCATCG
>SLNH01000190.1 GCA_007133195.1 Nannocystineae bacterium | reverse complement strand
CGCTGGATCGACGTGCGGGTGACGTGCGCGGACGAGGCAGCGGAGCCGGCCGCGGTGGCGGTGCGGTTTTTCAACGTGCCGCCCGGGATGGCGAGCCGGTTTCCGCGCGGGGCGCGGGTGGCGCTGGCGGGCGTGCTCCGCCGCCGGCGCGGGGCCTGGGAGATGGCAAACCCGGAGGTCCTCTCGGTCGGCGAGCCAGGATCCGAGCCCCCGGCGGCCGGCGCGGAGCCAGCGATTCGGCCCAGGTATCCCGACGTCGCCGGCGTGCCGGCGAGCGTCTTGCGGCGCGCGTGCCGAGCCGCGGCCGAGCGCGCCCGGGAGCGCGTGACAGACGGCGTCCCCGCCGCGATCGCCGGGCGCCACGACCTCCCCGCGCTCGGCGAGTCGCTCTCGCGCTTGCACTCGCCCCCCGCCGAGCTCTCCGATGCGGAGGCCGCCGCGCTTTGCGCGGGGGAGAGCCGGTGGCACAAGCGGCTCGCGTTCGACGAGCTGTTCGTGCTCTCGCTCTGCATCGCGCGCCGCCGGCGCGAGCGCACGGCGGGCAGCGCGCCGGCCTGCCCGATCCCGGCGGATCGCGACGAAGCGATCGAGGGGGCGCTGTCGTTTTCGCTCACCGGGGCCCAGGAGCGGGCGCTGCGCTCGATCGAGCGCGACCTGAGCGGCGAGCGGCCGATGAATCGGCTGCTTCACGGCGAGGTGGGATCGGGCAAGACCGCCGTCGCCTTCGCGGCGGCCAGGCAGGTCGTGCGGGCGGGGCATCAGGTCGCGCTGATGGCGCCGACCGAAATCTTGGCCGAGCAGCACGCTCGTTCGCTGGAGCCGTGGTGCCGGGCGCTGGGGATTCGCGCGGCGGTGTTTACCGCCTCGATGCCCCGCGCGCGGCGGCGGACTTCGGAGTCGATGCTGGCGGCCGGGCGCATCGACGTCGCGATCGGCACGCACGCGCTCCTCGCCGAAGGCTTGCGCTTTTCCTCGCTCGGGCTCGCGATCGTGGATGAGCAGCACCGGTTTGGCGTGGCTCAGCGCGCGCGCCTGCGCGACAAGGGCGAGGGGGTTACGCCGCACCTCCTCGTGATGACGGCGACGCCCATCCCGCGGACCCTCGCCCTCACCGCGTACGGCGATCTGGATGTCAGCGTGCTCGACGAGGTTCCGCCCGGCAGGCGACCGCCGACCACCCGCGCGCTCGCTGGCGCCGAGGCGCGCCGGCGGGTCTACGCGCGGCTTCGCGCTCGCCTCGAGGCGGGCCACCGGGCGTTCGTCGTGTGCCCGCTCGCCGCGCCCAAGGAGGAGCCCGCGGACGGCGATCCGGCCGACGCCACCTCGGTGTGCGAGGAGCTGGCCGATCTCTTGGCCCCCGCGAAGGTCGGCCTCGTGCACGGCCGGATGACCGCGCAGGTGCGCGAAAGGCAGATGGCCGCGCTACGCCGCGGGGAGCTGGACGTGCTGGTCGCCACCACCGTCGTCGAGGTGGGCGTCGATGTGCCGGAGGCCACCGTGATGATCGTGGAGGACGCCGAGCGGTTCGGTCTCGCCCAGCTCCACCAGCTCCGAGGGCGGGTCGGGCGCGGCGGCGGGGAGGCCCACTGCATCTTGCTGTCGCGCGCGGACCTCGCGGGCGAGGGCGCGCGCCGTTTGAAAGCCCTCACGGCGACGAGCGACGGGTTTCGCATCGCCGAGGAGGACCTCGCGCTGCGCGGGCCGGGAGAGCTGTTCGGACCGCGGCAGGCCGGCATCCCGCGGCTTCGGTTCGGAGACCTAAGGGCCCACGCGGACCTGCTGGCCACCGCGAAGGTCGAGGCCGACCGGCTGCTGGAAGCGGATCCGGCCCTCGTTAAGCCGGAGCACGACTCCCTGGCGCGCGTCCTCGCGGCGCGCGCCGACACGGGCCAGGTTTTCGGCTCCGACGCCGGGTGAGGGCACTAGCGCGGGCGAGTTACGTCGAAGACCCAGCGCAGGTAGTCGCCGTGCCCCTGTTCGACCGGCAGCCCCAGGATCTCGGGGCACTCGTAGGGGTGGAGCTCGGCGAGGCGCGCCCGCAGCGGCTCGAACCGATCCCGCGTGGTCTTGATGAAGGCCAAAGCCTCCGGGTCGTTACAGATCTCGCCCTGCCACTCGTAGATCGAGCGCAGCTGGGGGATGAAGTTTACGCAGGCCGCGAGGCGCTCCTCGACCAGGGCCCCGCCGACTTTGCCGGCGCTCTCCGTGTCGGGAAAGGTGCAAAGAACCACGAACACGTCGGTAGCCATGGCCCCATTCTAGGTAACTCACGGCGCGCGTCCACCCGCCGCGGGTCGGAAGCCGGCGCGCGGGCGGTGGCTCGTACTCGGCCTCGCGTTCGCGGCGCGGTGTGCGGTTTTCGGATTGTTCCGGATGGCGTGGTAGGTACACTTCGGCGCCCCCATGCTCATCGTTCAGAAGTACGGCGGAACGTCGGTCGGCTCGCTCGAGCGCATCCGCGCCGTGGCCGCCCGCTGCGTAAAGGCCCAGCGCGAGGGACACGAGGTGGCGGTCGTGGTCTCCGCGATGGCCGGGGAGACCAATCGGCTAATCGAGCTCACCTCGCAGCTCCGCCCCGGCCCCGGCGACCGGGAGGTAGACGTCGTGGTGGCGACCGGCGAGCAAGTGAGCGCCGGGCTGCTCGCGCTCGCGATCCGAGAGCTCGGCGGGCAGGCGCGATCGTTTTTGGGGCACCAGATCAAGATCCTCACCGACAGCGCGCACGCCCGCGCGCGGATTCAGGCGATCGAAGCTGAGCGCCTCCGCGCGTGCTTTGCCGAAGGATGCGTGGCGGTGATCGCCGGGTTTCAAGGCATCGACGAGCGGGGAAACATCACCACGCTGGGGCGCGGGGGCTCCGACACCACGGGCGTGGCGATCGCCGCGGCGCTCGGCGCCGACGCGTGCGAGATCTACACCGACGTCGATGGGGTCTACACCGCCGATCCGGGGGTGGTGCCGGGGGCGCGGAAGATGGAGCGCATAAGCTACGAGGAGATGCTCGAGCTCGCGTCGCTGGGCGCCAAGGTGCTCCAGATCCGCGCGGTGGAGTTCGGAATGAAATACGGCGTCCCCATCCACGTGCGGTCGTCGTTCTCCGAGGCCACGGGCACGTGGGTCGTTCCAGAAGAGGCTTCTATGGAAGATATCGTCGTTACCGGCGTGGCCGCCGATCGCAACGAGTCCAAGATCACGCTGCGCGCGGTCCCCGACGTCACCGGCGTCGCGCGGCGGATCTTTTCGCCGCTGTCGGCGGAGGGGATCATCGTCGATATGATCATCCAAAATATCAGCCATTCGGGACACACCGACGTCACGTTCACGGTGCCGAAGGGCGATCGCGAGCGGGCCATCGAGCTGCTCGCCGAGCGTTGTCCCGAGCTCACGGGCGAAGGCGCCAATCTCGCCTGGGACGACGACATCTCCAAGATCTCGGTGGTGGGCGTGGGGATGCGCTCCCACGCCGGGGTGGCGCGGCGGATGTTCGAGGCCCTCGCGGAGGAGGGGATCAACATTCAGATGATCTCGACGAGCGAGATCAAGATCTCGTGCGTCATCCGGGAGAAATACAGTGAGCTCGCCACGCGCGCCCTGCACGACGCCTTCGAGCTCGAGCGGCCCGAGGGCGAGCGGCGCGCCCTGGAGGGTGAGCGCCCCGCTGGACGAGGGTGACCTTTGCCGGGCATACCCGGCGATTCAGCGCGGGCGGCGGCTTGGGTGCAGGTCCCGGCGGATTTACCGCCGGCGGCGGCTCTGGTAGACAGGGATCATGAGCGGTTGTGACAATTGCGGAGAAAAGCCCGGCTGTGACGACCGCAAGGGCACGATGTTCTCGGCGCTGGACGAGGCCCTGCGGCGCCTTTATCCGCGAAAGCGCTGGGGCGAGCCCGACGACGCCGCCCGCTTCGACGCGGGGATCGGGGAAGAGGACGGCCAGGCGCTCGCCGAGGAGCTCGCCGCCGAGCTCGACGCGTCCACGTGGTTTCGCGCGGGCACTGACGAGGAGTACTGCGATTACATCTATATTCTCTGCGTCGGGCGCGAGCCGAGCCTGATCCAAATCCGCGACGGCGAGGCGCCGGTGCCCGAGGAGCTCGCGACCGGCGAGCCGATTCGCGAGCAGTATCTGCGCGTATGTCTGAGCACGATGGCCCGCGTCGCGGGCGTCCAGCAAGTCGCCCTGTCGATGGATCGCGAGGGCGACGATCTCGTGATCCGCGAGTCGCCGCGGGCCGGGGTCTTCGACGCACCGTTTTTGCGCCGCTTTCAACGCCTTGTGGCGCTCCTGCCCGCGTACGACATCACCCACCTCGACTTCGGCGACATCTCCATGCCGCTCGAAGGCTATGATCCCGGCCCCTACCGCGAGCTGTACGGGACCGAGCCGCACATTGCGAATTACCTGTTTTTCCCCCAGCCGAGTAACACGGTCGTGACGACGCTCCTCGAAGTCGCGGACGCCCCGCTCACGGCGGCGGCGCCCGCGCCGTGATCCGCCGGCCCGGCCCTGCGCGGCGGGGAGGAGCGCCCGCGTCGGTCACACGAGCGCGTTAAGCACGGACTTGTCGCCCTGAAGCGCGGTGCACTGCTGGTATAGGCGCATGCCGCGCAGCCCGCCGAGTTCCTGGCCTCCGCCGGCGCGCCCGGGTCCTCCGTGCAGGAGCGTAGGGAGCACGGTGCCCGGCCCCGGCGACTGGGACGCCATCTTGGCGCTGCCCAGGTAAAGGCGCCCGTGGTGGGGGGCAAGCTCCGGGACGGCCCGGGCGACGAAGCCGCGGTCGTCCGAGTACACCGACGTTACGAGGCCGCCGCCCCCGAGAGCCACGAGCTCGGCGGCCTCGTCCGGATCGCCCGAGTAGGGGATGACGGTGGCCACGGGACCGAAAACCTCCCGGCCGTGGACCGCGGCGGCGCGCGGATCGCGCGCGAGGCGGAGCACGGGGCCGACGAAATAGCCCTTGCCTTGGTCGACCCCGACAGGCTCGATCGCGCCCGCGCCGCCGAACACCGGCTCGGTGGTCTCGGCCAGGGCCTCGATCCCGGCGCGCACCTCGGCGAGCTGATCCGCGCTCGTCACCGGGCCCATGCGGACGCCCTCGCGCGCCGGATCGCCCACGGTGACGTCAGCGAGCCGCTCCTCGAAGCCGGCCAGAACCTCTGACAGGCGCGCCTCGGGCACGATGATGCGACGGATGGCCGTGCACTTCTGGCCGGCCTTCTGCGTCATGTCGCGCACGGCGTCGGCGAAAAACAGCGCCTCCGTCTCGCTCCCCGCGGCCACATCCGGCGCGAGCACCGATGCGTTCAGACTGTCGGCCTCGACGTTGACCGGGACCGAGCGCGACAGGGCGGCGTCGACCCCGCGGAGCTTCATGGCGGTTTGGCTGGAGCCGGTGAACGCGAGGACGTCCTGCCGGTCGAGGTGCTCGAGGAGGTCGCCCGGCGGGCCCGCGACGAGCGAGAGCGACCCGTCGGGGACGGCGCCGTCCTCGAGGAAGCCGCGGGTCATGCGGTAGGCGACGAGCGCCGTCGAGGTCGCCGGCTTGGCGATCACCGGGACGCCCGCGAGGAGCGCGGTGGCCGCTTTTTCGGCCAGTCCCCAAGCCGGGAAATTGAAGGCGTTGATGTGCAGCGCCGCGCCGCGCTTCGGCGCGAGCACGTGCTGGCCGGACAGCCGGGCGGTGCGGCCGAGCTGGATCCCCTCTCCGTCGGGGAGCAGGTGACGCTCTCCGAGCTCGGCGCCCAGATCGGCATAGGCCGACAGGGTGGCCATCGCGCCGTCCACGTCGAACTTCGCGTCCGATCGGGTGTTCCCGCCGTTTTGAACAGCCAGCGCGAGAAGCTCCTCACGGCGGACGTGGATGGCGTTTGCCATCGCGCGAAGGACCTTGCCCCGCTCCGCGAACGAGAGCGTCCGGAGGGCTTTCCCGCCGCGCTCTCGCGCGTAGGCCAGGGCGCCGGCCATATCGATGCCGGCGGTCGACGTCTCGGCCAAGGGCTCCTCGGTGGCCGGGTTCACCAGCACGGACCGCGGCTCGTTGCCCTCGACCCATTCGCCGCTAACGAAGCTCATGAGGCGCTGCATGGCGCGCGAGTGTATCCGCTGCCGCCGGCACCGTCGAGGGTCCGTGCTCCCGCCCCCGCCGGGAGCTTTCGCGCCCCGCGACAGAGCCCGTGACGGCGGATTGGCGGATCGCGGCAGCCTGCCTTCACATGAGCGCTCGCCGGGTACTAAAGTCTCCTGCGCCGCGATGGCGCTCGAGGGGCGCCCAGCAGCCGCTTGCGAAAGGAAGGCGTCATGGACGACGAAAACCAGCCCACGCTCGCCGAGACGCTCGGAGCCGAGCCCCCGCGCGCGAAGCTCATCGAGGACTGCACTGCCCTCGTCGACGAGGAGGTGCGGAACAAGACGGGCATCACCGGGGTCGCGATCAAAGGGGCCTACGGCACCGTAAAGCGCCTCAAACCAAGATTCGTTCCGGAAACGATCGACGGGCTCCTCGACGACTGGCTCGCCCGCATGCAGCCCTACTACGAGACGTGGCGCGCGGGCAGCGGGGGGAGCTTTGCGGACTTCCTCACGGCCCGCTCAGAGGATGTGGCCGACGATCTTCTCGCCGTCACCGACGAGCGCGCGGCGACGACCCGCCATCGGACGGCGAAGAAGGCCTACGAAAAGGTGCGCCCTTCGGCAAAGCGCAACGTCACCGATGCGATTCCGAAACTCGGCCAGGTGGTCGAGCGCCACATCGGAGAGGCCGCCGGCGGCGGGTCCGCGGCCTAACCTACGCCCCGGCGTTCTGAACCGCTCGATCGCATCACTCGCCTGCGCCGTGCACGAGCCGCCGAAGGGCGCAACGGGCGGATGAACGCCGAATGGCGCCGCGCGCCGGCTGGGCGGTTTGACGAGACTGCGCGCGCGGCGCGCCTTGCATTCGCAGCGTGCCGCGCGGCCGCCATAGCAGGCCGACTCGGAGCCGCGGAGAGCGCCGAAAAGGCCACTTTGGGGCGCGGCGAGGCCCCTCGCGCGGGGGCGGCAGCGCCGAGATCGCCCTCGATCGCCCGAAAAAACCCTTTCTACGGCATTTTTTGGCCCATTGACGGGTTTTCGCTGTGTGAAAAAACCTCAAGAATGGGGCGAAAAGGCGGGCTGAGAGCGCGTTCGTTGTCAGCCCCGACAGGTACAACTCACGAAACTCGTACCGAAGGGGGTATTTGTGGCTAAAGCAAAGGCGAAAACCAAGAAGAAGAGCACGGCGAAAAAGCAGGCGGAGCCCACCGAGGAGATGCTCCTCGTCGGCTCGAAAGTGAAAAACGAGATCCGCGCTGCGGACTGCAACGCGGCCGCGGACGCGCTGGAGGGGCTGAACGCCTGGGTCCACTGGCTCATTCAGCAGGCGACCGAGCGCGCCCACGCCAACAACCGCAAGACCGTCCGCGCCCACGACTTCTGGGCCTAGACGCGACGCAGCGGCACCGCCTCTGCGAGCGCCGCCGGTCCTGCGGGGCCGGCGGCGTTTTTGTCTCGCGACACCCAGGCGGCCAATTATCGGGCCGCAGCCCCGCGCGCCTCGCGTCGTTCGTGGCGGGTCGTTCGTCGCCCGGCGCGATCACGGCCGGCCGGCGCGCACGACTTCCGCGTCGTGGGCCAAACCGGGCATGCGGCGGACGATGCTCGGGGACTCTGCGTCCCGGAACGCGGCCTCGATGAGCTCGCGCTCCTCGCGCTGGTGAACGTTGAGCGAGCCGGTCGCGGGGACGGCGCGCGAGTCGCGGCCCACGTACTCGAGATCTGCGTCGCGCGGCGTGCTCGCCTGAAAGCGGTGCACGAGGTTGCGCCACGCGCCCATGTTGCGAGGCTCCTCCTGGACCCAGACGAGTCGGCGCATGTTCGGATAGCGCGAAAACACCCGCTCGACCTCGTCCACTGGGTAGGGATACAGCTGCTCGAGCCGGACGATGGCCATATCGGTCACCTCGCGCTTTCGCCGCTCGTCCGCGAGCGCGTAGTAGATCTTGCCCGAGCAAAACAGGACCCGCTCGACCCGCTCGGGGGCCACGACGTCCGGATCGTCGATCACCGTGTGCAGGCCGCCGTCGGCGAAGTCACTCACCCTCGAGACCGCTTGCGGGTGCCGGAGTAGGCTCTTGGGACTCATCACCACGAGCGGCTTGCGGAACCGGCGGTGGATCTGCCGGCGCAGCGCGTGGAACAGCTGCGCCGGCGTGGTGAAGTTACACACCTGGAAGTTGTTCTCGGCGCTGAGCTCGAGGAATCGCTCGAGGCGGGCGCTCGAGTGCTCGGGCCCCTGGCCCTCGTAGCCGTGCGGGAGGAGCATCACGAGTCCCGACATCCGGCCCCACTTGTACTCCGCGCCGGCGATCAGCTGGTCGATGATGACCTGCGCGCCGTTGACGAAGTCGCCGAACTGCGCCTCCCAGATCACGAGCGTCCACGGATCCGCCGTGGCGTAGCCGTATTCGAAGCCGAGGACCGCCGCCTCGGACAGCGGGCTGTTCAAGATCTCGAAGCGCGCCTGTTCGGAGGTGACGTGGTCGAGCGGAACGTAGCGCTCGCCGGTCTCGATGTCCGCGTAGACGGCGTGGCGATGGCTGAACGTGCCGCGGGCGGCGTCCTGCCCGGACAGGCGGACCGGGGTCCCGTCGCAGAGGAGCGAGCCGATGGCGAGCGCCTCGCCGCACCCCCAGTCGATCGGCTTGTCGCCGAGCACCATCTCCGCCCGCTGCTCCATCTGCTTTTTGAGCCGCGGGTGCCAATTGAAGCCCTCGGGCGCTCGGGCCAAGGCGCTCGCGATGCGCTCGAGGCGCTCGTGGGGCACCGCGGTCTTGGCCGACCAGTCGTCGCCCGCCGGCCCCAGGCCTTGCCACCGGCCGCCGAACACCTGCGTGACTTGCTCCGGCATCCCCTTGGCCGTCTCACGCGCCGCCTGGAGCTCTCGCTTTCGCTCCTCGAGCTGGTCCTTGATGTCCTCGCGGGACACCACGCCGCGCTTGACGAGCTTCTCGGCGTAGATCTCCGAGACCGGGGGATGCTCGCGGATCAGCCTGGCCATCACGGGCTGGGTGAAGCTCGGATCGTCGAGTTCGTTGTGTCCGTGGCGGCGGAAGCACACGAGATCGATCACCACGTCGCGGTGAAAACGCTGCCGGTAGGCGAGGGCGAGCTGCGCGCACAGCATCACCGACTCGGGATAGTCCGCGTTTACGTGAAACACGGGGACGCGGACGATTTTCGCGATATCCGACGCGTAACGGGTGCTGCGCAGCGCCTCGGGATCGGTGGTGAAGCCGACTTGGTTGTTGACGATGACGTGGATCGTCCCGCCGGTCCGGTAGCCGTCGATGTCGGCGAAGGTGAAGGTCTCGCCGACCACGCCCTGCCCGGTGAAGGCCGCGTCGCCGTGCATGAGCACGGGCACCACCCGCTCGCGCGCGGTGTCGCCCATATAGGTTTGCTTGGCGCGCACGATGCCTTCGACGACCGGGTCCACCGCCTCGAGATGACTCGGGTTGAACGTGAGAGACAGGTTCAGCCCGTCGCCCGAGCCATAGGCGAGCTCGCTCGAGTAGCCGAGGTGGTATTTGACGTCGCCGTAGCCCTGGACCTCCGCGGACAGGGGGCGGCCCTCGAACTCGGCCAAGATATAGGCCAAGGGTTTCTCGAGGACATTCGCGAGCACGTTGAGGCGGCCGCGGTGGGCCATGCCGAACACGAGGTGTTCGGCGCCCGCGTCGGGAGCCTCGTAGACGAGGGTCTTGAGCAGATTGATGAGGGTGGTGCCACCCTCCAGCGAAAATCGCTTGGCCCCCGGGTACATCCTGTGAAGGTTGTGCTCGAATGCGTCGGCGGCGACGATGTCCCTAAGTAGCGTGCGGCGCTGCGCGTCGCTCAGTTGCGGGCGATTGCGACTGGGCTCCATGCGCTCCTGGAGCCAGTCCCGCTCGGCCGGATCCATGACGTCCATGAATTCGACCCCGATCGGCCCGCAGTAGGTCTCACGCAGGACGTCGAGGTGCTCGTGGACGGTGGCTTCCTCGAGGCCGTGATAGCCCTCGCACCGCACCACTTCGTCTAGATCGGACTCGCTGAACCCGAATTGCGAAAGGTCGAGAAAGCGGTGCTCCCTGGGGCTGCGGCCGAGCGGATCGAGGTCAGCGATGAGGTGTCCGAACTGCCGATAGGTGTGGACGAGGTCGTAGATCTGAATGCCGGGCGCGCGCGAGATCTTGCCGAGCCCCGGGGGCACCCACGCCCCCGGCGCGGGAGCGGTTCGCGACGCCTCGCTGCGCTCGTAGCGCCTGAATAGCTCGGCCCACGAGGCGTGCACGGAGCCCGGGTCGCGCAGGTAGTTTCGGTAGAGTTCGTCGAGGTAATCGGGGTCTAGCGAGAGCAGCGTGTCGAGTGAATCCATAGGTGCGACCAGTGGGTGCATTCTACCTGACCTCCTTTGGCGTGAAAGCTCTGCGCAGCGGTCGTCCGCAGCCCTCCCGGGCCCCTGGGCGGCGTTCGGGGCGCGCGGATTCCGGATGTAGGGAGCCCGAGGCTCGTGTAGGCTGGGCCCATGGCCACCCGCATACGCGACGACATGGGTCGGGACGTCAGTCTCCTGCGCCCACCACGGCGGGTCGTGTCGCTGGTCCCCAGCGAGACGGCGTCGGTGTTCGCCCTGGGCGCCGGGGACCGTTTGGTCGGCCGCACCCACTATTGCGTGGAGCCCGCGGGCGACGTGGAGCATATCCCGATCGTGGGCGGGACGAAGGACGCAGACGTTTCCGCGGTGGTGGACCTGCGCCCAGACCTCGTGCTCGCCAACCAGGAAGAGAACGCGCGGCCGGCGCTCGAGGAGCTCGTCCGCCTCGGCCACACGGTGTTCGTCTCGTTTCCGAGGCGCGTGGACGACGGCGTTGCCCACCTCGCCCGGCTCGCGCGCCTCCTCGCCGCGCCGCGGGACGACTCGGCGAGGGGGGCGATCCGCCGCGGCTACGACGCCGTGGCCGCGGCGCGAGCACAGCGCGAGTCGCCGCCCGTGCGCGCGTTCGTCCCGATCTGGCTCGATCCGCTGATGACCGCCAGCGGCGACACGTACTTGAGTGACGTGCTCGCGCTGGCCGGCGCGGACAACGTGTTTTCCGATCGCGAGCGGCGCTACCCGCTCGCCGCCGACCTGGCCCGGCGATCGCCGATCCCGGCCGATCGCTTGGGCGATCGCGACACCCGGTATCCGCGGATCACGCTCGAGGAGGTCGAGGCCCGCGCGCCCGAGCTCGTGCTGCTTCCGGACGAGCCTTATGCGTTTTCCGAGGCGGACGCCGAGCGCTTTCGCAGCCTGGACATCCCGGCCGCCCGCGCCGGCGCGATCGCGTTTTGCGAAGGTAAGGATCTCATGTGGCCGGGCAGCCGCGCGAGCGCCGGAATCCCGCGAATCCGGGACATCGTGCGCCGCGCCGCCTCGTCGCGCGCGTGAGCGGCGGGCGCCGGCGACCGTGACGAAGCGAAAGCCCGACAAGAGCCCAAGAGGACAGCGATGACGCGGTTATTCACGTTGGCCGCCGCAGCGGCCTTGGCGGCGGGGGCGTGCTCGAGCGCGCCGAGCCCCGAGCGCCCCGAGCCCTCCGAACCCGACCCGGTCGCCGGCGCCGAGCACGTGCGCACCGTGGAGGGCATCGAAGAATACCGGCTCGAAAACGGGCTTCAAGTCCTGCTCTTCCCCGACGCCACGCGGAGCTCGGTCACCGTGAACACCACGTATTTCGTGGGCTCTCGGCACGAGGGCTACGGGGAGACGGGAATGGCGCACCTCCTCGAGCACCTCCTGTTTTACGGCACCGAGCGCCACCCCGACATCACGGCGGCGATCTCGGCGCGCGGCGGGCGGGGAAACGGGACGACGTCGAGCGATCGCACCAACTACTTTCAGACCCTGCCCGCCACCCAGGACAACCTGTCTTGGGCCATCTCCATGGAGGCCGATCGGATGGTGAACGCCGCGTTCACGAGCGAAGATTTGGCCTCTGAAATGACCGTGGTCCGGAACGAGTTCGAGGCCCAAAAAAACAGCCCGATCCGCGTGCTCCTGCAGCGCGTGCTGTCCGTGGCCTATGACTGGCACGGCTACGGCCGGCACACCCTGGGCGCGCGATCGGACATCGAAAGCGTGCCCATGGACCGGCTCCGGTCGTTTTACCGGCGCTACTATCAGCCGGATAACGCCATGGTGGTGGTGACGGGTGACTTCGATCGCGAGTGGGCGCTGGCCTCGATCGAGCGCGAGTTCGGCGCCATCGCCGCGCCGGATCGTGACGGAGAGCTCCGGCTGTACGAGACCTACACCCGCGAGCCGGCGCAGGAGGGCGAGCGCAGCGTGACCGTCCGCCGCGCCGGGGATACCCGATACGTGATGGCGAGCTATCACGTCCCGGCAGGGGGACACGAGCTGTTCCCGGCCGTTAGCTTGTTGGCGCACGTGATAGGCAGCGAGCCTTCCGGGCGCCTGTACAGGGCGCTCGTCGAGCCGGGTTTGGCGTCGAGCGCCGGTGCCTTCGTGCGCGATTTGCGCGAACCCGGCGTGCTCGTCGCGCACGCCGCCGTGTCCGAGGATCAGGACGTGGAGGAGGTTCGCGAGGTCATGCTCGAGACGCTCTCCGAGGCGGCAAAGGAGCCCATCGACGCCTCGGAGGTGGCCCGGGCCCGCGCGTCGAGGCTAAACCAATTCGCCTCGCGCCTAGACGATTCCACGGGCCTGGGCATCGCGCTGAGCGAGTGGGCGAGCCGCGGCGATTGGCGGCTGTTCTTTTATCATCGGGACCGCATCGAGGAGATCGAGGCGGCGCAGGTCGAAAAGGTGGCCTCGAGGTTTTTGCGCCCCAGCAATCGCACGGTCGGCACCTTCATCCCGGACGACGCGGCCGACCGCGTAGGCGTTCCGAGCGCGAGCGACCTGGGCGAGAGGCTTTCGCACCACGAATTCGCCGAGGCGGCGCGGGGCGAGGGCGACCGGTTCGACTCGACGCCGGAAAACGTGCACGAGCACCTCATCGTGGAGGAGCTTTCGAGCGGCATGCGGCTCGCGATGCTCCCGAAGCCCGCGCGCGGCGAGCGCGTGACGGGCCTTTTGGTGATTCGGCTCGGCGACGAGGAGCGGCTGCGCGGCGAGCGCACCGCGGCGCAGACCTTGCCACGGCTGCTCCTTCGCGGCACCGAACACCGAAGCCGCCAAGAGATCCGGGATCGGGTAAACGAGCTGCAGTCGGGGCTTCACCTCTATGGGAGCGAAAACCGCGGCGTCGCCGCGTTGGAGACGCGCCGGGACAGCCTCGAGTCGTTGATTCCGCTCGTGGCGGAGGTCTTGCGTGAGCCGGCGCTCGAGGAGAGCGAGCTCGACGTGATCGTTCGCCGGCAGGTGGAGGCTTTGCGCGAGGCGCGGACCCAGCCAGGCGCCCTCGCGGGCGCCGAGCTCGCCGTCGCGATGAGCGGGATGGAGGGCGATCATCCGCTACGACCGCTGCCCATCGACGAGGGGCTCGAGCGGACGAGAGAGCTCGAGATCGAGGACCTCCGGGCGCTTCACGATCGGATGTACGGCGGGGGCGACGCCACCTTGGTGCTCGTGGGCGACTTCGATCCAGGCGCCGTGTCCGCCCTCGTGCGCGAGCACTTCGAGGGCTGGGAGGCCGAGGTGCCCTACGAGCGGATCCCGGCAGACGATCACGCCCCAGAGGGCGAGATCATCGAGCTCACCACCCCGGATCGGGAAAACGCGACGCTGATCGGCGCGCTGAGGGTGCCGGTCGGCGACGAGCACGAAGACTATCCGGCGCTCGAGCTCGCCACTCGAATTCTGGGCGGCGGTACGCTGAGCTCGCGTCTTAGCGATCGCATCCGGGATGACGAGGGCCTGTCGTACAGCGTGGGGGCGCAGCTCGCCGTGGAATCGCTCGACGACGTCGGCACGCTCTACGTGCACGCCACGTTCGCCCCGCAAAACCGCGATCGGGTGCTCGCGCTCGTCCGGGAAGAGGTGGCGCGCGCCGTGCGGGACGGGTTCACGGAGGAGGAGCTCGAGGCGGCCCGGCAGGGTTGGCTGAGCAGCCGGCAGGTCTCCCGCGGCGAGGACGACGAGCTCGCGCGTACGATCAGCCGAAATCTCGCCTCCGGCCGGGACATGCTGTTCGAGGACGCGCTGGAGGAGAGGATCCGCGCGGTAGAAGTCCGCGATCTGGACCGGGTGTTCGAGCGCTACGTCGATCCCGAAGCGCTCACCGTCGTGGTGGCGGGGGACTTCGAGTAGCGCCGGCGGCGCGACGCCGCTCAGCGGAGGTCGTTCGGAACCGCGAACGAGGCGCGGTGAATGTCGGCGTTGTAGTACTTGGCGGTCAGCTCGGCGCGCCGGGCACGCGCCGAATCGATCGCCATGGGATCCACCTCGTGCGAGGCGAAGGTCCATGACCACGGCCCGGCGTTGTAGATCGGTGCCGGCCCGAAGTATGGGTGCACGCGGCCGAAAATTCGCCCGAGGGTCGCCTGGATGTCCAGGAACACGTCCCGCATGAGGAAGGGGGACTCGCTCTGCAGGGCGAACGTTCCGTGCGGCGTGAGGAGGCGGCGCACGCCCCTGTAGAAAGCCTCGTCGAACAGCCCCTCGCCGGGGCCGACCGGGTCCGTGCCGTCGAGGAGCACCACGTCATAGGGATCGACGTCGGCGTCGCGCGCGTAGGCGACCCCGTCGCCGATCTCGACGCGGAGGCGCGGATCGTCCCAGGCTCCGAAGTTCGGCAGGTGCGCCTTACAGGCCTCCACCACGCGCCCGTCGATCTCCACCATGTCGACGCGCTCGACCTCGGGATGGCGCAAAACTTCCCGCGCCGTCCCGCCGTCGCCGCCGCCGATGATGAGCACGCGCGCGATGCGGGGCGTGGTCGTGAGCGCGGGGTGGACGAGCATCTCGTGGTAATAGTGCTCGTCGCGTTCGCTGGTCATGAAGACGTCGTCGAGGATGAGGGTGCGCCCCATCGCCTCGGTGTCGACGATCTCGATGCGCTGCAGGTCGCTTTGCTCGCGGTGGAGCGTCCGCGAAACCTTGAGCGACAGCCGAACCTTGTCGGCGTAGGTCTCGTCGTACCACAGCCCCACGGCGCGCTTCTCAAGATTCGGTGGATGTCAGCGCGTGCCCGGGCAGGACGGAGGCGTCCTCGGCGACCGCAAGGGCCGAATTTTCAGACTCATGGCGCGCCACGCGCATCGACGCGCTGGACGGATACAGACCACGGCGCACCTGCATCACCTCGCTACGCGCGGCCACGAGGGCGCTCTGCAGCACCTCGTGCGCGCGTTCGGGCTCGCAGTCACCGCACGTATAGAAATCGACCGCGGCGTAACCGCACTCGGGCCACGTGTGTATCGAGAGATGAGACTCCTCGATCACGACGACGCCGCTGACGCCCTGGGGCGCGAAGCGGTGAAAGGTCGTGGTGACAACGGTTGCTCCGGCGACCTCGGCCGCGCGCCTCATCGCGTGCTCGATATGCTGCGCGTTGTCGAGGACGTCGACGTCGCAACCGTGGTACTCCACCAAGAGGTGCTGCCCGAACGTGTCCAATTCAAGGCCCTCCTCGTGACGCGGCGCGAGCGCGCCGGCCGTGGGGGCGGGCTCTCGCCCGCGCGCAAGGTCCCCATACATACGGGAGGCAAGCGCGTGACGCAAGCCGTTTTCGGGCCATCGCGCGGCGGCTCGTCGGCGGTCGGGGCGGGGCTCCGAACGCTCGCTTTCGCCGCGCGCGTTACTATACTCCGAGCATGGCCAAGCAACGCCGACGGCGCAAGCGCCGCAGGGGCAAGGGCGCACGCGAGCGCAGTGGTGGCGGCGGCGTGCTCACGGGCATGCGCAGCGGGTTCAGAAACGCCGCCCACACCGTGACCGGGACGAGCAAGCGGCCCGGCCGGCGCCGGGGCGGCGTGAGCTTGGTGCTCACCGCGATCTTCGTGTTGGCGGCGGCCGCCCTCGTGTTCGGTCGCGGCGTGTGACGCTGCCCCGCGCGCGCCTTTGCCACCGCGTTTTCCTCGAGCCCGGCGGCCGGCCGCGCCGCCGGCCATGACGAACGGTCCGACGATGACCCAATCCCCTGTTCCAGGCGCCCCCGCGGCGACGCAGCGCATGTCTGGATACCTGGCCCGCATCGCCACCGGCCCGCGGATGAGCAAGGATCTGTCCGCCGACGAGGCGCGCGACGGAATCGAGCTCGTGCTGCGCGGCGACGTCGATCCGGTGCAGGCCGGGGTGTTTCTGGTCGCGCTGCGCATGAAGCTCGAGACGCACGACGAGCTCCGAGGCGTGCTGGCGGGGCTGCGCAGCCACACGGCCTGGGCGGCGGCCCCCGTGCCCGAGCTCGTCGATCTCGCGGACCCGTACAACGGTTACGTCAGGCATCTGCCGGCGGTCCCGTTTCTGCCCGCGGTCTTGTCGGCCGCCGGCGTGCCTGCGGTGCTTCACGGCCGGGTTATGCAGGGGCCGAAATGGGGGCTCACGGCTCACCGGGTGCTCGCGGCTTGCGGCGCGCCGGGCGGCGCGCTGCGGCGCACGGATCCGCCCGAGGCCTGCCGGCGCGTCGCCGATCCCGACGTGGGCTGGGCCTATCTCGACTTGCCGCAGTTTTGTCCGCCGCTCGCCGCGCTCGACGAGCTCCGATCGCTGATCGTCAAGCGGCCGTGTCTGTCTCTACTCGAAAAGTTGCTCGCGCCGGTCCGAGCAGAGGGCAAAACGCACCTCGTCGTCGGTTACACCCATCGGGGGTACGACGCGATCTTGGACGCCGTCGCCCGCGAAGGCGTCTACGCGAGCATGTTGGCGCCCCGCGGCGTCGAGGGCGGTGTGATCCCGTCGTGCGCGGCGAGCCGGCAGGGCGTTCGCGCCGCCCCCGGTGATGGCGATCTCAAACCGCTCGAAGCCGTCCAGTTCGATCCGCGCGAGCTGGGCGTCGCCGCCGGCGCCCGCGCCGAGCCGATGCCGACCACCTGCGAGGGGATCCCGAGCGAGGACACGATCTCGGCCTGGGCCGACGCGGCGGCGCGCGCGGGGCGCGCCGCGCTGGCGGGCGAGGACAATCTCACCCGGCGCGGGCTCGTATTCGCGGCCGGGGTCATCCTCCATCACCTCGGCCGCGTTGGTCACCCGGCGGCGGGCAAGGCGCGAGCGGAGGAGGCCATCGCGAACGGTCACGCCCGCGCCCGGTTCGAGGCTGGCCTCGTGCGCGCTCGCTAACGGGCGGACCGCGGTGAGCCCGCGCGCCGGCTTACAGCTGGGAGGCTGTCGCGGCTTCCGAGGTCGGGACGACGAACCAGCGCGCGGCGCCCGGAAACGGCGGCTGTGGCCCGATGTCGCTCGGGTTTACGCCCCGGACCCGCCGGTTCCACGCGTAGTGGCCGTAGGGAGCGTAGAGCATCGTGTAGGGCTCGAGCTCGTGCACCAGCCGGTGGAGCTCGCGGTAGAGCTCGGCGCGGTCGGCGCGGTCGGCGCTGCTGCGCGCCGATTCGAGGAGATCGTCCACCTCGCCGTGGGCGAATGCGGCCAGATTCAACCCGCCCTCGATTTGGCTCGAGTGAAGGAGGATCGATGGATCGGGATCGGGAATGTCGGGGACCCAGCCGAAGTACAGCGCGTCGTACTCGAACAAGACGCGCCGGTTTTCGAACTCGCTGGGGTCGAGCGTATGGATCTCGAGGTTGACCCCGATCTCGGCCAGGTCGCTACGGTAGATGGCGAGCACCTCCTCGGCCGGGCGGCGGTGCGGTGACCTGGCGATGATGAGGTCGATCGACAGCCGCTCGCCGTCTTCCTCGTGGTACCCCGCGGCGTCTAGGCGCTCGGCGGCCTCGTCCAGGTCGAACGGGTAGGGCGCGATCGACGGGTCGTCGCCGAACATCGTGGGGAAGAACGGCGCCGACAGCGGCTGCGCTTGCCCGAGCAAAACGTCGTTGATGATGCGCCCGCGGTCGAGCGCGTGACTGAGCGCGATGCGCACCTCGGGATCGTCCAGCGGTCCGCGCTGGGAGTTCCAGGCGATGCCCCAAAACTCGCTCTCGATGACGCTCGAGGCCTCGAAGTGCTCGCGGAAGTCGCCGAGCTGCGTTTGGCTCCAAGCCGACACGTGGGCGACGTCGGCGAAGTCGATGCGGTTTTCCTCCAGCGCCCCCAGCTGGTTCTGAATTCCGAACCGAATTTCGATCGAATCGACGTAGGGAAAGCCGCGGGGTTCCTCACCGCGCCGGCCGGCGCCTTCGACTCGAGCGGCGTCGTCCTCCTGGTACCACCAGTCTTGGTTCGCGCTCAAAACGATGCGCTCCCCGCGTTCCCACCGTGCGAGCCGGTATGGCCCCGTACCTACCGGTTCGTAGTTCGCCTCCGAGTCCTTGATGTCGTCGGCGTCGTCGTAGATGTGGGCAGGCAAGATGCCCATGGTCCACGTCTTGAGCGCCGGCGCGTAGGGCTCGTCGTAGGTGACCACGACCGTGTGATCGTCGGGCGCTTCCACCGCATCGACGTCTGCCATGTAGGTTTGCCAGACCGTGGGCGCCTCGGTACCTCGGAGCGCTTCGAAGGTAAAGGCGACGTCCTCGGACGAAAGCGGCTCCCCGTCGTGCCAGCGCACGTCATCGCGGAGCGAAAACTCGATCCGCTTGCCGTCTTCGGAGACGTTCCACGACTCGGCGAGCCGTGGCACGGCCTCGAGCTCGTTGTCGAGCCCCACGAGCCCCTCGAAGACGAACATGCTGGCTCGCTCGAAACGAGTTTCGAGGATCGGATTCATGTAATGAGGCTCGATCGAGGGCAGGACGAGGTGCCCCCCCTGACGCGGGGTCTCGAGCGCATCCGAGGCCTCGTCGGCGCCTCCGTCGTCGTCCGAGCTCGAGCATCCCGTGGCGAGCGCGGCCATCACCGCCGCGGCTGCGCCGGCGCAAAGATGGCCCACAGGACAGCGCGCGATTCGCTCCATTTGCATCGCCGCCACTATACAGGGATTCGGTGCCGCTGGCAGGGGGGAGAGCCGACTCGCCGCGAGTGGCTGTCGGGCCCACTCCGGGCGTGGCGCTCGCTGCGAACGCCTGAGCTTTCCCGCAGGCCCGCGCGGGCGGGGGGCGCCCATGCCTGCCGCGCGCCTCGCGAGACGCGCCCTACCACCGCCCGGCGGCTCTCGGAGTGTCGCAAAATCAGACGGTTACAGG
>SLNH01000326.1 GCA_007133195.1 Nannocystineae bacterium | reverse complement strand
CTTCTTCGTCCTGGCCGGCTTCGGAGAGTGCCGCGGCCAGGGCGCGGGCGCTGTCGGCGTCGCCCCAGGCGTCGTACGCTGCTTTCGCCTCGGAGGCGGCGCGGGCCAGATCGCCGGCGCGTCGCTCGATGTCCGAGATGGCCAGGAGCACGGCCGGGTCGTCTTCACCGGCGAGGCGCGCAAACCGCCGGCTGTAGTCGAGCGCGAGCTCGGGATCTTCGGAGCGAAGCCGGCGTAACAGGCGCGGGAAGATCTGAGGATCGAGCGGAAACGCGCGCACAGCTGTCTCCGGATCGGGAAACTGCGAGATGACCTCGCGGATGACGGCGGGCCGGGCGCCCCCGGTTTCGAGCGCCCGCCGGTAGTGGACGCGGGCCTGCTCGGGGTGGTCCGAAGCCGCGAGCATGCGCGCCGTCAGTAGGTGAAGGTCTGCATGGTCGGGGCTGAAGTAAAGCGCTCGATTTGCGACGCGCAGGGCGCGCGGGTCGCCGTCGCGGTAAAGGGCGTAGGCGAGCTCTCCGGCCGTCATGTAATTGGCCGGATGGCGGCGAAATGCGTTTTCGGCCGCTTCGGTGCCGCGCTGTTCGGCGACGCCGAGGTGGGTGCTGGCGCGGGCGAGCTTGCCGATCGGGGTGGCGGCGAGGGCGATGATGGCGAGGGCTAGGGCGACGGCGGCGCTTCGCAGGACGAGGGCGCGCCGCTTTTCGCGTGAGCTTACGCCGGCTAGCTTTGGGGGCGTAACGCAAGCGGCGACGGCGATCCCGGCGAGCGCGACGCCGGGTAGCTCGAGGTTGAAATCGACGAAGTTGTGGATGGCGAGCAGGGCGAGGCCGCCGAGCGCGCCGATCTCGAGAGAGGTGGCGCGGGACGAGGCCGCGCGCCGCGCGGCGGTGGCAAACAGCCAGGCCAGTATTCCGGCCAGTGCGAGCGCCGCTGGGATCCCGAAATCGACTACGGCCTGCAGGTAGCCATTTTCCAGATAGGCGAAAAGCGGCCTGCTCGTGTAGGCGTGGGGGACGACGTGCACGAACGCGCCGCGGCCGACGCCGGCCGCCGGATAGTCGCGAGCGATTTCGGTGCCGGCGGTCCACAGTTCGACGCGTACCTCGGTGCTGATCTCGCCGGGACGGGCGGTCTCCGCGATCTGGGAGGCGACGGGGCCTGCGGTGAGAGCAGCGAGGATGACCGCGGCGCACAGGACGATGACGCCCATGGCGATGGCGGTGGAGCGCGGGGCGCGTTTGCCGGGCGTTTCGGCGCGGGCTTGAAATCGGTAGAGGATCGCGAACAGGGAGAGAGCAGCCACGAGGGCGAGCGCGCCGCCGCGCGAGGCGGAAAGCAGCGCGACCCCGGCGCATAGGAAAAACGCGCCGAGCCACGCTGTGCGGTACAGGCCGCGCGTGTAGACGGCGAGGCCGAGCGAAAGCTGGGCGGAGAGGCCGGTGTAAGCGGCGAGATGGTTTGGGTTCAAAAAAGGGGCGAGGAGGCGCGTTCCGGCGTAGGCGGGCTCGTAGACGCCGAACAGTGACGTCGCCCCGATCGCTTCGTGAGCCAGGGCGGTGAGCGCCACGGCGGCGCCGGTCAGCGCGACGGAACCCATAAGGAGCGCGCGCGCTCGCGAGCCAGCGGCGACAAGGCGCAGGCAGGCCAGCGCGAAGAGGAGGTAGCCGGCGAGCTTGGCGAGCTCTACGAGGCTCGCCGGCGGGTCGACGGTGAGCGGGATGAAAGCGGGGGAATCTTCGCCGAGCGCGGCGGCGTTATCGGCGGCCAGATCGAAGCGGGCGGGGGAGATGAGCTCGGTAAGGAAGGCCGGCAGGGGGATGAGCTGAAGCGCGGTGAGCGCGAAGGCGGCGCCGATAAAGGCGAGGAGCGGCGCCTTGTGCAGTCCCCCCGCGATCGCGCGCGACGAGCGAAGGTAGGGCAGGGCGCAAACGGTCGCGGCAGCCGCCGAGATGCACGTCGCCCAGCGCGGCACCGACCCGATAAGAAATGCCGCCGCGAGGAGGGTAAGGGCGATGAGCACCGCCGCCTGGATGTCGCGCCGGCGCATTTCATCTTCCTCGGGCGCTTGCCCGAATCGGGGGAGCTTCGCTCATCGTGTAGGCTTCGAGGGGCTAATCGTTCCCTTTGTCGGCGCCCTGGACAATAGAGCTGGGCGGCCAGTACCGGCAAGGCCCGCCTCGCCGGCGGCGATAGTGGGCACCATCGGCGCGAGCCATAAGCGATCTCAGAAACGGTATCACCGGGGCCACGCCTAGGTTTTCTAGCGCCGGGTCAGCTGGGGCCCGGGTAATTCGCGAACAGTCGTGGCGAAGGCGGACGAGCGGGGCCCTGCTCGGAGCGCGATCGAGATCGCCTTGCGAGGCCGCCGGTCCGCCCGCGGCGCCCGGCTACCGCGCCCGCCGCCTGGAGCTTCCGCCCCGGGCTCCCCGAACTCAGGGCGCGGGCAGAGGGATGAAACCTGAGTAGCCCTCTGACACAATGGGCCGCGCGAGGGTATGGGATTCGGGCAGCGATTCAAGGCCGGCCCCGGGCGAGGCGCCACGGCACCCTCGCCGAGGGCGGGGCTTTCTCCGGGGAAGCGTACGCGAAGCGAGAAGCTCGGGCGCAGGTCCAAGAAGCGCTCACCACAGCGCGCCGAAGGAGCGACACCTGGGCGCGACCTGATGGAGGGCACGGACCGTCCGTCCCGGGCACAGCTCCTGGGTGACGAAGCAGGAGCGTCCCGAGAGGGCGACGGAGGGGGCCAGCCCGCAGCGGCACCCAGCACCGGCGATGACTTCGCCATCGAGGGTACCTTCGATCCCGAGGGAGAGGAGGAGTGGGAAGACCACGTCTTTTTCGATCTCGGAAGTTCCGACCTCGAGGGCCCGCAAAAGCAGAGGCTCGCGGCGATCGCCGCGAGGCTGCCACTTGGGCCCGAGACGCGGATCACCCTCGTCGGTTATTCGAGCGAGGAAGGCGGCGACGACGAAAACACTCGCCTTGCGTCCGCGCGCACTGAGTCCGTTGCCGATGAGCTCATCCGCTCGTTCGGCCATGAGCCCGGCCAGGTCGTGCAGTCGTCGGTTCCGTGGGCGTCGGAGGGCAGGATCCGCTACCGGCAGTGGCGCGCGGTGGAGGTCCACGTGGGCAGCGCGGATCTCCTCGACTGTTCGGTCGAGCCGGAGACTGAGGCTTTCGGGGGCGAAAGGCGAATGCAGTTTGTGCGCCCGCTGGGATTGGCTCTTCGTTGGCTTCAGGAAGCGCTCGCGGGATTGAGCGAACGTGATCCACCGGCGGCGGTCGCTCGCTTCTTCGGAGACGAACCGCCGATTGGCGAGATCCGCGCTGGCATCGAAGCGATCCGCGGGCAGGTGGCCGACCTATCCGCGTCGCCTCCGACAGTGGCGACTGAGTGCCACAATAACTGCCAGGGCAATATAAACGCGTTCGTCCGCGGGGGAGACGAAGTCACCCTCTGCCCGCAGTTTTTCGACCAGGATGAAGAGCAGCAGGCTCGGATCCTCATCCACGAGGCGGCGCATTTCAAAGACACCGTGGATGCAGGAGACCGCGCCTACGGTTGGGAGCGGCTCATCGACCACTTATCTACCGAAGAAGCGCTCGATAACGCCGACAGCTATGCGCTCCTCGTGATGCGTCTCGCTGGTGTAGACAATGTGTCTCGTGCGAGCCCGGATCGCGACGATTTTACGGGGCTCGGCGATTCCGATCACGAGTCCGAGGCGGCGGAGGCGATCGCGTATGCGCAGCGGTGGCTCACGGCGACCCGCGTTATCATCAACCATCTTTACGCGTCCACGCACCGCGCGCTCGAGCGGCGAAGCAACCAGTGGCCGACCGATCTCGTACGGGACAAGATGCGCTTTTTGTCCCAAGAGCTGGGGCTCTCTTTCCAGCACAACCCCACCGAGGAGGATAAGAGGATCCTCGCCGGCATAAACGATCGAGTCAGTACGATGATGGATGCGATGCGCGGTTCATCTCTCGAGATCACGTCTGCGAGCGACAGCACCGAGTGGGAGCCCGGGCCGGGATCGCGCGTCGCGATCCACCCGTCTCTGTGGACTCGTAGTTTGCGGGTTCGTATCCGGCTATTGCTCCGGCGGCTGGTCGAGGCGACCCCGGAGGTCGGCCGCGGAATGAGCGGCGGGTACGTAAACATGTTCGACGACTTCCGCAAGGTTCAGAACAATGGCCCGTGAGAGCTCACAGGCTCGTCTCGCCCTCGCGGCCGTTACCGTGATGATTTCTTGCCAATGCGGCGCGCCGAGCGAAAACCGGACGCTCGAGACGGAAGGGGGTGACGACGTGACGCAGCCGCCGGGAAATCCCGCCGACATCGATCCCTTCACTGAAGATACGGCAAAGACTCCTCCTGCTCTCGAGCGGGTGCCCGTCGAGCCGCCGCCGATCACCCTGTCGTCTCGGAGTCACGCGGGGCGGCTCGGCGACAAGGCGGCCGTCGTGGCTCGCGATCGCCCATCGGACACGAGCCTGTTTACGACGCTTGACGATCGCGGCAGGTGGAGTTCGCCGGCTCGCTTGCCGTTTATGGGTCCTTTCGCGGTCGAGGACTGTCATGGGACCTTCATCGTCGGGGGAGGAACCGACGATGACATCGCCTACTTCGTCATCTCTGGTGAAGGCACGGTCCTGCGCGAGCTCGAGGTCGACCTTCCCGAGCTCCCGCTCGGCCTCCCCGTCATCGCGTGCGCCGCGAGTGGACCCGCCTTCGTGTGGCTAAACGCGTTCACATCGTTGGGAATCCAAACGCGACAATGGCGCGCTGATCTCGAGCTCGAAGGCGACACCGAGACGCTCGCCGCGGCCGCCGCCGGCGACAAAATCGTCGTCATGCGCGCCTACAGCGACCGGCCCGACGCGGTGGCAAAGCTCGAAGCGCTCGTTGTCGAAGATGGCTCGATTAAGGCCCGCACAGCCGTAGGGGACGAGCCTAGGACGAGCCATCTCAACTTGCTTAGCCGAGACGGCTACCTCCTCGCGGTGTGGGGTAGCCACGTCGACGACTCGATCCGCACGCGGGTTCTCGCCGAGGATTTGTCCCGCATGGGGCCGGTGCACGTCATCCATCGAGCAGGGGGACGCGTCATGCGTGTCCGCGGGGCCGAGAGCGCTGGCGGTAAGATTGCGCTCATGTGGTCGGAGGAGGTTGGGGATGGTGTGGTCGGCGGCGATGGCCGAATGCGAAAGTCGGAAGGGCACCGGGCAGCGCTCCTCGATTCCTTTGGCCGAAAGCTCGGCCCAAAGACGCTCATACTCCCACGCGCCGGCCAGTACCGCCACGTCGCGTGGGCTGGGGAGCACCTTCTCGGCTACGGCGGCGGGAGGTCGGCTAGGGTGGAGAGGTACGCGCCGGCCGAGCCACCCGCGCGGTAGGCCCCGCCTACGAGCGCCGCGACGCCGGTGACGAGCTCGATGAGATCGACCGGGCGCCCGATGAGCTCGGCGGCGCGGTCGAGCGCTTCGAAGTATCCGCCGCGCTGGCACGTAGACATCTACGTCGCTGTCGGCGCGCGGGCGGCCGGCGCGGAGGGAGCCGAAAACGCCCACTCGGCGCGCACCAAAATCTCGCGAAAGCAGCTCGGCCAGGCTTTCGAGGCGCGCTCGCACGTCGGCAGCGCGGTGCTCTTCGTCCTGCCGCTCGGCCGCCAATCGTCGGCAGTAATCGGCGG
>SLNH01000432.1 GCA_007133195.1 Nannocystineae bacterium | reverse complement strand
CCGACGGCGCACCCGCCGAGCGCACGCAGTTCGCGACGGAAGGTCGGGGATTTTTCCCCGGAGGCCCGGCGCGAGCTCCCGCCCGACTGGTGATCGGGATGGGCTCGCGGACGACCGGACCACTGCAGCTCGCAAATCGTCCGCGGCTCCCGGGCGTAGCCCGGCAGGTGGAAGCTATACTCCGCGCATGGTTGGTGTCGATTTCGACTTTGCCCGGTACGTCGCCTACCGGCGCGGGATGATCGAGCAGCGCGCGCGCGAGGGCGGCGCCTACGCCTACAGCGGCGAGCGAAAAGTGCGTCGCACCTTAGGCGCGGCCAGGCCCGTGACGCTGGCCATCGAGGCGACCACTCGGCTTTGGAAGAGCGCGGCCAAAGACGATCTGCTGGCCGGCGCCACCCGCGCGACGGATCAGGACGTCCCGCGCCTTTACCGGGCGCAGCACGCCGCGTCGCTTTCGCTGGCGTGCCCGGCGCCCCCCGTGTACGCGTTGCCCGCCGAGTCGTCGATCCGAGCGCAGGCGGTGGGTACCGACGACGATTGTACGCTCCTCATCGGAGCTGACGTCATAGACGCCCTCACCGATCGGGAGCTCGTCGCGGTCGTGGGCCACGAGCTCGGGCACGTTCAGAACAACCACGTCCTATACGCGACGGCGCTGTTTTATCTCCAGTACTCGTCGGCGCTCTTCGTGCGTTGGATCGTTCAGCCCGCGGTGATGACGCTGCAGGCGTGGTCGAGGCGGGCCGAGATCACGTGCGACCGAGCGGCCCTGATCGCCACGCGCGATTTGGACGCCACCCTGTCGGCGATGGTCAAGGTCGCGCTCGGGCCCGAGCGCGCCGCGGAGACCGACGTGCAAGAGTACCTCCGCGAGCTGCCGAAGACCCAGCGCGGGCTCAGCAAGTACGGCGAGCTCTTTCGGTCGTATCCCTACCTGCCGAAGCGGACGCAAGCGCTGGAGCTGTTTGCGAAATCCCAGTTTTATCGCAAGCTCACCGGGGGCGAGATGGGCGAGGCCCTCTCAGCCGAGGACGTAGACACCCAGGTGGCCGACATCCTGAGCGTATTCTAATGACCCTACTTTTGGAACGGCACAAACAAGCCAAGGCGCTGATCACCGACCAGCTCACCAAGCTCGCCGGCATCGCCGAAGCCGTGGGCATGCGGACGCTCGATCGCGACATTCGCGCCTCACGAATCCCCAAGCTCGAGAGCGAGCACTTTCACCTCGTGGTGCTCGGCGAGTTCAACCACGGCAAGTCCACGTTCGTAAACGCCCTGCTCGGCGACGACGTCCTGCCCACGGGCATCACCCCGACCACGGCCGCCATCAACCACGTGGTCTACGCGGCCGAGCCCCAGGCCAAGGCCGTGTTGCAAACGGGCGAGCACGTGCAGCTGGATCCCGGTGCGCTCGACGAATGGGTGACCGTCACGGGCTCGCGCAGTCGCGAGGTGCGCTACGTGGAAGTCGGCTACCCGGGCGAACCCCTGAGGGAAAGCATCACGCTCGTAGACACCCCGGGCGTCAACGACCTGAACGAGCAGCGCGCGGAGATCACCTACGGCTACGTGCCGCGCGCCGACGCCGTCTTGTTTCTCCTGGACGCGGGACAGGCGCTCAAGGACTCCGAGCGCGAATTTCTGGCCAGCCACGTGCTCGAGGGGACACGAGACCGCATGGTCTTCGTGCTCGGCAAGATCGATCTGCTGAGCCCGTCCGAGCGCGACGCGGTGCTCCGCTACGTGCGCAATGAGCTCGGCAAGTTCGTCGACGAGCCGGTGGTGTTCCCCGTCTCGGCGCGCGACTGGCTGGCGGGAAGGCGCGAGGAGAGCGGCGTGAGCGAGCTCCTCGAGCACCTGAGCACGTTTCTCGAGACCGATCGGGCGCAGATCCTCCTCGACAACGCCGCCGCGGACGCGAGCCGAACCGCGGCGTATCTGGAGAAGAACCTCGGCGTGAAGCTCCGGGCCTACGACCTCGATCTCGCCGAGCTCGAGCAGCGAGTCGCGTCGGTGCGCGAGCAGCTCGACGCGTCGAAAAAGACGCTCGACGGCCTGCACGAGCGCATTCGCGCCGAAGGGGAAGCGATCAAGTCGCAGGTTCACTTGGATCTGGAAACGTTCGCCCGCAAGTTCGTCGAGGCGCTCCCCGAGCAGATAGACGCGGTGGACGGGAGCGACGTCAAGGCGTTCCTCGGGGCCTTCGTCGAGGACAAGTTCCGCGAATGGTCCGAGCTCGAAGGCGCGAAGATCGCCAGCATGCTCGAGCATCTGGCCGAAGACGTGATCGCGGTGACCAACGAGAACGTCGCCGCGGCGTCAGCAGCGCTCGCGGATCGACTCGGGCCCGCCGACGCCCAGGTGGACATCGACATCGACAGCTTCAAATACGACGTGGGCGTCTACGCGGTGGGGGCGCTCGGGACCACCGTGTTCTTGTTCATCAACACCCTCGCGGGCGGGCTCCTCACCCTCGCCGCGCCGGTGTTCGCGATCATGGTGAAGTCCAAAGTCTCCGGCGACATCAAAGAGCAGGCCAAAGAGCGCGTCCCCGCGGCCGTGCACCGCGCGGCGGAGGTCATGCGCCCCCACTTCGACCAGGTTGTAGACGAGTTCAACCAGCGCCTCAGCGAGTTCGTGATCTCGGCCGGAAACACCCTGTACAAAGGGATCTCCGAGGTCCTCGATCAAACGCTCGAGGAGAGGCGAACCCGGGAGAGCGAGATCGAGTCGCTCCGAAGCCGTACGAACGAGCTCGTCCAGCGCGCGCGCGCGAGCCAGGAGCTCATGAAGCACCTGCGCGAGAACATCTGGACCGAGGAGACCCCGGCCGGCTAACATGTCCATCCGCTCGCGGATCGAGCGCCGGCTGAGCGAGCTCGCCGGCGACTTCCTACCGGACGAATTTCGAGCCAGCGTCGCCGAGGCCCGGCGCGCCATCGAGAACGAGCGCTTCGAGCAAGCCGCCGAAATCCTCGAGGCGCTGATCGCCGAGCGCCCCGAGCACGCAAGCGCGCTGTCGCTCCTCGGCGCCGCGCGGCTCGAGCTCGGCCAGCCCGCCGGGGCGCTGTCCGCGTTCGATCGAGCGCTCGCTCGCTCCCCGGAACTTCCCGACGCCTTGCTCGGCCGGGGCCGCGCCCAGCTCGCGCTCGCTGACTACGAAGGGGCGATCGCGGCGTTCCGCAGCGCGATCGCCGCCGCGGCGGGTGAGCGCCCCGTGCTGGCCGCCGCCTACCGCGGTATGGGGCTGGCCTACCGCCGGCTGGGCAACGCCGAAAAGGCCCTCCGCGAGCTCCGCAAGGCGGTGGCCGAGGATCCGGCCGACGCGGTGGCCCGCGCGGCGCTCGCCGAGGCGCTCATCGCCGCCCCGTCTGATGCGCTCGACCAGGCCAAGCGGCACGCCAGGCAGGTGGTGGAGGAGGGGGTGCGGGCGCCGCTCGCGTGGATCGCCCTCGGCCAAGTCGCCCTCCGCGAGCGCGACCACGGCGAAGCCGAGTCGTGTTTCGCGAGCGCCCTGTCCGAGATCGACGAGGACGATCCGGGCGCGGGTGAGCTCAGGGTGCAGGCGCTGGTGGGCGCGGGGGATGCCGCTGTCGAGGTCGATCCGCCGCGAGCGCACGCGGCCTATCTGCAAGCGCTCGAGTACGCGCCTTCGCGGGCCGACATTCACGAGCGGCTCGGCCAGACGCACCAGCGGGTCGGCAATGGCGACGCGGCGCTCACGAGCTTCGAACGAGCCGCCGATCTGGGCAGCGGGGAGGCGCTGCGCCGCGGCCTCGACGTCGCGCTCGCGGGCGGCGCCATCGATGTGGCCGTGAGGTTCGCGGGCCGCATCCTCGCCGAAGACCCGACCCACCCGCGCTCGCTCGTCGCCCGGGGGGCGGCGCTCGAGCGCGAGGGCGAGCTGGCCGGGGCCCGAACCACCTACGAAGCCGCGCTCGCCAGCGGCGAGGACGCCGAGGCCAGGGTCGCCCTCGGCGCGCTCGTGCTCGCCAGCGAACAGGGCCGGGAAAGCGGCCGCCGCGCAGCGAGCCACGCGCGGGCGGCGCTGCGCCTGGACTCCGCCCACGAGCGCGCCCGGGAGCTCCTTTTCGCGGCGCGGGCGCGAGAGCTCGCCGCGGAGGGCGAAGCGGACGATCTTTACGAGATCTTGGCCGGGGCCGAGCGCCTGGCCCAGCACGACGCAGCGCTCGCCCATCTCGCGCCGGACGCGGCGCGGATCAAAGGCGAGCTCGACGAGCCCCTGCTCGTTACCGTGATGGGCGAGTTTTCCAGCGGAAAATCCACGTTCGTAAACGCATTCGCCGGTGACGACGTCGCGCCCACCGGGGTAACGCCCACGACGGCCACCATCAACGTGGTGAAATACGGCCGCGAGCGCGGCGGCCGGATCGTCCACGCCTCCGGCGCCAGCGAGGAGCTCGGCTGGGCCGCCCTACAGGCGCGCCTCGCCGCGCTGGACGGCGAGGCGGCCAAGGATGTGGCCTACGTCGAGATCCTGCTCCCGCTGCCCGCGCTCGCGCGCGTTCACATCGTCGACACGCCGGGCCTAAATTCAATCCTGCCGGAGCACGAGGCCGTCGCCCGCGATTTCATCGGGCGCGCCGACGCCGTGATCTGGCTGTTTTCCGCCGGGCAAGCGGGCAAGTCCAGCGAGCGCCGGGCGCTCGAGGACATCCGCGAACAGGGCGTGGGCGTCCTCGGCGTACTGAACAAGACCGATCAGCTGGGCGAAGGCGATATCGACCAGCTCACGCAGTATCTCCGCTCGGAGCTAGGCGGACTCGTGGACACCGTGCTCCCCGTGTCGGCCGCCCGCGCCAGGTCGCGCCAGCTCGAAGGGGAGGACGACGACGCCTTCGCCGCGCTTAGCGGAGCGCTCGAGAGCCGATTTTTCGCCCGCGCGCGCGAGCTCAAGCGGCAAGTGTGCGCGCGGCGGCTCAGCGAGCTTTTGTCGCGCATGGACGCCATCGCCGCGGGCGCGCTGTCCCGGGCGCAGGAGGCCGCCGACAGCCTCGGCGCCGCCGCAGGCGAGCTCACCGACGCCCGCGCCGCGTTTTCCACGGGGATCGTCGCCGCCGAGCGGCGCGCGCTCGCCGAGCGCGTCGGCCTTTTGTATCAGCGCGCCGCCCGCGAGGTCCTCGAGCTCGTGCGCCCGCGGCGCCTGCCGTTCGGGTCCCACAGCGCCACCCCGGCCGATCGCGACTACCTGCTCTCGCTCTTAGACGCGGGCTTCGACGAGGCGCTTTCGCCGAGCCGCAGCCGCGTTTTGGACGGGCTCCGGGGCTACGCCACATCTGCGGCGCAAGCGGCCGATGCCGCGCGCGACGTGGTGGGCGACGGCGCGGCGCGGGCCGTGGAGGCCGCAGCCCGAGACGCCCTGGGGTGGCTCGACGCCGAGGCGTTCGGTCGCGCGCGCGCGTTCGTGCGCGGCTATCTGCGCGGCGGCTACGTCGATCGCTTCATTCGGCAAAAGCTCCCCAAGCTCGAGCTCACGGAAGACGCGGTCCACCACGCCCTGCTCGGCGACTCGCCGGATCTCGACGCCGCGCTGTCGACCCCGCTCGTGACCGCCGGACAGAGCGCGCTACAAAACCTCCGCCAAGAGATCGATCACCTCGCTGGCGTCGCCGGCGTCGCCGCCTACGATCTCGAGGTGGGCCTCGTCCGCGCCTTGGCCGACCACCGCGCCGCCCT
>SLNH01000124.1 GCA_007133195.1 Nannocystineae bacterium | reverse complement strand
CGCGTGGCTCGGCGCCGAGCGCGCCGAGCTCGTCCTCGCGCTGCCCGGCGGCGAGGAGCGCTATCCGGCCGCCGAAATCCCGCTGGTCGGCACCCACAACCTGGAAAACGCGATGGCCGCCTATTTGGCCACCCGGCTCGCGGGGGTCGCGCCGGAGGCGGTGCGCCGCGGGGCGCGGGGGTTTCGGCCCGAACCCCACCGCATGGAGCACGTGGGGACGCTGCCCGGCGATATCGCGATCTACGACGACTCCAAGGGCACCAACCCCGCGGCCACGTCTGCGTCGATGCACGGCTTTCCGCGCCCGGTGGTGCTGATCGCCGGCGGGGTCGACAAGGGGGGCTCGTACGCGCCGCTGTTTGCGTCGTTCGCCCCGGTGGCGCGGGGTCTCGTGGTGCTCGGCGAGGCGGCCCCGCTCATTCGCGCCGGCGCCCGCGAGCACGCGGCCGGCGAGCCCCCGTATCCGGTGGAGACGGCCGCCGACATGGAGGACGCCGTTTGCCGCGCGCGCGCCATGGCCCGGGCCGGCGACGCCATCGTGCTGTCGCCGGCGTGCTCGAGCTACGACATGTTCGAAAGCTACGCCGAGCGCGGGAGAGCGTTTCAGCGCGCGGCGCGGGCGGCCGGCGCCGAGCCGGCGACGGCGCGCGGCCTAGGGTGTCGCTAACACCCCAGAGAGCCGGCAAGAGCGCCGTTCGCGACGCGGCGGCGGCTTGACGCAGGGTTCCGCTCGCGCCGCGGCTCTGGTATGAAATCGCGCGCTCGAGGCCCGGCGTCGCGCAAGCATCGACCGGGAGCCGACACGAGTCTTGAACCACGAAAAAGGAGACCGAGATGAAATTTACCGCGAATATCGCGCTCGTCCTCGCCGTGATCGCGCTGGCGATCCCGACGCTCGCCTGTGACAACGGCGAGGCCACGCTCGACGGCAGCAGCGAAGAGGCGCTCGAAGAGTCCATGGAGAAAATGACCGAGGACATGAGCGAGGCGGAGGCCGAAGAGCTCGCCATGGCGATCATGGGGATCGTGATGGCTGAGCTCGGCGAAGAGGCGCTCATGGGCGAGGTGGACGAGGAGGCCGAGCAGAAGGTCCTCGACGAGCTCGACGGGATGACCGCAGAGGACATCCTCGAGAAGGCCGAGGAGCTGGGTGCCGAAGGGGGCATGGGCATGGGCGGCGATATGGACCACGGAACTCAAGATCTCGACGACTTCGAAGACGACTTCGAGGAGGAGCTCGAGGAGCTCGAGGACATCGAGGCCGAGATGCCCGAGGACGACGGCGAAGAGGCCGACGAGGAGTAAGGCGGTTCACCGCTCCCGACGTCGCGCCCCCGCAGGCCATCGAGCGACCGCGACGGGCGCGGCGAGCGGATTCGCGCTACCATGTATGGTCGGCGGTTCCGGCAGGTCGCGGGCCGCCGCGATGACGGCGAGGGTGTGACCGCTTTGCGGACCGAATTTCGGACACGGGACGTGTTGCGATCCTCGCCGCATCGGAATCCCAGACCGTCGAGGTGAACGAAACTTGGACAGCTTAATGATCAAACACTTTTCCAGCGCGAGCGCCCGCCGCCCCGCTTCGGAGGATCGCTCATGAGTCGACATTTTTCTGCTGGCAAGCGGCAGCGCGAACAAGCGCAGGCGCGCAAGAAACGCGAAAAAGCCGAGCGGCGCGCGCGAAAGCGGGACGAGCCGCGCGAGGAGATGCCGATGGCCACCGTCGAGGAAATCGCGGGTGGCTTGCCCTCGGTGGAAGAGGCCATGGCGGGCATCGAAGCCGGCCACATACCGCGGGAGGCCGAACCCCTCCCCGCGCGCCTGTTCGTCGGCGGCCTGAGCCGCTCCACCGACCAAGAGTCCCTCGGGGAGATGTTTTCGCAGTACGGCCCGGTGCTCGACGCGTTCATCGTCACCGACCGCGACACCGGGGACTCCCGAGGGTTCGGATTCGTGACCATGAAAGACCGCAAAGACGCGAGCCGCGCGATCGAAGAGCTCAACGACGCCGAGCTCGACGGCCGGTCGATCATGGTCAACGTGGCCACCGAGCGGCAGCGCTGATCGCCGCGCCGGGGCGGTCGGCCCGTGCGGCGGCCGCCCCGCGAGCTCGACCTGCGGGCGGCGCAGTGCCTTGCGAGTGACGTCTCGTTTGCCCATCGCGGATCGCGGTGGGTTTTACGTCCCCTCGCCGGGCCCGCTCGCGGGACGCGCGTCGCCGCCTCGCCGAGTGGAGGCGGCCGGCTCGCGGTCCGGCTGTTCGCCGGCCGCGGCCGCGTAGCATAGCCCGCGCTGGCCGACGACGAGGTCGCCGTCGTTCGGGAGGGCGAGTTCCACCTCGAGAACCCGCACATCCGTTCGGCCGCCGGGATCTTCTGTAAAGATTTCTTTGGGTTTGACGCGCCGGCCGACCTTGGCCACCCGCGCCTCGCGGGTCCGGCTCGGCACCCACACCCGGGCCGCGGCGCCGACCTTCACGGCGTCTACGTCGCGCTCATCGACCTCCATGCGCGCCCGGAGCGATCGGGTGTCGCCGAGGATCACGACCACGTCGCCGGGCTGGTAAAACTCGCCCGGCAGCTGCGCGACTTCGAGCACTTGTCCGGAGATGGGCGCCTCGAGCTGGCGCGCGGCCAGCTCGGTTTCCGCCCGCTGAACCTGCGCCTTTGCCGCCTCCGCTCTGGCCTCCGCCTCGGCGACCTCCTGCTCTCGCGGCCCCCGCACGGCTTGGCGGAGCGTCGCTGCCGCAGACTCGGCGGCCTTTTGGTCGGCGCGGGCTTGGTGGCGCGCCTGGTCGAGCTCGTCCTCGGTGACCCCGCCGCCGCCCGAGGCCCGCTCGAGCCGCTCGAACACGCCTCGCGACCGCTCCGCGCGGGCAGCGGCCGCTCGCGCCTCCGCGCGCGCCGCCTCGATCTCCTCTGGCCGCGTGCCCGCTTCGAGCAGCGAAAGCTCGGCCTCTGCCTGCTCCGTCTCCGCGCGCGCGGCGGTTACGGCGGCGCGTTCGGTGTCGGCCGCGAGCGCCACGAGCACATCGCCTGCCTGCACGGTGTCACCCTCATCGACCGGAATGTTCGCGATGCGTCCCGCGGTCTGCCCAGCCACCCTCCGCTCCTGCCCGAGCGGTTCGACCACACAGTTCCCCGCGATCCACGCGCCGACCCGCGGCGGCGGCGGCGCGGCCTCCGGCGCCGGCTCGACCTCCTCCTCGATCGCCGCCCGCTCGCCCTGTCGCGGCGCCATCGGCCGACTCAGCGTGAGCAGATACACGATGCTGATCGCCAAGATGATCGCGATGCCGCCCAGAATGAGCCAAGTCCAGCGAAGCCGTTTCATTGAGCCCGCCCCGCGCGTTCCTGCTCTTGGATCGCGCCATCCTCGATGCGCACGATGCGCTGCGCGAGCTCGAAGATGCGCGCGTCGTGCGTCACGACCAACACGGTGGCGCCCTGCTCCTCGGAAATCTCGCGCAGCATCTCCGTCACCCACTGCCCGCTGGCCGCGTCCAAAGATGCGGTGGGCTCGTCCGCGAGCACGAGCGGCGGACGGCCCGCGAGCGCCCGCGCGATCGCCACCCGCTGCATCTCGCCTCCCGACAGCTGCGAGGGCTTGTTTTTCGCCCGCGCGGTGAGCCCCACCCGCTCCAGCGCGCTCGCCGCCTCCGCGTCGGCGCCCGCGCGATCCACGCCGCGGATGCGAAGGCCCAGCGCCACGTTATCGCGCGCCGACAGCGCGTCGATCAAATTGTACCCTTGAAAGATGAAGCCGATATGCGCCCGGCGGAGCGCCGAGAGCTCGCGTTCGGCGAGATCGTTTACCCGCTCCCCCATGATCGCGACCTCACCGGCCGTCGGGCTGAGCACGCAGCCTATGATCGAGAGCAGCGTGGTCTTGCCGCTGCCGGACGGCCCGACGAGCATGATGAACTCGCCGCGCTCGACCTGAAGATCCACCCCGCGTAGGGCGTGGACGGCGAGCTCGTCTTCGCCGAACGTCTTGGCAACGCCGCGGGCGTCGATCGCGCGCGAGTCGCTCATCGAAACACCATGCCCGGCTCGAGCCGGCGAATCCGGCCGAGCGCGAGCGTGGACGCGAGCATGCACAGACCGACCATCACGACCGGGGTGAGGAGCACGAGCCAAGCCGGAATGACGACCCCGAGCTGCGGCGCGCGGATGAGCTCGGCGAGCCACGCCACGACGCCCAAGCCGACGAAACTGCCGACCAGGCCATACGCGACGGCCTGGACGAGCACGAGACTGGTCAGATCTCGATTTTCACAGCCGAGCGCCTTGAGCGTGCCGAACTGGCGCAGGTTGTCGATGACGGCGGAAAACATGGTGAGCGCGACGATGACGATGCCGACGATCAACCCGAAAGCCGTGGACGTGCCGAAGGTGATCCCGAGCTGGTTGAACAGAAGCGAACGGACGATGCTCGAGGAGTACTCGTCGGCGGTGCGAACCTCCACGTTCGGCAGGCGGCGCGCCAGATCGGCCGCCACCGCGTCGGGATCGTGTCCCTCGCTCACCCGCGCGAGCCCGAAGTGAATCTTGGCTTCGGGGAGATCGGCGATCTCCCGGGCGAGGTCCAGATCGGCGAACGCGTACGACGGAGCGAACGCCTGAAGCCCCCAGGTGAAGCCGCCGACGCGGACCTGGCGGCCGCTCACCTCCGGCTCGCTGGCCATCGTGAGGCCCCCGAGGCTGTGGCGCTGTGAATATTCGAAAAACATCGTGTCGGGCTGAGCGAGCGCGCTTCGCTCCCCGGCGACGATGTTCCACGGACCGCCGAGATCGTAGGGCGCCGCCGCGCCGATGAGCGTGATCGCCTCGCTCCCTCCCTCGGGCCGCAAGACGTCCGCGCCGGTGACGACGAGTGGCGCCGCGCCGTCCACGCCGGGCGTGACGCGAGCCTCGTGTAGGGCGGACTCCGGGATCAGCTGGCCGGCTTGAAAGAGCTCGGTCTCGGGCGGGACGATCCAGATGTCAGCGTCGGCGCTGTCCACGAACATCGTGTTCTTCGCGAGCAGGCCGAACAGGATCCCGAGCTGCTGGACCGACAGCACCACCGCGAACACGACGCCGAACACGGTGCCCGCGAACTTGAATTTATCGTGAAGCATCATGCGCAGGCCGACCGTGACCATCGCCCCGCGCCTTTCGCGGTATTCGGCGCGGTAGCGCGGCGCCGCCCTCGAACCCGGGTCGGTCCGCGCGTCAGTCATGCCCGATCTCGTCGGCGCGCCCGGCGGCGATGCGCAGCGCGGCGCGCGCGTAGGCCAGATCCGCCAGGGCGCGAATGCGCTCGACCTCCGCGACCAGGGCGTCTCGCTCGGCGATCACGACATCGAGCTGGGAGGCCCTGTCCGGAAACTCCTCGCGAGCGATCTCCGACGCGCGGCCGGTGGACTCAGCTTCGGCAGTCGCGGCGCGGGCGCGGGCCCGCAGCGCGCGCACCCGCTCCCACGCGGCCTCGATGTCCGCGCGCGCATCGCGCAAGCTGAGGTCGGCTCTCAGCTCCGCGGCGCCCGCCGTCTGGCGCTGGGCGCCGGCGATCGACAGCGAGGCGAAGTCAAAGCGCCACTCGACCGTCACGCCTACGCTCCACCCGATGGCTTGGGTGAACGGCGCGGCGTTCGTGTAGCTCTCCTGGGCGAACGCGGCGACGTCGGGGACGAAAAACAGCTCGGCGGCGCGCGCCTCGGCCGCG
>SLNH01000120.1 GCA_007133195.1 Nannocystineae bacterium | reverse complement strand
GCTACGACCCCGACGAGACCGCCTCGCTCCAGGCGCGGTTCGTCGAGATTCCCTATCCCGAAGCGCTCGTCGTGCCGGGCCTGAGGCAGGAGGCGCTCGAGACCATCGCCGAGCTGTCCGGCGAGGTCGACGCCGTCTTGTCCCGCAAGGACCCGGCCCCGCGCCGCGCCGCGGGTAAAACGGACGACTGAGCCCGAACCGGGCTACTCGCCTTCGGCGATCCCGTCCAAATAGTCGCCGATGTACTGCGCGGCGTCGTCGAGCTGGCCACCGGTGTGGGTCTCTCGCCCGTCGACGAATCGCAGGATCTCGCTGTCCTCGGGGTTTTGGCAGTCTGAAAAGTCGAGAAACGACGCGAGCGACCCCTCGGGGTCCGAACCGTCGGCGATGTATACGCTGTCCTCCGTGCCCGGCTCGTGACAGCCCGTGAGACCGCAGTTTTGGTCGAGGTCCGTGAGAATCGCCGACTCGAACTCCTGCACGCCGACGTCTTCCGGATCACCGCATGCGCCGGCGTCGCCGTTTCCGTTTTCGCCGGCCGCCTGGGCGATGATCTCCAGATAGTCTTGCGCCGGCGGAACCGCGTCTTCGAACTCCCCGCCCGTGTGGGTTTCCCGGCCGTCGATGTAGCGCAGGATGTCGCTTTCATCCGTGTCGCCGCAGTCCGAAAATTCGATAAACGACGCCAAGCTCGCTTCCGGGTCGTCGGCGTCGACCTCGTAGATATTGCTGCCCGGCGCGTGGCATCCCTCGAGGCCGCAATTCTGGTCGAGCTGGGTGAGCGCGGACTCGAACTCGGCCGCGTCGAGCGCGGCGGGATCCGGGCAATCGACCGCGCCGTTGTCGTTATTGCCGTTACCATTTTCGCCACCATCGGGGGCGCTGCTTTCGATGGGGGCGTCGATGCAGCCCGACGTCAGGGCGAGCGACAACGAGGCGGCGAGCGCCAAAGGTGCCAGGACGCGTAGTGAGGACGTGACGGAGAGCACGTGTGGGAGCTCGTATTCAGGTCGCACGAGGCGAGTGTACACGCTGGCCCGGGCGATGTGAAAACCCCACGAGGCGTGGAGCGCTGGCGCTACTTGCGGTACTCTGGCCTGGCGCGCCGAGCGCGCGCCTTCATTCGTTCACGAACTCTTAGCCTTGCCCTGCGTGCCCCCGCGGTTCGTTTGCGACTCGCCGTCTCGAAGCCCGCGATCGCGCCTCGCGCCGTTCGCTCGTTCCCTCGGCCCCCGACCGGCGGCGCTGATGGGGCGCGCCGGCAACGTGCCCGCTGCATCGAAAGCGTGACGGGATGACCGCCCGCGTCGAGCACGATCGCGAAAACGCCACGGCGATCCTCCACCTCGAAGGGCACCTCGACTTCGCCCGCACGCGGGCGTTTCACGACCAGCTCGAGGGCCTTGCTCGCCAAGACGACGTGCGCCGCCTCGTGCTCGATTTCGAGGGCGTGGGTCGTCTGGATTCGGCCGGCATCGCCGCCATTTCCGTGGCCTCCACGCGCTTTGCCGAAGCGGGCAAGCGCGTGGACATTCGCAACCTGGAGGCGTCGCACCGGGCCGCGCTCGACCTGATGTCCGCCGCCGGGCACCAGCGGACGCCGGACCGCGAGGCGGGCGCGTTCGAGCGGCTGGGAGCGCGGGCGGCCAACGCTTGGGGTCAGCTCACCGCCTTGGCCGAGCTCGTGGTCGACGCGGTGTACACGATGGGGCTCATCGCGATACGCCGCCGCCGCCTGCCCAAGGGGGCGCTCACCGAGCAGGCGGTGAGAACCGGTGTGGACGCGCTGTTCATCATCGCGCTCTTGAGCTTCTTGCTCGGCCTCATCCTCGCGTTTCAGTCGGCGTTTCACCTCGCTCAGTTCGGGGCCAACATCTACGCGGCGAACCTGGTCGGGCTGGCCATGACGCGCGAGTTCGGCCCCATGATGACGGGGATCATGCTGGCCGGCAGGAGCGGATCGGCCATCGCGGCGGAGCTCGCCACGATGACGGTGCAAGAGGAGGTCGACGCGCTCCGCACCATGGGCATCGACCCCAGCCGATTTCTCGTGGCGCCCCGCATCCTGGCGCTCACCATCGTTCAGCCCGCGCTCACCCTGATGTCGATCTTCGTCGGCCTGCTGGGCGGCTTTTTGATCTCCACGGGGTTCATGGACATCTCCGCGTCCGCCTACATCTCGCAGACGCTGACCGCCCTCGGGATGAACGACTTCGTGTTCGGGCTGGTCAAGAGCGTGGTCTTCGCCTGGATCATCAGCGTGACCGCCTGCTTCACCGGTCTTCAGATCCGGGGCGGCGCGAGCGCCGTGGGGGAGGCGACCACGCGCGCCGTGGTGGCGAGCATCTTCCTCATCATCGTCGCCGACAGCGTGTTCGCGACGGTCTCCACCTTGGTGAGCCATGGCTGAGTCGACAGAGGTGGTCATCGAGTGCCGGAACCTCGCGGTTGGGTACGCCCCGGAGGAGCCCGTCCTCGAAGACGTCGAGATCGCGATTCATCGCGGCGAGATCGCCGCGCTGCTCGGCGGCTCGGGCTCGGGGAAGTCCACGCTGCTCAAGACCCTCGTGGGGCTGTTGCCGCCGCTCGGCGGCGACGTGCGCGTGCTCGGCGAGCGGCTTTACGACCTATCCGACGTCGGTCGCGCCGAGCTATTGCGCCGCACCGGGATGCTGTTTCAATACGGCGCGCTTTTCGGCTCGCGCTCGATCCTCGACAACGTGTCGCTTCCGCTGCGCGAGCACACGAGCTTGCCGGAGCCGGTCATCCGCGAAATGGTGCGGCAAAAACTCGCCCTCGTGGGGATCGAAGGGCTGGAAAGCCGACTTCCCGCAGACGTGTCCGGCGGTCAGCGAAAACGGGTCGCGCTGGCCCGGGCGGCCATCATGGACCCGGAGATCATCTTTTGCGACGAGCCCTCTGCCGGGCTCGACCCCGTGGTGGCCGCGGGGCTCGATCGCACGCTCCGCCGCTTGCAGGAGCTTTTCGGGATGACCATGGTCGCCGTGACCCACGAGCTCGAGAGCATCAAGACGCTGGCCGATCGCGTGATCATGCTCGCGTCCGGCCGCGTGCAGGCAATCGGCACCGTGGCGGAGCTGTCGGGCCGCGAGGACCTGCCCGAGGTGTACCGCTTCTTTCACCGCATCCCCCCCGAGCCCGCCGGGGTTTCGAATTCCTCCCTGCTCGCCTCCCTGGGCGACGGGGACCAGGAGGGAGGGTAGCGTCCCATGGCCAGCCGGTCGCAAAAGATCAAGCTCGGCGTGTTCCTCACCGCGTCCAGTTTGCTGCTCGCGGCGACGGTGATCGTGTTCGCGGGGCTGGCGTTTCTCACTGACCGATCCACCTACTACGTTCAATTCTCCGAGAGCGTAAGCGGACTCGACGTCGGCGCCCCGGTCAAGTTCCGCGGCGTCCCGGTCGGTACCGTGGAGGACATCGCGCTCGACCCAGGCAACGTCGAGCTCGTCCGCGTCGAAATCGCGGTCGATGACGAGGTGCGTGTCCCCGAAGACGCCACGGCGCTCCTCATGATGCAGGGCATCACCGGGCTCCGCTTCGTCGAGATCCGGGGGGGCACCGCGGCGGCCGAGCCCCTCGCCCCGGGCAGCTACATCACCGCGGGCGAGAGCGTGTTCACGCGCCTGTCGGGTAACGCCGAAGACCTGGCCCTTCAGGCCGATCAGCTCATGAGCAACCTCCTTCACATCACGGGCGCCGACAACCGCGAGCGGGTCGCCGGGATGCTCGAGCGGGGAGACGACATGGCCGAGCACGTCGATGAGCTCGTCGTCGAGCTCACCCAGGTGGCGACGCAAACGCACCAGCTCCTGCGCGAAAACCGGCCCCACATTCGCGGCACGCTGGCAAACATCGATCGCACCTCCGACGAGGTCGCCGCGCTCGCGACCCAAGCTGGCGCGATGCTCGACGACATGGATCCCGACACGCTCGAGGCGAGCGTGGCGAGCCTCGGTGAGACGCTCGACTCGCTCGACGAGCTGCTCGGCAGCGTCACGCGAATCCTCGATCAGAGCCGCGGTGAGATTCGCGGCATCCTCCACAACGTGCGGCTCGCCGCCGAGAGCTTCCGAGAGCTCGGCGAGTCGCTGCGGCGGCAGCCAAGACGGCTGTTTTTCGGTGGCTCCCCCGGGGAGCGCGAGTTGCCATGACCCGGATCGCCTTCGCCACGTTCGCGCTTTTCGTTTTCGCCGCAGCGTGCGGAAGCTCGCCCCCGCCCGTGCGCTACTACCAGATCGCCGTGCCCGAGGCGGAGCCAGCGGGGCAGGGCGAGGGGATCCTCGCCGTGGAGCGCATCCGGGCCGACGCCGCCTACGACGATGCGCGCATCGTCTACCGCGAAAGCCCCCACCGCCTGGACTACTATCACTACCACCGCTGGAGCTCGCCGCCCGGCATGATGCTCAGCGACTACCTCCGCGTCGCCTACGATCAAAGCGGCCATTTCGGCTCGGTGGTGAGCGGGTTTAGCGACGACGCCGACGCCATCTTGGGCGGCCGCCTGATGGCGTTCGAAGAAGTCAACGAGACCGAGGACAGGTGGCTGGCCAGGGTCCGCCTCGAGCTCCGCCTGCGCGACGCCAAGACGGGCGAGCTTTTGTGGTCGAGCGTGATCACCGAGACCGAGCCCCTCGAGGAACACGAACCCGAGGGGCTGGCCAAGGCCCTCGGCGTCGCCATGGACCGCATCGTCGCGGCGACCGGGCCCGACCTTCGAGACGCTCTCGGCGACCGGGAGTGAGCGGCGGCGTCTGCGGCGGGCGCTGGGCCTGCCGGGCGCCCGCCGCGTCGTCGGATCGAGTTCGGCCGTCAAACTCCGCTCTGGATCGCGGGTTGTCCGCGGCGTAGTCCGCCGCTCGGCGTCGCCGCGCCCGAACCGGGCGCGGGGCGCGGCGCATCCAAGCTGCGCACGGCAGACTCCGGAGGCGACCATGGACGAGACGGGTTTTCGATCGGCGATGGCACCGGGCGATCGCGCGCTGTGCGCGATCGGGGGAGCACTGCTCCTCGGCCGCGGCCTTTCGCTCGTGTTTTCCCGCCGGAGGCTCGCCGGCGGCGCCATGACCGTGGCGGGCGGCGCGCTCGTGGCCCGCAGCGCGATGGCCGCGCCGAGTCTGGCGGACGCGCCCGGCGAGACGCCGGTGGACATGAAGGAGGGGCGGGTGGTCCGCACCCGCGGCGTGGCGGAGACCGAGCGCGGGCCAGCGGGCCGCCGCAAGGTCGCCGTCGTCGAGACCTACGCCGAGCCGGCCGGCGGAACCGAGTACGACCCGGTGGACGAGGCATCCGAGGAATCGTTCCCGGCGAGCGACGCCCCGTCGTGGACCTCGGCCGGCGTGGGTGGCCCCCACAGTCGGCGCGCCGATCCCGGCTCCAAGCGAGCCGATCCCGGCTCCAAGCGACCCGAGCCCGAGGACTGAGCCGAAGACTGAACCGAGGACTGAGCCCGAGGACGCGCCGCCAACGCGGCGATTTGAGATCATCTCCGTGGCCACCGCTGATGCGTCGTCGCGCCGCCGGCTCGGCCAGGTGAGCCGAGATCGCCGCGCCCAAGCAGCGGGCAAGTCAGGCAGACGGCTGGCGAAATCACGACACCGGGAATTATGTAAACTGCGCTGGCCCAGCCGATCCCATCCCGCCGGGCCTGCCCAGGCGTCAGTTTACATAATCCTTCTTATGCGACTCACCGG
>SLNH01000483.1 GCA_007133195.1 Nannocystineae bacterium | reverse complement strand
GCGCGAGCACCCGCGGCGCCCGGATCGCCGCGAGCGCGGCGTCCAGGCCGGCGAGCGGCCCGGCCCCGGGAACGCGGTCCATGATCACGGGCACCCCGCGCCCTTCGAAGTCGGACGAATTTTGAGCCCCCGCCACCACGAAGACCTCTCGCACCAGGGGGCGGACGGCGCGGTGTTGGCGCGAAAAGATGGTCTCGCCCGCGATCTCGAGGAAGGCCTTTTGCCGCCCGCCGTAGCGCGTCGCCGATCCGCCGGCGAAGATCGCGGCCGCCGCGTCGTAACCGCTCATGGCCGGAGGATGGGGATGATTTGCTCCTGCAGCGGACCGGTGATCTCCACGCTCCGCCCCTCGAGGTACACGCCCACCTGGGTGCGCGCGCCGCGCACCCCGCGCTCGTACAGACCGGGCCCCACGGCGACCCCCGAGTCGCGCGCGAGCGCCCGCGGATCGCGCGCATCGCCGTCGTCGAGGTAGGCGCCCGGGCCCGGGCGCTCGAGGCCGAGCGAATGGCCGGTGCGATGTGCCCACGCGTCTTCGTAGCCAGCCCGGGCAGCCGCCTGCCGGGCTCGCCTGTCGACCTCGTAGCCGCGCACGCCCTGGCCGGCCTCCGCGCGCTCGCGGAGCAGGTCGATGGCCGCATCCCTGGCCTGAGCGACCGCCCAGAACAGCTCGCGGTGACGATCGGGGATCTCATCGCCGACGTATGCGGTCCACGCCATGTCGGCGTAGATGGGCCGCTCGTGACCCGCCACCCGGGCGGCGAGATCGATGACCAGCAGGTCGCCGCGCTGGATCGGAGCGCCCGCGTCCCGATCGGGGACGTACCCCGGATCGGCGGTGTGGGCGTCGATCGCGACGCGCGGCGGCGGCCCCTCGAGCCCGCGCCGTTCGAACCCGCGCTCGAGACGAGTGCGGACTTCGCCCTCGGTGACGCCATCGCCGGCGCGAACGCGCTCGCCGATGAATCGCAGGGCGTCGTCCCTCAGCGCGACGAGGTGGTGCACAGCGACGTAGTGGGCGATACGCCCCTCGGGAAGCCACCGGGCCACGGTGTTTTGCACGAGGTCGGCCGACGATCGGAGCTCGACGCCGAGCTGCCGTACGAAGTCGATCGTGCCGGCATCGACGCGGTCGAGGCTCGGCAGGGCGCGATCGGGATCGTGTTCCATGGCCACCCGGCTCGCGCCCGCCAGCGCACTCGCGAGCGCATCGGAGAGCTCGTCGTGATCGCGATACGCGACTACGCGCCCCGGTACTCCGGCGAAGGCCGCGACATCATCTTCGTGAACGACGGCTGCGGGCTCGCCGGCGGCCGGGATGTAGAAGAACCAGCGCGCCGATGCCGCTCCGCTCGGGCTCACGAGCTCACTCGCGACCGGGTTGCGCCCGTCGTCGTCGTGAAGTAGCCAGCCGTCGAGTCGCTGCACCGCGAGCAAGCCCTGAATCGATGACAACAGCTCGTCGTCTAGGGCGCCTGGCGGCCTCGCATCGCCACCGGCCTGGGCGCGACCTCGTTCGGCGCTGCCGGCCTCGCTCGGCGAAACGCCGTGGACGCTCGCGACCACGACGAGCGCGGCGGCGCTCACGCCCACGGCGGACAGCCTATGCGCCGGGGTCGGCCTCGCGTACATGGTCCCAGACCTTTCCAACGGCTTTGAGCTCGCTCACCAAGCGATCGTGAATCTTCCCGTTCGAGGCGACCGCGTGCCCCGCCTCGGCGCGAAACTTCCCACCCGTGAGGCCGGTGACGGCGCCGCCCGCCTCCTCGACGAGGAGCGCACCCGCCGCGACGTCCCAGGGGGATAGCCGGCTTTCCCAATAGCCGTCGAGCCAGCCGCGCGCCACGAAGGCCAGGTCGAGCGAGGCGGCACCCAGCCGACGACACGCCCCCGCGCGGCGCTGAAAGTGTTCCCACTCGGCGAAATTATAGCCCGTGGTGGCGCGGTCGTATGGGAACCCGGTCGCGAGCATCGCGTCGTGAAGCTCGGCCGTGCTGGTCACCGCCAGCTCGCGATCGTTTAGGTGCGCCCCGCCGCCCCGATGCGCAGAAAACTCCCAGCCGAGCGCCGGCGCCGTCACGACCCCTGCGACGCAGCTCCCTTCGCGCTCGTAGGCGATACTCACCGCGAACAGCGGGAGCCCGTGCACGAAGTTGACGGTGCCGTCGATCGGATCGACGAGCCATCGCGAGCCGGCGGAGGCGTCCCCCGCCATGCCCCGCTCTTCACCCAGGATGGGCACTCCCGGTGCGAGCGTGGTGAGACGATGCCGAATCACCTCCTCCGATCGGGTGTCCCACTCGGTGACCAGGTCGCGCACGCTCGACTTGTGGCGGATCTCGCCGACCCCGCCCACCGCGCCGGTGAGCAGGGCTGTCGCGTCGGCAGCAGCCTGGCGCGCGATCGAGCGGGCCTCTTGAGGCGACAACAGCGGAGCCATACTCGCAGAGAAATCGGCCACGACGCCGATAAGGATAGCGCCCGCGCGCGCTCGAGGCACGCCGGGATCGAGCCCGCACCGCGCGGGTCGCAGGCGTTATCAGAAGCGTTACAGGTCGAGGCGCATCGCGACCGGCGATCGCTGTCGCAAGCTTTGAAATATCTCCGAGTCCGCGACGTTCATCGTCACGGTCGACAGGTCCACCTCGCGGAAGCCGTGCTTCTCGGCAAAAAAGTCACTCGCCGTCTCGGTGAGGAGATACAGGCGGCGGGCGCCGCGGTAGCGGGCGAGCGAAATCGCCGTGTCGGCGAGCATCCACCCGTACCCGACGCCGCGCGCCTCGCGCTTGACCGCGAGCGAATGGAGCACCGCGTCCTCGCCGAGGACGCGGAGGCCGACGCAGCCGGTAAATCCCTCTTCGTTGGCCAGGATCCAGAAGTCGCCGAAGATTTCCTCGGCGCTCATATCGAGGTGGTCGAGCCCTACGTCGCCGAGGAGATGTCGCACGCGTTCGGCGTCCTCGCGACGCGCCGGCATGACGGCGTCGCCGAGGGCGGCGAGGAGCGCGTCGTGGATCCCTCCGAAGTGCCCGGAGCTGAAGATCACCACCACGTCGCCGGGGCGGACCATCTCGCAGGTGTGCCCGACGATGTCGCTCACGCTCTCGTGGTGCGACGCGGGCGTGCCGCCCTGATGGAGATCGAGCGCGAGCTTGCCCGGGTCGAAGCGCTCTTCCTTGGCGATCTTGGACGGATCGTAGAGCGGACCGACGACGACGGCGTCTGCGTGGGCGAAGGCCTCCGCGAACTCGCGCTGAAACGTCTTTCTTCGCGAGGTCGCCGAGCGCGGCTCGTAGATCGCGACGATGCGGCGGCCATCGAACCGCCTGCGCAGCCCCTGCAGCGTGCTCGACACGGCGCTCGGGTGATGCGCGTAATCGTCGAGGACGGTCACACCCTGCGCGAGCCCCCGAATCTCCTGGCGGCGCTTCACCCCGGCGAACGCGGCGGTCGCGTGCCGAATGATCTCGGGAGGAATCTCCAGGCCGTGCGCGACCGCCAGCGCTGCGACGGCATTGCCGACGTTGTGCGCCCCGGTGAGGAGCGTCTCGTAGGTGTCGACGTGGTCGCCGTCGCGGTAGAGCTCGAAGCGCACGCGACCGCTTTTGAGATATTGAACGTCCCGAGCCTCCCAGCGCCGGCCATCCTCGGAGGCGCCCGCGTGGTTTCCCCGGTCGCGCACAACGCCATACGGCTCGACCGAGCATCGAGCCTCGGAGCGCGCGATGGCCATCGCCTCGGCGGAGTCCGAGGCCACGAAAAGCCGCCCCTCCTCCGGGATGAGGCGGACGAACTCTCGAAACGCAGCGCGCACCGCCTCGATCGACGAGAAAATGTCGACGTGGTCGAGCTCTACCGACGTGAGCACGGCGACCTGCGGCCGGTAGTGCAAGAATTTCGACTTCTTGTCGAAAAACGCGCTGTCGTACTCGTCTCCCTCGACGACGAAATCGGGGCCGGAGCCAAGCCGCCACCCCTTGCCGTAATCGACCGGCACACCGCCGATGAAGAAGCTGGGGTCCCGCCCCGCCTGCATCACCAGGTGGGCCAACAGCGCGGACGTGGTGGTCTTTCCGTGCGTTCCGGCGATCACGAGGGGCGTGCGCCCTTCCAAGAACGCGTCACCGAGCACACTCGGAAGCGAATGCAGCGCGAGCTCGCGCCGCTGGGCCTCGACGACCTCGGGATGCTCCTTGGTGCAGACGTTCCCGACGACGACCACATCGGGATCCCACGCCAGGTTATCCGGCGAATAGCCCTCGTATACGGGAATTTCGAGAGCCGACAGCTGGCTGCTCATCGGCGGATACACGGCCACATCGGACCCTCTGACCTCGTGCCCCGCCCCTCGCAAGAGCCCGGCCAGCGCCCCCATTCCCGTGCCGCCGATAGCGATGAGATGATACTTCAACGCGCTGCGAGGCTACTCGCTCGCCGTGACGGCGTCAAACCACCTCCGCCTGCATTCCACCGGCGGTGGGATCGCTTCGCGTTGCGCGCGCATCACCCGAGCGCCCGCGGCCGGTAGGGGGGGCGGGGGGCCAGGACACGATCGCGGCCTATCCAGTATGCTGGTGCTGTGACTCGCCGTCGCCGCGGCCCCTCCGTGCACGAACGGTCCTCGACCTGGCTCGCCTGCGTCGTGGCCGGGGCCGTCATGGCCTGCGCCGGCAGTGGCAAGGGGGCCAGCGGCCCGAGCGAGGACGCCGGCGATACCTTCGTCACCGCGATCGAGGAGCTCGCGGGCCACGTGGAAGCGGCGGGTGACGGCTGCGACGAATTCGCCGAGCACCTATCGGAATGGCTCGCGCGCGAGCGGGCGTCCCTCGAGGCCGTCATGCGCGATCTCGACCACAGCCTGAGCGACCTCGACGACGAGGAGATCGACGAGCTCGAGGACCGCCTCACGGGCGCGCTCGAGGTCGTGATCTACCGCGCGTCCACGTGCGAGGAGCACGCAGGCGCCCGCGAGGCGTTCGCGGAGTTCGACGCCGCGTTGGGCTCCCCCTAGAGCCCATCTCAAGAATCTCCCATCGCCCGACGCGCGATCCATCACCGCCAGCGGCGTTGCTCCTCAGTCACGGGCTTTAGCCCGCTCCTTCGTCGCGCCTTGCTGGCGGGGCGCCTCACACGCCGGGCTCGGTCCGATTTTTGAGATGGGCTCTAGATCACCGCGAGCCGCGGCGGTCGGTGCTCTCGAACAGTCGATCCGCCGACGCGGGCACGAAGCCCTGGAACGTCTCGCCGGTGGGTAACCGATAGCGCCGCGCGAACTCGTAATAGCACGAGGGGACGCGAAACCGGCCGTCGGAAAACTCGACCTCGACCTCGTCCGCCAACGTCGCCGACTGCTCGAGGTGAACCGCCGGGCTCCCCTTGATGACACCGCCCTGCTCATTGAGCGCGAACCCGTGCTCCGCGAGGAGGGCGGTGAGCGATGAGAGGTCGGGGAGGGTCTCGAGGGCGCCGACGTCCACCGTGAAGTGGTTGGCGCGAAAGCCGAAAGCCGCGACCCAGGCGGCGTATTCGCTCTCGCGGGCCAGCATCTCGTAGGTCGTGAAGTCCGCCGGCCACGGGCGACCGCAGGCCGGAAAGTCGGCTCGCTCGGCCACGCCGGGCGCGGCGGCCACCAGGCGGCGAACCGCAGCCGCCGCCTCCGCCGACAGCGCGCCCACCTCGAGCTCGCTCACGAACACCTTGGGCCTCCCGGGCTCGGGGTGCTCATAGTGGCGGGCGCGGAGACGCTTTTCGGGGAAGCTGTACGCACCGCCCTCGCGATAGCCTCGGGCGCAGAAGGGCTCGGCCACCGCCTCAAGGTCCACTCCCGGCACGCCATAGGTGCGAAGCGCGATGTGATCGTTTTCGATGCGTTCGCCGCGCTGTTCGAGGAGCGCGTGAATACGCGCGGCCTGGGGCGTAATTTCCACGTAGCCCCGCCACAAACGAGCAAGGAGATCGTCTAGCGTCATACCTTCCACCTACCGTTTCGGGGACACCTTGCGATGCGTCCGCGGCGGGGCGCGCGCGGGGCCGCCTTCGTAGTAAGATGGGCCGGCATCGGCCGAGGTTGGCGTGAACCGAAGGGAGTTTGCAAGCGGTCGCTTCGAGGTGGTCCGGGATATCGGACGCGGCGGAATGGGCGCCGTGTACGAGGTCTACGATCGCGCGCACGACCTACACCTCGCGCTCAAGACGGTGACGCGCCTCGATCCGTATCGCGTGATCCAGCTCAAGCGCGAGTTCCGTGCGGTCGCCGGGCTGCGCCACCAAAACCTCGTCCAGCTCTACGAGCTCGTCTCCGACGACGAAGGGCACTTTTTCACCATGGAGCTCCTGCGCGGCGTGGACATGCGCGCGTGGGTCCAAGATTCCGACCATTCCTCGCTCGCGCACGCGGACACGAACGTGGCATGCGCGCACACCCCGGAGGGATTCGAGGCCCTGTCCGCCTCGGGACCGCTGCCGGTCGGCGATACGTCGTCCGAGCAGCACGCGGCACCCCGCGCGCTGCGCTTCGACGAGCGAAAGCTCCGCAGCGGTGCGGCGCAACTCGCCGGCGGGCTGTCGTTTTTGCACGAGCACGGCGTCGTCCACCGAGACGTCAAGCCCTCCAACGTGCTGGTCGCGGAGGACGAGCGGGTCGTGCTGCTGGATTTCGGGCTCGCCGCCGACTGGCGACCGAAACCGGGCCGCGGAACATCGAGCACGCCCCCGCTCGCGGGCACCATGGCCTACATGGCGCCGGAGTACTTGCACGGCCAGGTGGTCTCGCCGGCCCAGGACGCCTACGCGCTCGGGGTCGTTCTGTTCGAGCTCGTCGCGGGGGCGCCCCCGTTCTCGGGCTCGCTCTACGACATCGTCACCGCGCACATCGAATTGGAGCCTCCGTCCGCCGCCTCCGTCAACCCCGACGTCCCGCGCGATCTGGACACCCTGATCGCAGATCTCCTGGCGAAGGACCCAGCCTCTCGGCCCACCGCGGCGCAGGCCAGAGCCCGCGCGCTTTGCGAACCCGAACCGGGCGCCCGCGGTCGCCCCCGGGGGCGACCGCCGCTCGTGGGGCGCGCGGCAGAGCTCGGCGCCCTCGATGAGCTCGCGGACGCGCGCGCGGGCGGGCCGCGGCTCACGATCATCGAAGGGCCGCCTGGAGCCGGAAAAACAGCCCTACTCGAGGAGTTCCTCCGCGGGTTACCGCTCGACGAGGTCGTCCTATTTCGCGGCCGCTGCTACGAGCGGGAGGCCGTTCCGTTCCGGGCATTCGACGAGATCGCCGAGGAGCTGGCGGCGGAGTACAGCGCCCAGCGAAGCCAGTCCTCGGGGAACGCGGCGCTGCCCCGCCACGCCTCTTCCCTGGCGCTCGTGTTCCCGGCCTTCGCCGCGGTGGCGGACCCCGAGCCGGCGCTCGCCAAGGACGCGCAAGACGAGCGCGAGCGCGCGCTCGACGCGTTCGCCGACGTTTTCGCGCTGCGGCTGCGCGGCGGGGTGGGTGTCCTCGCCATCGACGATCTCCAGTGGGCCGACCCGGCCAGCCTCGAGCTGTTGTCGGTGCTGTGCGATCCAGCTCGCTCACTTCCGCTCGCGATCGTGACTGCGCTTCGAAAAGGCGACGAGCACGCCCACCCGGTGGCGACGTTTCTCGCCCGGGCGAAGGAGCGCGGCGTCGCCGCCTCCCTCACGCTGCCGCCGCTCACGCGCGAGGATCTCCGCCAGCTCATACACGCGGCGGCGAACCGGTCGGTGGGCGACGATACCCTCGAGGCCATCGCGGACGCGACGGGCGGCCTGCCCTACGCCGCGTCGGCCATCGCCAGCGAGCTCGCGGATCGGGGAGCGAGCCCGGCCGCGGAGGATCTGAATATCCCCGAGCTCGAAGCGGCCCGGATCGAACGGCTCGCCGGGGACGAGCGCCGCGTAGCCGACGCGGCGTCCGCCGCCACCGGGGCCACCTCGTTCGCCGAGCTCCGGGCCGCCACCGAGCTCCCCGGGGCCAGACTCCTGTCGGCCCTTCACGCTCTCGAACGAGAGCGCCTGCTCCGCGCGTCGTCCACGCCCGACGGCGAGGTCGGCTACGAGTTTTATCACGATCGTCTCCAGACGCTCGTCTACGACCGGCTGTCACCGGGCGCGCGCAGTCGCCTCCACCGGCGACTCGCCGCCGCCATGGGCTCGCACGGCGACCTCCGCTCGCTCGATCGCCAGTCGCGGCAATGGGAGCTCGGCGGCGAGCCCGCGCGCGCCGCCAAAAGCGCGCTCGCGGCAGCCCGTCAGGCCCGGCGTCAGCTGGCGTTCGAGCGGGCAGCGGAGCTTTACGGCCGCGCGCTCGAGCTCGGCGAGCTCGGCTTTGCCGACCGGCAGCGCGCGCGAGAACGCCGCGCAGAGGCGCTCTTGTTGTCGAACGAGTTCGAGGAGGCCGCCGCGCGGTGCCGCGAGCTCGCCGAGGAGGCCCAGGGCCGCGAGCGGGATCGTTGGCTCGTTCGCTGCGCCGAAGCGAACATCAAGCTCGGTGACCTGAGCCGCGGCGTCGCCGCGCTGGAGTCCGTGCTCCATCCGCGGGGGCTGCGCTTTCACAAGCCCGCGTGGTCCTCGCTCGCCGAGGCGGCCACGATTTCGGCTCGCGTTCTTCTCGCGCCGCCGGCGTCACGGCAACGCGCCCGGCCGGCCGCGCCGGAAAGCGGGGCAGGCGGCGCGGCCCGCGCCCGTTTCCCCCGTGACACCGACCCGCCGAGCGACACCGGCGGCCCCGCGGCGCCCTCGCCGCGCGTCCGCGGAGAGCTCGACGGGGAGGACGACATTCTGTCCGAGGTCTATCGGGTGATCGCGTATTTCATGTCCACCCCGGCGCCGCGGGAATCGTGGGAGTTCGTGCTCCGCTTCGTCGACGACGCGCGCCGGCGGGGCGATCGGGGGCGCGAGGCGTGCGGGTTCGCCATGCTCGCGGGGTATCTTGAGGTGGCGTCCCTGGGTCGGTTCGGGGGCCGACTCTTGGACCGCGCGCGCCGCGCCGCCGCCGAAGCAAGCGATCCGTACGCCGACCTCGTCGTCGAGGCGGTCGGCGTGATGCGCGCCACGGTGGCTGGCGACTTTTCGCGCATGCGAGAGCACGCCGAGCGGGGCGAGTCGATCTGCCGCCAAACCGGCATGGACGGGTCGTGGGAGGCCTCGTTCCTCCGCACCTACCACGGCCTCGGCGAGATGCACGCGGGCGACATCGACAGCTCGCTAAACGTCCTGCGCGCCTGCCTGCGCCGGCGCCGCCGCGGGGATCTATTCAGCCGTGTCTTGGCCACCGCGACCTACGGCCGCGCCCTGCTGTGCGCGGGCCGCGTCCCCGAGGCGGACGAGGTCTGGCGCGAGCTCGCCGAGTCGCCCATCGCCGACGTCGGCGCAGTCGCCATGTGGCTCGCCACCTTCCGCGGCGAGCTCGCCCTCGCCCGCGGCGCCTACGAGGACGCCCTCGGCATCGCCAGCGAGATGCGCAGGCTCGCCATCCGCACCGGGCTCGGATTTTGGCCTGTGTTCAGCGCGATGCGCGCCAATGTCGCGGCCACGGCGCAGCTCGGCCTCGCCTACGCAAACCCCGCGCGCGCCCGATCGAGGGCGCGCCGCGCACGACGCTTGGCTGAGTCTCTGTGCCGGGGCGGCCGGCGGTCGCTCTACGAGCCCACCGGCCTTAGGCTGCTCGCGCAAGCGCACCACGCCGCCGGTGATCGCGAGCGGGCCCGCCGCGCGCTCGCGCTCGCCGAACAAGCCGCAAACGCGCGGGGTGGGGGGCTCGAACGCCTCGCGATCGCCGCGCTGCGCGGAGATCGCGCGCGCGACTGTCACCCGGCCCTCGACCTCCTTCTTCCCGGAAAGGCGGCGCCGCTCACCGAGTGAGGCGCCGGTTTGGATCCACGACATGACAACACGTATCGCAATACTCGGCGGAGGCGTCGCCGGCTTGTCGGCGGCGCACGAGCTCATCGAGCGGGGGTTCGAGGTAGACGTTTACGAGTCGAACTCGACCCTGGGCGGCAAAGCGCGGAGCCAGCCCGTGCCGGGCACGGGGACCGGCGACCGGCTCGACCTTCCCGGAGAGCACGGCTTTCGGTTCTACCCGCGCTTTTACCGCCACGTCATCGACACGATGAAGCGCATCCCCACCACAGGCGGGGGCGATCACAGCGTCGCCGACAACCTGCGCGACACCACGCAGTCGGCCATCGCCGAGCTCGACGCGCCGGGCCTCGTGCCCTTTTACCGCCGCTACCCGGACACGCCCCTCGGCATCGTCAAGACGGTCGAGCTGTTTTACGCGGACATGAACGCGGACCCGGCGGACGTGACGCTGTTCGCCGCCAAGATGCTCCAGTACGCGACGGCGTGCCGGGAGCGCAGGCTCCACGAGTACGAGGCCATGTCGTGGTGGGATTTCTTGCGCGGCCATCAGTACTCGCAGAGCTTTCAAGCGTACCTCACGGCGGTCCCGCGCACGCTCGTGGCCATGAATCCGCGCGTGAGCAGCGCTCGCAGCGTCGGCGACGTCTCGATCCAGCTCCTCATGGACTTCGCCACCGCGGGCGTGGGCAACGATCGCACCATGAACGGACCCACGTCGGAGGCGTGGATCGATCCCTGGCGCGCCTACCTCGAGGCGCGCGGCGTCCGCTTTCACCTCGGCGCCGTGGTCGACGGCCTTGACCTCGAGGGCGGCGGAATCGCGCGGGCGCGCATTCGCGGCGAGCCGGAGCCCGTGCGCGCCGACCACTACGTCGCCGCGCTGCCCATCGACGTCATGCAACGGCTGGTAGACGACGATCTCGCCGCCGCGGATCCCGGGCTCGAGCGCCTGCGGCGCGTCGACATCGAGTGGATAACCGGGTGGATGACGGGGGTGCAGTACTTCCTTTACGAGGAGGTGCCCACGGTCGAGGGGCACATCTTTTATCCGGACTCGCCCTGGGCGCTCACGTCGATCTCGCAGCCGCAGTTTTGGCGAGACCGCGGGCTGTTTCGCAAGCGCTACGGAAACGGCGAGGTGGGGGGGCTTTTGTCGGTGAACATTTCGGACTGGGACACCCCAGGGGAGCTCACGGGCAAACCGGCGAAGCACTGCACGCGCGAAGAGGTGATCGAAGAGGTTTGGTACCACCTCAAGCGGTCGATAAACGACCCGGCGCGCCCGGTGCTTCGGGACCAGCTCCTGCACTCGGCGCACCTCGACGACGACATCGACTATCCCGAAGACGGATCTTTGCCGCCCCGAAACCGCGCCAAGCTGCTCGTCCATCCGCCCGGCTCCTGGCAGTTCCGCCCGGAGGCCGCGAGCGCGATCCCGAACCTCGTGCTCGCTTCGGACTACGTTCGCACCAACACCGACTTGGCGACGATGGAGGCGGCGAATGAGGCTGCGCGCCGGGCCGTGAGCGCGATCCTCGAGCGCGAGGGCGCGCGCGAGGCCACCGTCCCGGTGTGGGAGCACGACGAGCCCGCGGCGTTCGAGTGGGCCAAAGAGCAGGATCGGCGGCGCTTCGAGGCAGGCGATGAGCACTTGTTCGAATCGCTCCGCGTAGACGCGCTGTTTTCGTCCGCCCAGATCGCTCGTCGCGCAGCAGAGCGCCTCGGCCTGCAAAGGCTCGAAGACCTCGTGTCGGAGTACCGGCTGTCGCGAGGGCTGGAGTGGATCGTTCGCCGAGTCGGTTTTACGCGGCGCACGCTGCCCCCCGCGCGCCGGTAACGCGGCGCGCTGTTCGGAGCGCCCGACTGAGCGTCCCCCCGCCCATCCGCCTGGAGGCCCGCCTTGCTTCACCTCGTCTACAGCAACCGCTTCGAGGAGCTCACGAGCGCGCTCGTCGAAACCATCGCGGCTGCGCGTCGAGACGGCGTTATCGATCCGCTGGCGGCCCCGCCCATCCTGGTCCCCAACGCGCACATCGCGACCGCGGTCAAGCTCGCGTTCGCCCGCGACGCGGGCATCGCCGCCGGGCTCGCGTTTCCGTTCGCCGAGGGCTGCTTTTCGCGCTGCATCGCGGGCGCGCGCCCCGACATCGGCGTGCTCGATCGGGCCAAGCTGCAGATCCTCGTCTACGACGCGCTCGCCGACCCAGCGCTCGTGGGCGAGGCCGAGATGTCCCCCGTGCGCGCCTATCTAGACGCCGCCGGCGGCGACGCCGGCGCGCGATCGGTGCGGGGCATTCAGCTCGCGAGCCAGCTCGCCGGCCTGTACGTGGATTACGCGATCTACCGCCCGGAGCTGTTTCGGGCGTGGTCCCGTGGCGAGCTCGCGCTCGCGGGCAGCGAGCACAACGCGACCGAAACCTGGCAGCGGCGGCTTTGGGATGCGCTCACCGCCGGCTCGGATGGTCTCGGTGTGGTGGCCGAAGAGGGGGGCGTCACGTGGATGCTCCTGCCCCACATCTTCGAGACATTTTCCCCGGCGGAGCTCGGGCTTCCGCCGGTGTTTTACGCGATTGGCTATTCTCACCTGTCGCCCGGGTACCAGGCCGTGTTCGCCCGCGCCGCGGAGGTCTCGGAGCTCCACATCTTCGCGCTCAATCCCTGCATGGAGTACTGGGAGGATCTGCCGTCCGAGGGCGAGCTCCGTGCCAGTCGCCGGCGAGCGGGAAAGCACGGCAGGCCGCCTCGCGCGGCCACCTTGGACGCGGCATCCGACCCGCCCGCGCTCAGGCTCTGGGGTCGGCCCGGCCGGGAGACGGTTCGAATGCTGGACGAGATTTCGGACTGCGACTTCGAGCCGCGGTTCGTCGATCCTACCGAAGGTCTCGATGGCCCCCCGCCCGCGCTCCGCGCGCTCCAGCGCGACATGCTGACGCGAAGCGCAGAGCGCGGAGGAGACGCCCCGCCGCCGGCCGCGACGGACCACTCGATCCGCGTGCTCGCCTGTCCGAGCGCTCGCCGCGAGCTCGAGATCATCGGCGAGGAGATCCGGAGGCTCACCCAAGAGGATCCCGGGCTCCGGTACAACGACATCGCGATCCTCGTGGCGCGCAGCGCGCAGGAGAGCTACCAAGCGCACGCCCGCGCGGTGTTTCACGAGCTCGGCGACGTCCCTCATCACGTGGTGGATCGCCCGCTGTCGGCGGAGAGCCGCTACGCCGAGGCGCTCGAGCTGCTCCTCGATCTGCCGCTGGGGCGCTTCACACGGCCGGAGCTCCTACGCGTGCTCACCCACCCCGCAGTGCTCGCCGGCGACGCCGACGCCGATCCGCAAGCGTGGATCCGATGGGCCGATCGGCTGGGCATCGCCCACGGCGCCGATCGCCGCGATCACGCCGCCACGTATATCGATCACGATGCCTTCCACTGGGATCAGGCTCTCCGCCGGCTCGCCCTCGGCTCCGTGATGACCGGACCGAGGAGCGGCGACGACCGCGCCGTGGAGCTCGCGGGCTCCCGCCTGCTCCCCGAGGAGCTCCGCGGCGAACAGGTCACCAGCGCGGCGCGGCTCGTCGCCCTCGCCCGATCCCTCATCGCCGACGCCCGCACCGCCCAAACCGCGTCGATGCCGCTCGCCGCGTGGCGAAGGTTTTTCGACGCGCTCGCGACGAGCTACCTGCATCCTCAGAGCGACGGCGACGACAGACACCTCGAGACGTGCCGCGCGGCCCTCGCGGGGCTCGAGGACATCGACCTTTGCGGGCGTCCGGTCGACTTTCCCGCCGCCCGCGAGCTGGCGCGCGGCGCGCTCGACTCGCTCCGCACGAGCCGCGGCGCGCTATTCGCCGACGGTGTCCTCGTCGCGCCGCTGTCCCCGATGCGCCCGCTGCCGTATCGCGTCGTGTTCGTCGCCGGCTTGGGGCAAGGCCAGTTTCCTAGCGGACAAAAAGATAGCCCGCTCGATCTGCGAGGCGCCGAGGCCAGGCGCGGCGACGTGACCGCGCGCGAGCGGGACCGCTACAGCTTCCTGGAGGCGCTTTTGTCGGCGCGCGATCGGTTTTACGCCTCCTACGTCGCGCGCGACGAGGAGAGCGGCGAACAGCTCGCCCCCTCGTCGGTGGTCGCCGAGCTCGTCGAGATGATCGAGGGCGTATACCGGCCGCCGGACGCTCCGCCCATCACCACGAGCTTTCCCCTGCGCGGCTACGATCCGCGCTGCGCCCCGGACATCTACGCTCTGGCTGGGGAGGGGACAAGGGACGCGGCTTTGGGAGGCGCCTCGTCCCCGTTTTCACCCGCAGCCCGGTCGCAAGCCGGGGCGCGCGCCCTTCGCCGACACTTGGACAGATACACGGCCCAGGCGTCCGCGGGGCAAAACGCGGCGCCGCCGTCTCCCGACGCGATCCGCGCCGCGCTGGCCCGCCCCGGGCGGGACGCGCTGAAGGAGCGGTTTCGCATGCGGGCGCAAGCCGACCGAGCCCGGCGCCCCGCGAATCCGGGCCGCGCGCGCCCGCTGTCCGTCGGCCTGCTCTACCGGTTTTTAAGCGATCCCCTGCAGGCGTGGGCGCGCGCCGTCCTGCGTCTTCGCGACGACGACGACGGCGATCTGATGATGCTCGAAGACGAGCCGTTTTCGGTCGATCCCGCCGGCAGGGCGGCGCTGTTGCGCGGCGCCTTCGGGTCGTTTTTGCGCGCGGGCGGCGATCGCGGCGGCGGCGACGGGCTCGCCCGCGCCTACGATGAGGAGTGGGAAAGGCTCGGCCGGGCGGGCCTCGCGCCGGTGGGCCTGTTTTCCGAAGCCGAGCGAGCGCAGCATTACCAGACGCTCGAGGCGTGGCACAGCGCGGCTGCCGAGGCGTGCCCGGCCGGCGTCCCGCGCGCCGCGGCCCCCCACATCGGAGGCGCGAGCGAAGGAGAGACGCCACACCGCACGCTACCGGCCCTCGTGCTGCGCCCCTGTGGCGACGATGCCGCCCGCTTGCCCGACTCGGGCGCCGCGATCGCCGGCGAGGCGACCGACCTGACCGAGATCTCGATCGAAGGCAAGACCACACAGCTCGTGAGCGACGGAGGCGAAACCCTCTTCATCCTCGACACCGCGAAGAACCCGCGCGACGACATGTTCTTGCGCGGTCTTCTCGACCACGCGCTGCTCTCCGCCGCCGAGCTCGGAAGCGGCGCCGAGCGACTGCTCGTACACCTGAACGCCCGCCGCGCGCGGTCCTATCGGCTCGCCCCGTTTTCTGCCGACGAGGCGCGCGCGTACTTGAGCCGCCTCGCCCTTGAGCTCCTCGGCCAAAGCCACGTCTATCTCCTACCCGGCAAGGACGCGCTGAGCGCGCTCCGCCAGCGCAGCAAAGCCCCCCTCGCGCAGCGCATTCGCGCCGCGCGCGATCGGGGCACGCTCGGCGAAGAATTCGGCGTCATCAAGCGACTCCACCGCTTCGAGCCTCCCGACGACCCGGAGGACCTCGCCCGCCGGCGCCTGGGACCGCTGTTCGACAAAGCGGAGGCCCTGTCGTGACCGCGCTCCGCTACCGCATCCCGGACGCGCTCGCCGAGATGCCCGTCGCGCGCCATCACGTCGTCGAAGCCTCCGCCGGCACCGGCAAGACCTACCTCATCGAGCACAGGGTGCTCCAACTGCTCGCCGCGGGGGCGCCCTTGGAGTCGATCCTCGTCGTGACCTTCACCGAGAAGGCGACGGCGGAGCTCCGGCGCCGAGTGCGCGCGCTCATCGCCCGCGCGCTCGAGTCCACCGACCACGGAGCCGCGGCTGACGAACCCCACATCGCGATCGACGAGCGCGTGACAAGCCGGCTCCGCGACGCGCTCGTATCCACCGACACGGCCCCGATCTTCACCATTCACGGGTTTTGTCAGCGCGTGCTCACGGAAAACGCCTTCTTTAGCCGCCGGATGTTCGAACAGACCCACGTCGCCGCAAAGACGGCGTTCTCGGGCGCGTTCCGCGGCGCCCTGCGCGAGATCTTCGCGTCCGATCCCGCGTTTGCGCCCTACCTCCGCGCCTATCTCGAGTCCGGACACGACGTGGCATCGCTGGAGTCTTTGTTGTTTCGCGCCCACGAGCAGCGGGCCGAGATCCGCCCGCGCCTCGACGCGCGAGCGCTCGAAGCCGCGGCCCGCGCCGCCGCCGCCGCCGTGTCAGCGGCGGGGACGGGGCCCGGGGTGGAAGACAAATGCCGCGCCCTCAAGATTCACGCATCGACCCGAAAGGCGATCGCGCGCCGGATCGACGGCCTAAACGAGATCCTGGCCCAATGCGGCGACGCGCCCCTCGAGCTTTGCGCCGCGTTCGACGCCGGCGCGAGAAAGCAGCTCCGCGAGGTTTTGGATCGGCTGCCCGAGGGCGCGAGCGCCGACCTCGATCGCCTGGCGAGCGCGCTCGGCGACCTCGAGGCCGAGCTTTGTCCCGTGGAGGCCGCGATCGCCCAGGCGCTGTTGCCCGAGATCCGAACGCGCCTGCGTCGCGAAAAAGACAGGCGCGGCGAGCTGGATTTCGGCGACCTGCTCGCGCTCGTGTGGGAAGCGCTCGAGGGCGAGGGCGGCGACGCACTCGCCGATCGCCTGCGCCGCCGCTATCGGCACGCGCTCATCGACGAATTCCAAGACACGGATCCTACCCAGTGGGCCATCTTTCGCCGCCTGTTCTTGGAGTCGCCGGCCGCCGGCTCGCTCGCCATCATCGGCGATCCCAAGCAGGCGATCTACGGGTTCCGCGGCGCGGACGTGGCCACCTATCTGCGCGCGTGCCGCGAGGTACGAGACGCCGGAGGCGGCGTGGTGAGGCTCCCGAAGAACTTTCGGTCCACGCCCGCGATGGTGGCGGCCGTAAACGCGCTCGTCGGCGAAGACGACGACGGCCCGTTTTTCACCGGCGGCATCCGATACGACGCGCCGGTGACCGCCGCCCGCGAGCTCCGCGCGCTGCGCGCCGGCGTGCCCGTTCCCCCCGCGCACGTCTTTCGGCTCCGAGCCGAAGGCGACGACAAGCCAGACGCCGAGACGATTAGGGCGACCCTGCGGCGCCGCATCGCAGCCGAAATTCAAGCCCTGCTCGGCGAACGCCCGCTGTTCATCGACGAGACCGGCTCGCGCCGGCGCCTCACGGCGGGCGACATCTTCGTCCTCACTCGGACTCGGCCCGAGTCCGACGACATCGCGCGCGAGCTCCGCCGCGCGGGCATCCCGTGCGCGCTCTATCAGCAGGCCGGCCTGTTCGCGTCGTCGGAGGCGACCGAGGTCTTCGAGCTGCTCGTCGGCATCGCCGAGCCCGATCGGGCGTCCGCGCGGCTGCGAGCCTGGCAGACGCGGTTTTTCGACGTCCCCGTCGCCGAGCTGCCCGCGCTCACGTCGCTCGCCGACACCCACCCGCTCATCGCGCCGCTTTGGGAGTGGCACGCGCTGGCGGCCGATCACCGCTACGAGGAGCTCTTCTCGGCGATCCTCATGGACAGCGGCGTCCTCGAACGCGAGCTGTTCGCCGACACAAGCGAGCGGAGCTTTACGAACTTCGTGCACATCTTCGAAATCCTGCTCGCCGAGGTGAACCGATCCCGCGGCTCCCTAGGCGAGCTCATTCAAAAGCTCGGCGCCTGGCGGCGCGCCGCGGCGGAGGGGGGACAGTCCGCCGACACCGACCTTCAGCGCCTCGAGAGCGAGGCCGACGCCGTTCAGATCATGACGGTGCACAAGAGCAAAGGCCTCGAGACGGGCGTCGTCTTCCTCTACGGCGCCGCGAGCGAACCGCCGGCCGATTCGATTTGCGTCTACCGCGACGGACAGACCCGGCTCGCGCACGTGGGATCGCCCCTCCCCGGCGAGGTCGCCGACGCCGCGCGCGCGGAGAGTCGAGCCGAAAATCAGCGACTTTTGTACGTGGCGGTCACGCGCGCCGCGGCGAGGCTCTACCTCCCGCTTTATCCCGAGTCCAAGGGCACCTACGCGCAGCTAAACGAGCGCCTGGCCCGCGCCGCCCAGCGCGCCGCGGATCCCGAGCGCGCGCCAGCCGAAGCGAGCGCGGGGCCCAATCCAGGCCAAGCGCCGCCGCCCGACTCGCCCATCGACTCGGCGCCCGCCAGTCCGCCCCACTTCGAAATCGAGGAGGTGGACCTCGGGACGCCCGGGGCCCCGCACACCGCGACGCCTCACGGCGATCCCCTCGCCGGCTGGGAGCCCCCCGCGCCGCTCCTCGACGCGCCCGCGCCGGCGCCCGCCGTTTCCGAGCCGTCTCGCGCCGGCTTCGTCATGACGTCCTATACTCGGATGAAGGCGAGCGCGACGCACGGCGAGGACGAGCGGGCCGCGTCTCGAGGCTTCGTCAAAGACGATCCCGCCGCGGAGCTCGCGCCCGACGAGCTCAGCCCCGGCGCGGCGTCGGGCACGTTTTTGCACGAGATACTCGAACACCTCGACATCGTCACGATCCGGGAGGCCGCAGATTTCGAGACGTGGCGCGCCCGGGACGATGTGCGCGAGCTGTTCGATCGCACGATGCACCGTCACGCGCGCGATCCGCGCCAAAGGCGCCACGGCGAGCGTATGATCTACGAGGCGCTCACCACGCCGGTTGCCGCGATCGACATGCCTCGCCTCGCGGACCGCCAGCGCGACTACCGCGAGCTCGAGTTCCTCTATCCGCTCCCCGGCGACGAAGAGCGCGGCTACGTAAAGGGGTTCATCGACTTCGTGTTCGAGTGGCGCGGCCAGCTTTTCGTCCTCGACTGGAAGAGCGATCTGTTGCCAGACTACGGCCCGAAAGCCGTGGCGAGCCACGCGGCAGCCCACTATTCCCTACAGGCGGACATCTATGCGCTCGCGCTCGTCAAGCTCCTCGACATCCGGGACGACCGAGACTTCGAAGCGCGCTTCGGCGGCGTGCTCTACTGGTTTTTGCGCGGCGCCGCGTCGGACGGCAGCGGCATGTATGTGACCCGCCCCAGCCTCGGCGAGCTCCGCGCCGCCGAACACCGACTTTCGGCCACGGAGGCCTCATGACGACGCCCAGCCGCGGCGGCAGGCCGCCGCTGTCGCGCCGCGGGACCGCGCGGGTGCGCGCGCTGTCCGGCGCCGCCCCCGGCCTTAGGACGGCGGCCGGCGACGACGGCGTCACGCCCGAGCGCGGCGCCGCCGCGCTGTTCGAACGGCTCGCGACCGGGCGCGGTGTGGTCGAGATCGACGCAGACATGCGAGTGCTCGCGGAGGAGCTCGTGGACGCGCAGGCGCCCCGGGACGGGCGCGACACCGAAGCGATCGCCCTCGCGGTCCTGGGCGTCCTCACCGCGACCCGCCAGGGCAGCACCTGCCTTCCCTTGGACATCGAGCCCGGCGGCGCGCTAAGCCAGATTATTGGCCCGATCGCCTCGGCCGCCGAATGCGATCGCCCGCTTTCCGCGCTCGCCGCCGCGGTCGCCGAGGCCGCCCGGACCGAGGCGACGGCCGGCGACGGCCTGTTCGGGCCACCGGACAGCGGGCGGCCGCTCATCGCGGAGCACGACGCCCTTTACCTCCAGCGCCATC
>SLNH01000496.1 GCA_007133195.1 Nannocystineae bacterium | reverse complement strand
CGAAGAGGGAGGCCCTGACGACGTGATTCTTGTCGAGGTAATTCGGGATGTGCTTCAATGCGAGCATTTGGATGATTCGAGTCGTGAGTTGTTGGGGCGCGAAAGCTTGGCTTATCTTTCGACTCGCGGCGCATTGGATGGCGATAGCTCGCTGATCGCTCTCACGGATCGTTACTTTCCTTTGTACGGAGAGCTTTTGAGAAACTTTGGGGCGTTTGTTCATCAAGGGTTTCGTAGAGCAGACTATTTAATTGGGAGGTATGATGGTCTCCACATGGCCGAGAGCGGCCAGTATGACGAGATGCTCCGGGATATGCGAAAGCCTGAGCTGCTCACTCTTGGGTGTATAGAAAGGGGATTAAGTGACGCAGCGGCCAGTCAAAGACCCCGAGAGGGAGTGCAGGTTCTGGAAGACGTATGGGAGTCTTGCGGGCCATCCGGTTCTGGGTCAGGTGAGATAAGTATGGATTTGATAAGGCATAGATTGGAGCACGAGATGTGCAGTGGGGAGGGCGGCGTGGGGCTTTGTGATGAGCCGGAGGGCTACAGAAAAGTTGTGCGGAATGTAAATGATGTAATAGATCGATTTCAGGGTGATGTAGCAAATGTGCCATCTCGTCGGGAGCTTGCGCGACGAACACTTGTGCGGGCCTGGGATAGATATATAGAGATAGAGGACGACCCAGAGAGTTCTCCAGCTGCAATCAGGTGGATGGGGCATGTCATCGCGGGTCAGGCCCGGCAGCGAAATAGGACATGGACACTGGAGCTTGTCCCACATGTCTCTACCGACATATTTCATTCATCGGAGAGGCTCGTTTACTTGGATCTGGCACGCGTTGGGTGGAAGCCAGGGCAGCGTTGGCGATTTTTTAGTGATTTTTCAATGCGTGGCGTAGAGAGGGACGGGGACGTAAGGCGTCGTTTTGGCCTTTCGCTAGGCACTGCTTGGGAGTTGGCCTCTTGGCAAGCCGTTGACAGGCTTGGTGTGCGCTTTGGTGGAGGCCTTGGCTCGTATTACGGGGAAGCTTTCGCAGAGCTGCTTAAGACGGTGAGGCTCGGCGTAGGATGGGACTACTTAAGTGATTCTGAGACCGGATCGTGGTCGCCGATTTTTTCAGTAGGCGCGCTCACGGGCACGGCAGCGCAGGCCTTTCGCGACCAGCGTGATGTCTGCATAGCATCAGATTGGCAGAATCGCGCTGGATGCGATGATGGCTGGTTTGTTAACTTCTTGTCTGATCTGAGGCTGGGAATCGGAGAAGCAGGCGAGGGTGGGGGGGAATAATGCTTTTGCGGAAACGCCCTTTTTGGGGCTTGGATGGATGCGGAGTTGGGCGGCTAATGGCCTGCGTGATCGGGTTGAGCCACGGGCTGGGTTCGAGATTGCGGCAGGAGGTACCAGCTTGTGGCGTGATGGTTGGCCTTTTCTAGAGGGCTCCCACTTCTGGCTGAGTGGACGCGCTCAGGCGGGCCTTGATCTTCCCTGGACGATCGGACTGAATACTTTCGTGGAGCCGCGCTATCGGCTGTTTCCCGAATCGCAGGCGGGTGGTGTTGTAGGGCTTGGTGGAGGTGTGTGTGTGTGGGCCGTGTGCGGGGAATACAGGTTCCGTGCGGTGGACGATGTCGAGGATGTGGCGCTAGGCAGTCATGTTCTTGTTGGCTCGGTGAAGCTTCATGAGATCTGGAAGTCTATTGATGCTTTTAATTGGTTGTCCGCGCCGTTCGGGAGCTATCGTTTCTGGTTGGGAACGGACTGATTTTGCGGGTTTTCAGGCTAAAGGGCCGGAAGGGTCGGGAGCTCGTGAAGGCGGCCGAGGAGCTTGATGTCCTTGATGCCGCCCAGCGCTTCGCCGGCCGCTTCGAAGCGCTCTTTATTCGCCCGCGCGCGCTCGCGGCCCACGCGGTTCAAAATGCCGCGGACGCAGAGGTAAATCAGTCCGTAGGCGCCGCCCACGACGAGGGCGACGCCGGCGGCGAGGACGGGGTCGATCGCGACCATGAGCGCGACGAGGCCGAGCGCCACGACGCTGTAGGCGACCATCCGCATGCCGGGGCGGAAGACGTTTTGGATGAGCTGGTCGACCTCGGAGAGGATGCTTTTGGCCATGTCGCCGCTGTGGCGGCTTAGGAAGTACTCGTAGGGCTGGCGGAGGTAGGTCTCGAGGAGGCGCTCGGAGAGGCTGTGGCGGCGCATCTCGATGAAGCGGTTCATCGCGTAGTGGGTGAGGATGCGGAAGGCCGCACCCACGACGATCAGCGAAAACGAGGCGGCGTCGAGGGCGAACAGGAAGGCGTCGACGGATTCGAACCCGAAGGCGTCGTAGGCCCAGGCCAACGCCCGGTTTTCGTGGATGGTCTCGGGGTTTCCGAGCACGCTCAGAAACGGCATCACCGACCCACGCCCGCGGTCTCGAGCGCGGCCATCACGATCACCATCGCGAGGACGAGGGCGCCGCGGCGCTTTTCGCGCCGGTTTAGGAGAAAGGGGACCTTCCCCAGCACGTCCGCCCCTGCGACTGAAACGACCGGGCCGCGAGCGCCAGGCCGCGGCGGGCGCGGGCGGGCGGCCGAGTCGCTTTGCTCGGGGCTCTCCCCGACTCGCTCCCGCCCACCGGGCTCCGGATGGCCGGGACGCGCGGCGGCGGCTGGCCTGCGGCGCGCCGACGCCGAGCGCGATTAAATCAGCGGGGCCGGGGCAACTCTCGTGACCGACGCTGGTGAGGAGGACGTGGCCACCGCCGAAGAACCGCCCATCCAACAGGAGAGCCAGCACGGCGTCGATGAACCCGGCGCCGGCGCCGGCCCCCCGTCCCCCGGTGATGAGACGGGCGGCCGACCGAGCGTAGCGCGGCCGCGGCAGGCTTCGTATGCTCGAGAAGATGGGCGAGCCGCGAAAGCGTGCCGCAGGCTATGCGGACGTCCTGGCTGCGCCGGATCACGTGGTGGCCGAGATCGTGGCCGGCGACCTGTACACCACGCCGAGGCGGGCCGGCGCCCACGCGAAGGCCGCCTCCACGCTCGGGATGGACCTCGGGAGCCCATTTCAGCGCGGCCGGGGCGGTCCGGGCGGATGGTGGATCCTGGACGAGCCGGAGCTTCACCTGGGCGGCGACATCCTGGTGCCGGACCTCGCGGGCTGGCGCCGCGAACGCCTGCCGAGCATTCCGGATGCCGCTTACTTCGAACTGGCGCCGGATTGGATCTGCGAAGTCGTGTCGCCTTCGACCGAACAGCTCGATCGGGCGCGCAAGCTGCCCGGCTACGCGCGCGAGCAGGTGGCGCACGCGTGGCTCGTCGATCCGCAGCAGCGCACGCTCGAGGTGTATCGTCTCCGCGATGGGCAGTGGGTCTTGCTCGTGACCCACGCCGGGGACGGCCGGGTGCGCGCCGAGCCCTTTGACGCGGTGGAGCTTTTGCTCGGCGATCTGTGGCTCGAGGGCGGGTAGAGGGCGAAATCCAGTCGGGGAGCCCAAAAACGCGTGGACGTTTGCCGACGTGCGCGGGGAGCCCTTCGAGGCCGGGACGACGGCGCCGGGGCGGTTCGAAAGCGATCGCGATGGTTGGGCCGAGAATGGCGCGGCGGCTCGGGGGAGCTCGAGACGACCGGAAGAGCGATATGCGATCGGAGCGAGAGCGTCGAGCTCGGAGTGCTCCTCGGTGGCTCGAAGAGGCGGCGGACACCCGTAGCTGCGACATGACGGGCCGCGCTCGCAACCCTACCTGGCCTTCGCCCTTGAAGCCGGCGAGATGCTCGAGGCGTTCAGTGAGTACGAGATTGTTGATATGAGGCAACCCGTCGAGGCGTGCTAGGGCGGCCGAACCGCCCGAGCTGCTTGCCGTTCGTAAAATACGCCGGCCGCAGCTCGCCTCTTGTTTTAGGATCGCTCGCTTTCCTATAATAATAGGCAGCGCTCGTGGGCCATCTTCAAGGCATCGCAAACGAGCGTCCGCTCCGGTCGAGTCGTCCGGCAGCTTGAAGGCTATCCAGCCTTTCTCCCTTCTCCGCTGCCCCCGGACCCGCCCCTCCGCTTGGAGGGCGAGTTGAGTGCCATTCATTCCGAGGCGGACCGGGCGCTCGGGCGCCTCGACGGCGTCATCGGGATCCTTCCGAATCCGGATCTCTTCGTCGCGATGTACGTGCGCCAGGAGGCCGTGCTGAGCTCCCAAATCGAGGGCACCCAGGCTTCGCTCTCCGACGTCCTCGAGTACGAGGCCGCCGACGACGACCTCGAGGGGACGGGCGATGTGGCCGAGGTCGTCAACTACGTCGCGGCGATGCATCACGGGCTCGCCCGGCTCACGGAGCTTTCGCTGTCGCTCAGGCTCATCCGAGAGATCCACGAGCGGCTGCTCTCGGACGTTCGCGGCCAGGAGCGCCAGCCTGGCGAGTTTCGCTCGAGCCAAAACTGGATCGGTCCCCAAAACGCACCTCTGCGCGATGCGGTCTTTATCCCCCCGCCGCCGCACGAGATGCGGGCGGCACTCGGCGAGCTCGAGTCCTTTCTCCACGACGAGCGCCTGCCCCCGCTCATTCACGCCGCGCTCGTCCACGCCCAGTTCGAAACCATCCACCCCTTCTTGGACGGTAACGGTCGCGTCGGCAGGCTGCTCATCACCTTTCTCCTGTGTCATAGGGGCGTTCTCTCCAAACCGCCGCTTTATCTAAGCCACTATCTCAAGCGACATCGGCAGGAGTACTACGATCGGCTCCAAGCCGTGCGGTTGGACGGTAGATGGGAGGAATGGCTGACCTTCTTTTTGCGAGGTGTCTCCGAGGTCGCTACCGAAGCGAACGAGACGGCGCGCCGCATCTTGGCGCTCCGCGAGGAGCATCGGTCGGCCCTTACCGGACAAGGCAAGGCGAGTGGGAACCTGCTCCTGGCCCTGGATGCCCTCTTCGAGCGCCCGATCGTGACCGTGAACAAGCTGAAAGATCAGCTCGGTGTGACCTTCGCAACCGCCAATAAGATCGTGGAGCGCATGGAAGAGCTCGCCATCTTGCGTGAAACAACGGGGAACGCGCGCAACCGCCGCTTTAGCTATGTTCCCTATCTCGCGATGTTCCACGATGATAAGACGGCGGACACCGGGGACGATCTGCAATCCACCGGCAGCGCCACAGACGCTCGACCGGGCGACTGAGCCCAGGACGGCGCGCAACCGCGAGCGTTCATCGCGGAGGTGGGCGAGGCGAAGCCCTGCCCCGGGGCGCGGCCGGCGGCTCGTCGTATGCTCGCCCAGATGGGCGGCCGGCAAAGCGCGGGCGAGCTAATAGGACGCACCGGTGGGAGCGCGAGCGGCGCAGTGATGAGGGCGAAAAGATATGTCGGCACAGCACGTCTCTGGATCGTCCATGCAGTCGATGTGGCCGGGCCGGAGCATCGGCACGAGGTGGCGCTTGTCAGGGGCCGGGCTATGAGATCGCGCCGAGGATCGCCAAGCGGATCGCGCTGAGATCGGCCGAGGGCCTTATCCGTGGTCCGTGTCCGGGTCTGTGATCCGTGGCCGTGTTCCGACTATGAAGCGGCGGCCGACGGCGAGGCATTGCGGGTCCTTGGCCGCGCCGCGCACGAGGAGATCGCCGTCTCGATCTCGACGGGCTCCAGAGCGTGCGCGCGAGCTTTGTCGACGACGAGATGGCGCATCGCCACGCCGACCTGTTATTTCGCGCGCCGATCCTCGGCGGGCCGGAGCAGGCGTACATTCAAGTGGCTCCGCAGATTCTCTAGCGTCGCCCTCGTCGTCGCGGTCCGTGTCCGCGTTCCGTG
>SLNH01000180.1 GCA_007133195.1 Nannocystineae bacterium | reverse complement strand
GACCGCGATCTGTTCTCGGCGAATCAGACCCCGCCGGGGCTCCCGTGGCCGCGCCCTGCTCCGGTGGCCGGGCGGGGCGCGTGGTGACGCCCTCGGGCAGGGCGTAATCGTCCGGCCGGATACGACCGCTGCCGCCGCTCTCCTCGGTGTCTTCGTCGAGAGGGTGACCTACCGAGGCGGAAGATGAGGCGCCTGTCCACGGCTTCCGCGGCCCCGGGGGAGGCTGCTTGGTGGGATCGACCTCGGTCGGCGTGGTCTCTTCCTCGGGCCAGTCGAGCGTGTCGTCCGGCTCGCCTCCTTCGCCGTGGCTGTTGGACGTAACCTCTTCGCCTTCCTGGTGCGGTGGGGCGTCCGAATCGCCGTCCCGCTCTCCGCGGCCACGTTGAAAGATCCGGTTGAAGATGCTCATGGCACCGTCCAGGGCGATCGAGCCGGCAGGCGCATCCGTACACTAACAGGACTGCCGTGAGTTCTCGATGTATCTTTTTGCCTTCTCCCTGCCACAAAAGAGTTTTGCGGGGCAGGTCGATAGGCTCGCTGGCGTCCCGGTATCGTATCTCACCGGCCGTGGACAGCGAGAGCGCCCGGCGCACGGCTCGCGGCGCGGCTCGCACGTCGGGCTCGGTCCGATTTCTTAAACCACTCGTTTAGACGTCTCGGTCGCAGACGGTGCCGGACAGCGTTACGCATCGCTCCGCCCCGCTGATCGGGCACGTGGCTTCGATGTCCCCGGTCACGTCCACCTCCCCCTCGATCTCGAAGTCGAAGCCCCCTTCGCTGCAGGCCTCGATGTCGAAGTAGTCGAACGGGCCGTCGACTGTGATTCCCTCCATCGTGCAGTCGTCGAAGGTGTGCAGGAGATCGGCAACCGACTCGGCGGAGTCGGCCGGCTCGTCGCCGTCGCGGAAGACGACTGTCATGTCGATGGTGCCGCCGTCGGGGCAGGCGTAGCTCGACGACTCGTCGATCGGGCCCTCGGACTCGAGGATCTCGACGGCGTGGAACTCATGCAGGATGTCGTTGGAAAGCCGCCAGATGGTATCGGCGTCTTCTTGGCTTACCGAGGAGTCGGCGGCGCAGGCGGCGAGCGCGGCGATCGCCGCGAATCCGAGAAAAGAGGCTCTAAGCATCGGGGGATCGTACATGCGCGCCGAGAGGCTCGCTACTCGGGACTCGGGCGCCGCGCCTTGCCGCCCGTAGGGGCGTCGCGCGACCGCTTCGCCTTGGGCGCATCGTCACGCGCGATGGTAGGGCTCGCCGCGCAGGATGCGAAAGCCGCGGTAGATTTGCTCGAGGGCCAACAGGCGCACCAAGCGGTGGGCGATGGTGAGCCGGCCGAACGCGATCGCGCGCCGGGCACGGGCCCGCGTCGCCTCCTCGTGCCCATCGGGGCCGCCGATGGCGAAGATGATGGGCGCGCCGCCGCCCGCTTCTGCCTCGGCGCCGAGGATCTCGCGGGAGAAGGCCTCGCTGGTCAAGAGCTCGCCGCGCTCGTCGAACACGTACAGGTGGCCGCGCTCGGGAATCCCCCGACCGAGCACGGCGTCGGTTTTGTGCTCGCGGACGTCGAGCTTGCAGTAGGGCCGCAGCCGTTTTTGGTATTCGGCCTCGGCGTCACGAAAGTAGGCCTCCTTGAGGCGGCCGACGGCGTAGAGCGAAATGTTCACGCGCGCCTCTGGGGGAGGCGGCTCGCGAGCGCGGGCGCGCCTACCGGCCCCTCGTGGGCTCTAGTACAGATCGTCGGGACCGGCGCGCGCCTCGTCGGGCACGTGGATGGGAACGCGCTTGGCGTCGATCCACAGCCCCTCGAGATCGTAGTGCGCCCGCAGCGGGTGGTGAAAGACGTGGACCACGATGTCCCCGTAGTCGAGCAAGGCCCACTGCCCCGAGTCCACGCCCTCCTTGCCGAGCGCCTTCACGCGATGTTCGCGCATCGCCTGTTCGACGCCGTCGGTGATGGCGTCTACTTGCCGGTCGGAGCGACCGCTCACGAGGAGGATGTAGTCAGTGTAGGAGCAGAGCTCGCGCACATCCATGAGCACCGGCTCGAGCGCCTTTTTGTCCAGAGCAGCGGTGAGCGCCTCGTCGGCGACGCTGCGGCTCCGGTCGAGGTCGGCGCCGGTTCCGTCTTTCGCTTGGCTCGTAAACGGGGAGAGGCTTTTGCTCTGAGCTTGCTGGGTAGTCACGTTCCTCCGAGGCGGGGCCGTGCGGCCCTCATTCTCGTATCTGTCCCTGGCCTCGCACGACGAACTTCGTCGTGGTCAACCCCTCGGCCCCCATCGGCCCGTAGGCGTGCAGTCGGGTGGTGGAGATCCCGATCTCGGCGCCGAGCCCGAGCTGGCCGCCGTCGGCGAAGCGGGTCGAGGCGTTGACCATGACGGTCGAGGAGCCGACCTCTCGCAAGAACCGCTCTGCTGTCTTCGCGTTTTCGGTGATGATGGACTCCGTGTGATCCGAGCCGTAGCGCTCGATGTGATCGACGGCTGCGTCGTAGCTGTCCACGACCCGGGCCGCCAACACCAGCGACAGAAATTCCTCGGGGTAGTCGTCCTCTTGCGCCGGGGTCACCGCCTCGCCCCCGAGGCGCTGCCAGGTCTCGTCGCCGCGGATCTCGACGCCACGCTCGCGAAGCCGAGCCGCCGCCCGCGGCACGAACGCCTCCGCGACCGACCGGTGGACGAGCAGGGTCTCCATCGCGTTACACACGCTCGGCCGCTGGACCTTGGCGTTTTCAGCGATCGCGAGCGCCGCTTCCAGATCCGCCTCCGCGTCCACGTACACGTGGCAAACGCCTTTGTAGTGTTTGAGCACGGGCACGCGCGCGTTTTCGGCCACGAAGCGGATGAGGCCCTCGCCGCCGCGCGGGATCACGAGGTCGATGGAGTCTTCTTGGTGAAGGAGGTCGAGCATCGCGGCGCGGTCGGTGGTGTCCATGACCTGAACCGCTCGCTCCGGCAGACCGGCCGAGGCGAGGCCGGCGGTGATCGCGCGCCCGAGCGCCTGGTTCGACGAAAACGCCTCGCGCCCGCCGCGGAGGATCACGGCGTTGGCCGACTTCAAGCCGAGCGCCGCCGCGTCGGTGGTCACATTCGGGCGCGCCTCGTAGATCATCGCCACAACGCCGAGCGGGATCCGCATGCGCGCCACCCGCAACCCATTGGGCCGCGTGTGCTCGCCTTCGATGCGACCGACGAGATCCGGAAGCTCCGCCACCTCGTCTACCGCGCCGGCGATTTCGTCGATGCGAGCCGGCGTGAGGCGCAGGCGGTCGGTCATCGCGGCGCCCAGGCCGCGTTCCTCGGCCGCCGCGACGTCGCGCTGGTTTTCCGCCGCAATATCGGCGCGGGCGTCGCGTATCGCCTCTGCGATGCGCGCGAGCCCCCGCGCGCGATCTTCAGCCGTCGTCTTGGCGAGCTGCCTCGACGCCAGCCGCGCTTCGCGGGCGATCCGAGCGGTCGGTTGCGCGGGCTCTCGGGCGGGCACGTCCTCGCTTTGGCCTACGCCCCCGTCCGGGGACGCGTGTTTGCTCTTCGTGGGATCTGCTTCATGGGCAGGCGGTTTGCCCCCGGTGTCGTGGCGAATCGTCACAACACCACGAGATCGTCTCTATGGACGACCGCGTCAAGGTACTTATAGCCCAATGTTGGCTCGATTTCGGCGGAATGCAAGCCCCGAATGCGCCGTACATCGGCGTCGGAGTAGGCGGCGAGCCCCCGCGCAAACTCGCTTCGCTCGCGGTCGACGAGGCTGACGATATCGCCGAGTTCGAACTCGCCCACGACCTCGACCACGCCCGCCGGAAGGAGGCTCCGGCCCTCGGCGGCGACCGCCCGCCGCGCGCCCTCGTCCACGACGATCTTGGCCGTGGGGCGCCGGCTGTAGGCGATCCAATGCTTGCGGCTGCTGATGCGATCGGCGGAGGGCGTAAACAGGGTTCCGAGATCCTCGCCGCGCAGGGTGGCGGCGATGACCCCCGGCCTTCGCCCCGGCACGACGGCGGTCGCGACGCCGTGCCGGGCCGCGGCCTTCGCGGCTTTGACCTTCGAGGCCATTCCGCCCGAGCCCACCCCGCCCGGATCGGCGGGGGCGGCGGCGCGGCCCGCGTCGCGATCCACGTCGCGGACGATCGGAACCCGCTCGCTGCCGTCCCGGGGATCACCGTCGTAAAGCCCGTCTACGTCAGTGAGCACCACCAGTGCGTCGGCGGAGATCAAGTTGCACACGAGCGCCGCCAACAGATCGTTATCGCCGTACTTGATCTCTTCGACCCCGACCGTGTCGTTTTCGTTGATGACCGGGACGACGCGGGCGTCCAAGAGCGCCCTCAGCGCGTGGCGGGCGTTCAGAAATCGAGCTCGGTGGCCGAGATCGTCGTGGGTGAGGAGGATTTGTCCGGTTGGCACGCGGTGGGCCCCGAACGCGTGCTCCCAGTTCTGCATGAGGTGGTTTTGGCCGACCGCGGCGGCGGCTTGAAGGTGGTGGAGGGAGCGGGGCCGCTCGCGCTGGCCGAGGACGCGCGTGCCGAGGGCGATGGCTCCCGAGCTCACGATCGCGATCTCGAGCCCGCGCTCGTGCCTGAGCGAGGCCACCTCATCGGCGATCGCCGCGGGGCGGCCAGCCGGGCTCTCGCTGAGCAGGCTGCTGCCGACTTTGACTACGACGCGGCGCGCGCCGCCAAGCGCGCGGCCGCGGAGGCGCAAGGCCGCCTCGTCCGAGGTGTGGTCTGCATTGGGCACGGTTAGGGCGACTTCCTCTCGCGTCGCCACAGCTCTTCGAAGCGGGTGACGAGGCGGTCGAGGTAGGGGTTTTCGTCGGCGGACAGCTGCAGCTCGGCGGCGGTGGCGGCGCGCGACAGCGGGCCAGATTTCGAGCGGAGCTCGCGCTCGAGGGTGGTGTCTACGTCTTCGGCGGGCGCGTCGCCCCGGGCGCGTCGCTCGAGCATGCGCCCGACCGCGCCCCGGGTCAGCACGTCGGCCGCGCGCAGCGGCGCTCGCACGAGCGCGCGGGCGCCGGATGTAAGGCCCCTTTCGAACGGTTTTCGCGACAGTCCGCCCGGCGTCTTGGCGAGCGCCTGGTCGATGGCCGCGCGGATCTCGGTGCCGGCCTCGGCGTCAAGGCCGATGCCCTCGTGGAGGCGAGCGCAGTAGTGGTCGAACAGGGTGGCGACCGCGAAGTTGTGGGCGGCGGCGCGGGCGCGGCGCGCGGCGAAGTAGATGAGAAACACCCGCCGCCACCCTCGAGACGTGACTCGGTAGGCCAGGCCCGTGCCCGCGAGCTCGGCCCACTGGGGCGGCGCCTCCGCGTCGTCGGCGATCGCGCGCGCGGCGTCCGCGTCGATGTCGACGCCGTGAGACTCCGCGATCCGCGCGATCGTCGCGCGCGCGACGCGGGCCGATAGCCAATCGTCCACCCCCGGGATGGGGAGCGTGCCGAGCGCGGCGCTCGCGAGCGAGCGGCCGATGATCATCCGCCGGTTGCCGGCGAGGTGGTCTCGCGAGTGGGTCATGGCTCTGCCCATGGCTCGGCTCCGGGTAGCGCGGGCGCGGGCTCGGCGGGGGCGGCGCCACCCGGGCCGCCACGGCCGCCTGCGGGCTCGTGCGGCGCGCGGGGGTCACGGGGCTCGCCCGCAAACCGGCGCTCGAGGGGGGATGTGACGTGGGCGCCGTCTGGGATCTCGACGCGCGCCGTGACCGCGTCGGCGTCGCCCACGTCGCTGAGCTCGCGGGAAAACGCGATGTCGATATCGACGCCGGTCGCGCCTTCGCCGGAATTTTGGCTTACCGTCACCCGGCCG
>SLNH01000385.1 GCA_007133195.1 Nannocystineae bacterium | reverse complement strand
TGTCCTGGTTGTCGCGGCGGAGGGGACGGAGCCCTCTGCGGCGGTCGGGGCGGTGCGGGCGGCGGTGCGGCCGGCGGTGCGGCCGGCGGTGCGGCGGGTGGCGCGTGGTTCGGCGAGGTGCTGGCGGGGTGGCCGTACGGGCCCCCCGCCGCATGGGGCGGGGATAAGCCCGCGGCGCCTGGCGCGTTGCGGGCCGCCCCCTCGTCCACGAATCGCAGCCACATGCTTCCGCAGCGAACGACGTCCCCGTTTTGCAAAAGCTGGCGGTAAACGCGCTGTTCGCGGAAGTAGATGCCGTTTTGGCTGCCGAGATCCTCGACGTAATAGCCGTCATTGCGGCGCGTCACGCGCGCGTGATGACGGGATACCATGCCGTCGTCGGTGCGGATGGCGCAGTCGTAGGCCCGCCCGATGAGCGCGTCCTCCGCACCCAGGTCGAGGGAGCCCTCGGCCCCGCTCGCGTCGCGCCACAGTACCCTTGCGCCCACAAGCCCACGTTTTAAGCGATTTGGCTGCGCTTCACAACCGGCGCATCACCTCCGCTGACTTGTTCGGCGCGCGCGCCCATGGTACGAGGCCACCGAGCCATGTGCGGCGTTTTCGGCATCTACGGCCACGACGAGGCCGCCAACATCACCTATCTGGGCCTTCACGCCCTCCAGCACCGCGGCCAGGAGTCGGTGGGGATCGTGAGCCGCACGGGCGCGGACTTTCACCGCCACGCCGCCATGGGCCACGTGGCCGAATCGTTCAGCCAGCGCACGCTCGAAAAGCTCCCGGGGCGCGCGGCCATCGGGCACGTGCGCTACTCCACGGCGGGCAGCTCCGACATCCGCAACGCCCAGCCGTTTTTCTTCGAGTACGCCCACGGCGGCATCGCGCTCGCCCACAACGGCAACCTCGTGGACGCTGGCGAGCAGCGGTCGCGCCTCGAGCGCGGCGGCTCCATCTTCCAGACCTCGAGCGACACCGAGGTCATCGTCCACTTGCTCGCCCAGGCCACCGAGCCAGACACGATCTCCCGCCTGCTCGCGGTCTTGAAGCAGCTAACCGGGGCCTATTCCCTGCTGCTCCTCACCGAGACCAAGCTCATCGCAGCCCGTGACCCACGCGGGTTTCGCCCGCTGGTGATGGGGCGGCTCAAGGACGCCTTCGTCGTGTCGTCGGAGACCTGCCCGTTCGACCTGATCGAGGCCGAGTTCATCCGCGAGATCGAGCCCGGCGAGGTGGTCGTCATCGACGGCGACGGCATGCGGTCTCTGTCCACCTCCGAGAGCCGGCCGCCCCCTGCGCCGTGCGTGTTCGAGCACGTCTACTTCGCCCGGCCCGACAGCCTCTTGAACGGCCGCTCGGTCTACCGGGTGCGCGAGCAGCTCGGGCGCGAGCTCGCGCGCGAGCACCCGGTGCCGGCGGACGTGGTGATTCCGGTGCCCGACAGCGGGGTGCCCGCCGCGATCGGCTACGCCCGCGAGGCGGGCCTGGATTACGAGATGGGGCTCATCCGCTCCCACTATGTCGGGCGAACCTTCATCGAGCCCCAGGATTCCATCCGCCACTTCGGCGTTCGCCTCAAGCTCAGTCCGGTGCGGGCCGCCGTCGTCGATCGCCGCGTGGTCGTGGTGGACGACTCGCTCGTCCGCGGCACCACCTCGCGGAAGATCGTGCACATGCTCCGAAACGCCGGCGCCCGCGAGATCCACCTGCGGATCAGCGCCCCGCCGACCACGAACCCTTGCTATTACGGGATCGATACCCCGTCTCGCTCGGAGCTCATCGCCTCGTCGCACGACGTCTCCGAGATCGAGCGCTTCGTCACCTGCGATTCGTTGCGCTACCTGTCCCACGGAGGCCTGATGTCGGCCGTCGGCGGGTCCGAGTCGCGGGCGGATTTCTGTTCGGCGTGCTTTACCGGCGATTACCCGCTCCGCCCGGACGCCTCGCAAGGCGGCGCCGATCTTGTTAGGCTGCGGACCACGCCATCCCGAGCTGAGAGCGAGATCAGTCATGGATAACAAGGCGACATCCACAACCGACTTCGACCTAAACGCCATCAAAGCCGGCCTTCAGGAGCTCGAGCGCAAGCTCTCAGAGCTCCGGAGGCATCTTTGACGTCGCTCAGAAGAAGCGACGCATCGATGAGCTAGAGAGTCTCACCGCCGAGCCCGGGTTCTGGGACGACCGCGCGCGCGCCGAGAAGCTCCTCAAGGAGACCAAGGCGACGAAGTCGGTCGTCGAGCGCGTGGAGTCGCTCGAGCAGCGGCTGTCCGACGCCCAGACGCTGCACGAGCTCGCCGAAGAGGCCAGTGACGAGGACACAGCGCGGGAGGCTGACGAGGCGCGCGCGGCGCTCGAGCGCGACGTCGAAGACCTCGAGTTTCGGCGCATGCTGTCGGGTGAGCACGACGCCGGCGGCGCCGTCGTGGAGATCAACGCCGGCGCAGGGGGGGTGGACGCCGCCGACTGGGCGCAGATGCTGCTCCGCATGCTGCTCCGCTACTGCCAGCGCAAAGGGTGGAGCGTGCAAATCCTCGACGAGCAGCCGGGCGACGAGGCCGGCATCAAGGGCGCTACCTTCCTGGTCGATGGGGAATACGCCTACGGGCTCCTCAAGTCCGAAGGCGGCGTCCACCGCCTGGTTCGCATCTCCCCGTTCGACGCCAACGCCCGCCGGCAGACCTCGTTCGCCGCGGTCACCGTGTCGCCGGATATCGAAGAGGATGTGCAAGTAGATATCGACGAGGGCGACCTCCGCATCGACGTCTACCGGGCGAGCGGGGCGGGCGGCCAGCACGTCAACAAGACCGAGAGCGCCGTGCGCATCACCCACATGCCGTCGGGGATCGTCGTTCAGTCGCAGAGCGAGCGCTCGCAGCACCGAAACCGAGACCAGGCGATGCGGGTTTTGCGCTCGCGCCTATACGAGCGGGCGGTCGCGGAGGCGGCGGCCCGGAGCGCCGAGCTGGCGGGCGAGAAGAAAAAGATCGAGTGGGGCTCGCAAATTCGCTCCTACGTGCTCGCGCCGTACCGCATGGTCAACGACCACCGCACCGAAACCAAGGTCGGGAACGTCGAGGCGGTGCTGGAGGGCGATCTCGATCCGTTCATTCGGGCCTACCTCCTCGATGAGGGGGTGGGGGCGCCGGGCTGAGGCTCACGCCCGCCGGGGCGTCGATTATTGGCTCACTGGCATGGGCTCACAGGCGTTGGCTCACTGGGACAGGCGGTCTAGGCGCTTTTCGGCGGCCTCGCGCCGCTCGGGCTGGCGCTGGCCGCCTGGGAGCGAGCGTAGGTGCTCGGCGAGCGCCCGGGCCACCTCGCGCTCGGCGTCCCGGTCTCCGGCGTCGGCGTGGATGTCGGCGAGGAGCTCGTAGACGCGTCCCTTGCGCGGGCCGTAAGCGAGTTCGAGCGCCCGGGTCGCCCACGTCTTCGCCGCGTCCAGATCTCCGGCCTCGCGCGCCAGCCACGCCACCCGGTAGGGCGGATCGTATTCGCCCGGCAACTCTTCGGCGAGCTCGATGAGGTCGGGCAAAAGCGCCTCCGGCTCCCCCAGATAGGTATGCACCTCGGCCCGGGGCCAGCTGAACGTGGACGCCGCGCCGGGGCTCGGCGCGCGCCGGGCGGCTTCGGCCAAGTGATCGCGCTGGCGCCGGGCGAGCTCGCGCGCTCCCTCGTCGTCTCCGAGCGCCTCGCGAATCTGGCGCCTCGTTCGGAGCGCCGTGCTCTCGTCGTTTTGCGACAGCTGGTGCTCCCCGCTTACGAGCTCGGCGAGCCGCGCCTCGGCGAGCTTCATGAGCGCGCGCTCGTCCGCCGGGTCCGGCTTTAGCTCCGCGCACAGCCTCGCGTAGCGCGAAAAGCTCACCGCGCTCGAGCTCGCCCCGGTGTCATCGATGTGCGCGCGGGCGATCTCGCCGCACGCCTCGGGATCTCCGATCCTGACCGAAGCGAGAATCGTCGACACGAGGACGTCCGGGCGGCGCGGCCAGCCCGCTGGAGCGACCGCGAGGGCCCGCTCGTAGGCCGCCTTCGCGTCGGCGTACTCGCCCTCGCTAAGCGCTCGGTCGCCGCGCCGGGCGTGGGCGCGCGGATCGTCGTCGTCCAGCTCGCCGGCCCGCGCGGCGGCGTCGAGATGCGCCTGTTCTCCCTCGAGCAGAAACTCGCGAAGCTGCGACACCGACGCGGCGCTGGTGAGCCTGGTGAGGATCGCTCCGTCGGTGTCCAGCACGTAAAGCGTCGGCCACACCTCCATGGGCAGGCGCTCGAGCACGGACGCATTGTCCTCGCGGTCGGTATCGACCTTCAGCCACACGAACCGGTCGGCGAGCGGCGCGAGGCCGGGATCGGGAAGGACCTCGCTCGACATCGATCGGCAGGTGTGGCACCAGGGCGCCCACATATACACGACGAGCGGCCGCTCGCGCTCGCGGGCGAAGGCGAGCGCTCGGTCGTAGTCGTCCTCGAGCCACGGGATCGATTTGGACGCGTCGTCGGCCGCCTTAACGGCTTCCTCGTACCCCGCGGAGGCGGACACTTGCGGATCGGGGCGTTCGCCGGTCGTCTCGCCGTCCGTCGCGTCGTCGCGATCGCAGGCGAGCCAAACGAGGGCGGCGGCCGCCACGGGCACAAAGGGGGCGGACCGGGCGCTCGGCATGGCAGGAGGAATAGCACAGGGCCGCGATAGCACCCACCCAGGAGGTCGATTACAGTAGCCCCGCCATGGCTTCCCAGGACAGCAGCGAGCAGACCTTAGGGCGCATCATGCGCGAGCGCCGGGACAAGGCGAAGCGATTGGGGGAGCAGGGCGCACCCGCGTATCGCAACGATGTCCGCCCCACCCACAGCCTGGCCGAGATCCGCCGCCGCTACGGCGACACCCGGCCCGAGTCGCCGCCCCCCGGGATCCAGCCCGTGGACGGCGAGCGCGTCTGCGTCACCGGCCGCGCGCTCGCCCGCCGCGGTTTCGGCAAGACCGCCTTCGTGCCCATCCGAGACGAGAGCGGCGACCTTCAGCTGTTTCTCAACGTCGATCACTTGGACGCGCGCGATTTCGAGACCGTCTTGCCATCGCTGGACGTGGGTGACATCGTGGGCGCGGAGGGGCCCGTTTTTTGGACCAAGCGCGGTGAGCTGTCGATCCTCTGCGAGCGGTTTTACATCGTCACCAAGTCGCTTCGGCCCTTGCCGGACAAATGGCACGGCCTGAGCGACGTCGAGACCCGCTACCGCCAGCGCTACCTCGACCTCGCGATCCACCCGGAGGTCCGCGAGGTGTTCCGCAAGCGATCGGAGATCGTTCGCGGCATCCGCCGCTTCCTCGACGACCGGGGCTATCTCGAGGTGGAGACGCCGATGATGCACCCCATCGTCGGCGGCGCCGCGGCCCGGCCGTTCGAGACCCACCACAACGCGCTCGACATGAAGCTCTACATGCGCATCGCGCCGGAGCTCTACCTAAAGCGCCTGCTCGTCGGCGGCTTCGAGCGCGTCTACGAGATCAATCGCAACTTCCGCAACGAGGGCCTGTCGCGCGAGCACAACCCGGAGTTCACCATGCTCGAGCTCTACCGGGCCTACGCGACGTACGAAGACCTGATGGAGCTCACCGAGGCGCTCGTGGGCGAGCTCGCCCGCGAGGTCTTGGGCGGGACGACGGTGACCTGGGACGGCCGCGACATCGAGCTCGCCGCCCCGTGGCGCCGGATCACCGTGCAGGACGCGCTTGCCGAGCTCGGCGGCGTGTCTGGCGAGGTGTTCGACGATCCGGTCGCCGCCGCCGAAGTCGCCATCTCGCGCGGCGTGGCCGCGGAGGATGTGGCGCGGGCGCTCGTCGAGCCGCTGTCAGCGGACGAGGTCGGCGAGATCGCGCGGCAGTGCGGCGCTCAGGCGGAGGGCGGGCCGAGTCGCCCCGGCGCAGCCAGCGGTGAAGCCGATGCGGTGCCCGGGGACGCCACGGCGGCGGTGCTGGCCGCGTTCGGGCGCGCCGAAGAGCGGCCGAACCTCGCCAAGGCGATCACGGCGCGCTATGAGGATGAGATGCAAGCGCGCGTGCGAGCCGGCGCAATCGCGTACAAGATCTTCGAAGAAGTGGTCGAGAGCCAACTCGTGCAGCCGACTCTGCTCACCCAGTTCCCGCTCGCGGTGTCCCCGCTCGCGCGGAAAAACGAGGTGGACCCGGCGTTTTGCGACCGGTTCGAGCTGTTCGTGGGCGGCCGCGAGATCGCCAACGCGTTTTCAGAGCTAAACGATCCCGACGACCAGCGCGCCCGCTTCGAGGACCAGATCCGGGCCCGCGCCCAGGGCGCCGAAGAGGTGATGGATTACGATGAGGACTACTGTCGCGCCCTCGAGCTCGGGATGCCCCCCGCGGCGGGCGAGGGCATCGGGATCGACAGGCTCACCATGCTCCTGGCGGGCCAGAATTCGATTCGCGATGTGATCCTCTTCCCCCTCCTGAGGCCGGAGTAACGTGCCGCGCGGGTTTTCATCGTTCGTAGCCTGGCGCTACCTGCTGGCGCGGCCGAGGCAGGCGAGCGGGAGCATCATCGGCTTCGCCGGGCTCGCGGCGTTCGTGGGCCTGGCCGGCATGCTCGCGGCGCTGTTTTACCCGCTGGGGCGGCCGTACCTGCTCGAGCCCAGCACGCCGCTCGGCCTGCTCGTGGCCGCCGCGATCGGCGTCGCCGCCGTCCCCCTCGCGCTATTCACGGCCGTGGTTCACGCAGCCGCGTTCACCCGGCCCCGTCGGCTGTCTCCCGGCCTGCTTCACGCGGCGGGGATGGGCCTTCTCGTCGCCGCGGGCGTCCTCGGGCTGCGCGGCCATCTCCCGGCCGGGGCACAAGACGGGCTGCGCGCGGTCGTGACCGAGGGTCCCGGGATCGCCTACTTCGTGCCGGGCGCGCTCGCCGTGCTGCTTTTCGCGGGCGCGGCGCTCGTGGCCCTACTCCAAGCGATGAGCCTCGCCGATCGCGCGCCGGGCGCGCGCGCGCTGTACGCCCTCGGCTGGGCGCTCGCGCTCCTGCAGCTTTTGCCGCTGTCGGTCGTGGGGCTCCGCGACGAGGTGGTGCCCGGGCTGACCGAGCGCGCCCCCGCGCTCGTCGTGGGCAGCGCCGCGGTCCTCGTCGCCGTCGCCGCGGTGGCGGCGGTTTTCGGGCTCCGGCGGATGACGGGCCGGGGCAGGCCTCGCGGGTTCGGGGTGCTCACGCTCCTCGCGCTCGGTGCCGCTGCCGCCCCCGTGATCTCGGTGTGGGTGCTCGACGGGCGCGAGGCGTGGGAGGAGGCGCTCGGGTTCGGCATCCGCCAGGCGCCGATGTGGATGACGATGCCCACCACCATCGCGTGGGCGATCGTCGGGCTCGCGATCGTGCTCGGCGTGGTTCGCTACGTCTTTACGTTCTTCACGACCGTGTCGATCGGCGGGGTGTGCCTCGGGTCGATGGCGCTCGTGATCGTGTTGTCGGTGATGAGCGGCTTCGAGACCGACCTGCGCGACAAGATCCTCGGCGCCGACGCTCACATCCTGGTGACGAAGCGCGGTGACGAGCCGTTCCTCGAATACAGGCAGATAGCCGAAAAGCTGGACTCGGTGCCGAGGGTGGAGGCGCACAGCCCGTACCTTCAAACCGAGGTCGTGATCTCGTCGCGGAACAACTACGGCAACGTCATCATCAAGGGCATCGACCCCGAAACCGTCGGCGACGTCACCGATCTGGACGAAAACGCGCGCGATCCCGATGCGCTCGCGAGGATGTGGCCGCTCGAGGAAGACGGCTCGATCGCCGGGCCGCCGCCGTGGCGGCGCGCTGCGTCCGAGGGGCCCGAAGCGCCCGAAGCGCCCGACGAGGAGATCGAGCGGGACGCGCCGGGCACGGATCCGGCGCCGGACGACCTGGATGTAGACATCGACGAGCCCGTGGACTTCTCGGGCCGGGGGAGCGGCGAGGAGCCCGATGACGCGCCCGAGGATCCCGCGCCGGGCGACATGGACGTGGACGTCGAGGTCCCGCAGGACTTCTCGGCGCCGACAGGCGACGGCGCAGGCGGGGACGGGGAGGGCGAAGACCGCCCCCGAGACGGCGAACGCGACCAGGAAGGCCCGCCCGAGGTGGCGCCCGGCGATGCGGCGCAAGCCCCGCCCAGCCCGTTTGGCGCGGGCGAGGGCGAGGCGGCCCCGCGGCGGGTTCCGGGGGCAGGGCCGGACCGCGATCCCCTGGGCACGGACCTCGAGCAATTCGAGCCGCTAGGTGACGAGCCGGTGACCGGCGCAGAGCTGGGGCTCCCCGATCCATTCGGCGATCCGTTCGCTCCCCTCGGCGGCATCGAGCCCGAGGATCGGGCGCCTCCCCCCGCGATCGCCCCGGAGGTCGCGCGGCTTCCCGGCGTCCTCGTCGGCCGCGAGCTCATAGACCAGGTGCCTATGCAGCCGGGGGATGAGGTGACGATCATCTCGCCGCTGGGCCAGGACTCCCCGATCGGTCCCGTTCCGCGCACGAAGCTATACCGAGTGGCGGGCGAGTTTTTCACGGGCATGTACGAGTTCGATCTCAAGTACGCGTACGTGCCGCTTTACTCGCTGCAGGACTTTCTCGATCTGGGCGACGAGGTCACCGGGATCGAGGTGCGCATCGACAACCCAGATCGGAGCCCGCAGGTCGTCGCGGACATCGAGCGCGCGCTCGGCGACGGCTACGAGGTCGCGGACTGGCGAGAGCTGAACAGGAGCCTGTTCTCGGCGCTTCAGCTCGAAAAGATCGCCATGTTCATCGTGCTCGCCATCGTGATCCTCGTGGCCTCGTTTTCGATCATCGGCAATTTGGTCATGATCGTCATCGAGAAAGCGAAGGAGATCGCGCTGCTCAAGACGCTGGGCGCCGGCGACGCGGGCGTCATGCGGGTGTTCGTCATCCAGGGCTTTTTCATCGGCCTCGTGGGCACCAGCCTCGGCGTCACGCTCGGCCTCATCGTGTGCGCGCTCGGTATGATCTACGGGCTCCCCCTGGACCCGGACGTCTACTACATCGACCAGCTGCCGATACACGTCGACCCGGCGTCCGTGGCCACCGTCGCACTGGCGGGGGTCGTCATCAGCGCCGTGGCCACGCTGTATCCCGCCTATCTCGCCGCGCGTCTGCGCCCGGTCGAGGGCCTCCGCAACGACTGACCGGCGCGTTCCGTGCGCCACCGCGAGGTGGCTTCGCGGCGGTTGCGGGCAACCGCCTGGGCCAGCCTCGGGTCCCACGCGTTGACACCGCCGGGCGCCCCCGAGTAAGTTCCGAACCTTCTTAAGGAATTTTCGTGGACTCCGCAGCTTCACAACCCGTTTCACAAACCCCGAGCGAGGGCGCGCACATCGAGGTGTCGGGCCTTCACAAGGAGTTCGAGCACGGCGGCCGGATCATCCGGGTTTTGTCGGGCATCGACCTGGAGCTTTCGCCAGGCGAGCGCGTGGCCGTCGTCGGCTCGTCTGGGGCCGGAAAGTCCACGCTGCTTCACGTCCTGGGCACGCTCGACTTGCCCACGCGCGGTTCGATCCGGTTTAACGGCGAAGAGATCACGCGGATGAGCCCCGCGCGCCTCGCCGACTTCCGCAACCGCTCGATCGGCTTCGTGTTCCAGTTCCACCACCTGCTAAACGAGTTCACCGCGCTCGAGAACGTGATGATGCCGGCGCTGATCCAGCGGAGGCCACGCGCCCAGGCCATGCGCCGGGCCGCCGACATCCTCGGTCGCGTCGGCCTGTCGCAGCGGCTTTCGCACAAGCCGGGCGAGCTGTCCGGCGGCGAGCAGCAGCGCGTCGCGCTCGCCCGCGCGATGGTGCTCGAGCCGGTTTTGCTCCTCGCCGACGAGCCCACCGGCAACCTCGACAAACGCACGGGGGAAGAGATCCACGAGCTTTTCGTGGAGCTCAACCAAGAGCGCGGCACCACGCTGCTCGTGGTCACCCACAACACCGATCTCGCCGCCATGATGCCGCGCGTCCTCGAGATGGTCGACGGCGGTCTGGTCAACGAACGCGTGTGATGGCGAGGGGAAGCTTTACGGCCAAGGGCGCGGCGGCATCCGCCGCGAGGTCCCCAGCCAGTCCCAGGCGGGCGGTCGGCGGGTGCGGGCGCGCCAAGGGGCCGCTTGCCGCGGTGGCGCTCGGGCTCGCGGCCACGGCCTGGCTCGGCGGCGACGGCCGCGCCCACGCTGACGCGGACGCCCTGTCCCCGGTGGGCGATCAGATGACCGGCGGCGCAGGGGACCCGATGGGCGCCGGCGCGGCGCAGCAGCCAGAGCTCACCGAGGGCGACGATCTCCTCGGTCGCGAGATCGCGCGCGTCGAGTTCCGCGGTAACCGCCGGATCGAAGACGACGCGATCCGCGTGAACCTCGTCACCCAGCCCGGGACCGAGCTCGAGCTCGCGCGCGTTCGGGAAGACATCCGCGCGATCTGGGACATGGAGTTTTTCGACGACGTGCAGGTGGAGGCGGAGGCCACGGCCGAGGGCGTGGTGGTCACCTTCGTGGTGAGCGAGCAGCCGTCGATAAGCAGCGTCCTCATCTCCGGGAACGACGATTTAAGCGCGAGCGACATCGACGACGTCATCGACATCGACCCCGACGCGCTCCTGGACGTCTCTCGCGTTCAGCAAAACGTCGGCCACATCCGCGACCTGTACGTGAGCGAGGGGTACTACCTGGCCGACGTCTCCTACGAGATCCGCGAGACGGCCGACGACGAGGTGGATATCTGGTTCGTCATCGACGAGGGCAGCCAGGTCGCGATCCGAGACGTGTCGTTCCTCGGCAACGAGGAGTTTCCGGACGCGACGCTGCGGCGAATCATCCAGACGCAGCCCAAGGACTTTTTGTCCTTCCTAACGGACGCGGGCGTGTACCGCGAAGAGGTCTTCGAGCAAGACCTCATGATGCTCACCGCCTTTTACCTCGACCACGGCTTCGTCAACATCTCGGTCGGGACGCCGCAGATTCGCCTGTCGCGCGATCGGCGATTCATGTACCTCACCATCCCCATCGACGAGGGGCCGAAGTTCGACATCGGTGAGATCGACTTCCAAGGCGACCTGATCGCGCCCAAAGAGGAGTACTTCGAGCGCCTGCGCGTCCAGCCAGGTGAGACGTTCAACCGGAGCCGGGTGAGCGCCGACATCGAAGCGCTCACGCGCTACTACCAAGACGAGGGGTACGCCTACGCGAACCCCACGCCGCTCACGGACGTGGATCTCGACAACCGGCGGGTCGCGCTCACGTTCAACATCGACAAGGGCGAGAGAGTCTACTTCGAGCGCATCAACGTGCGCGGCAACGACACCACGCGCGACAAGGTGATCCGGCGCGAGATCGAGGTGGCCGAGGGAGACCTGTACAGCCAGTCGACTTTGGACGAGTCCGAGCGCCGCGTCGGCGCGCTCGGCTACTTCGAAGACGTGCAGGTGACGACGACGCGGGGCTCGACCGACGAGTACATCGTGGTCGACGTCGAGGTGACGGAGAGGCCCACGGGCACCTTCCAGGTCGGCGCCGGATTTTCGTCCGTGGAAAACTTCATCGCCCAGGCGCAGGTGTCACAGGAGAACCTGTTCGGCCGAGGGCAGAGGCTGTCCCTTCAGGCGCAGCTGTCCAGCCTGCGGCAGCTGTTCCAGCTCCAGTTCGTCGAGCCGTACTTCCTCGACACGGACTGGACGTTCTCGTTCGACCTGTACAACCAGGCGCAGGGGTTCGGCCGGTTCGCGCGGGAGGCGCGCGGCGGGAACCTCACCTGGGGTCGACGGCTCAACTTCGAGACGCAGGCGTTTTTGACCTACAAGCTCGAAAACGTGGATGTGCGGACGGACACCACGCGGTTTGCCGACGTCAACGTGTTCGGCGACGAGGTCCCGTCCGAGAGCGCCGCCAACCTGTTCCGCGGGGGCGTCACCTCGTCGCTGCGCGCCGCCATTCAATGGGACTCGCGCGACAACCGGCTGTTTCCGACCGACGGCTGGTACCACAACGCCTTCGTCGAGGTGGCCGACCGGTTTACCGGCTCGCAGAACATCTTCACCCGATACGGGGGATTCGCGCGCCACTACCGGCCGCTCGTCGGCCCGTTCGTGCTCAAGCTGAACGCCGAGATGGGCGTGACCACGAGCCGCGACGCCCTCGGCGTGCCGATCACCGAGCGCTACCTCATCGGCGGGATCCACGACGTGCGCGGGTTCCGCCCGCGGTCGCTCGGCCCGCGCCTCCGGGTGAGCGAGCCGGGCGACGTCGGTGCGCCGCTTAGCGAGATCCCCCTCGGCGGCAACCTCCAGCTCATCTGGAACAGTGAGATCGAGTTCCCGCTGTTCGAGGAGGTGGGCATCTCCGGCGTCGTGTTCTACGACATGGGCAACGCCTACAACCTCGAGGACCGCTACTGCACCGGGGCGGGCGGGGACGACATCTCAGCCAAGTTCGACCCCTGCTTCGACTTCCCGACCTCGATCACCCAAGGCCTCCGCCGCTCGGTGGGCTGGGGTGTGCGCTGGATCTCACCGATCGGGCCACTTCGCTTTGAATGGGGCGTGCCCCTCGATCGTCAACCCGGAGAAGATTCCTTGGTTTTCGAGTTTACCATCGGGAATTTCTTCTAATGCAGGGCCGCCCCACCAGCGATACGCGCATTGACGATCGCCCCGGGGCGCGCTAAACCCGCGCCGGGAGGAGAATTCGTCTATGCACCGCTCTATCGCCATCGGCTTCCTCGGGATTTCGCTCATCATCGTGGGCGCGGTGGGCGCCGACGCCTCGCCCGACGGGGGCACCAAGGTCGGCTACGTCGACCTTCAAAAGACGCTCCACGAGACCCAGTCGGGGCAGCAGGCGCGCCAAAACCTCGAGCGAGAAAAACGCCAAAAACAGCAGGACCTCGACCAGCGTCAGCAGCGGCTACAGCAGCGCGCGGGCGAGCTCGACAAGCAGCGCAGCGTGCTCGAGGCTGACGTGCTGCGCCAGCGCGAGCAGGCGCTCCAGGAAGAGTACGTCGAGCTGCAGGAGACTTACATGCAGCTCCAGCAGACCCTCGCCCAGCGGGAGGCTGAGCTCGTCAACGAGATCTTTACAGAGGCCTCGCCGATCATTCGCGGGATCGCCCAGCGCGACGGCTATGCGATGATCCTCGAAAAGAGCCAGAGCGCGGTGCTGTGGGCGAACGACGCCGTCGATATCACTGACGAAGTGAACTCGCGCCTCGAATAGGGGCGCGACCCGCTCGCGAGCGCCGCCTCGATCCCCCGAGGGAGCGGGGGGGCTGGGGGCCGACCGGCGCGCCGCCTGTGCGCGACGGCGCTACGGCTCGGTGGGCGCTCGCGGGGTGAGCCGTTCGGGGTGACCGCCGCCGGGCGGCGAAACCGCTCGATCCCAACCTTACCTTGGCGCCCCGCCGCGCGGGGCTCGGAGCTCTCCCGCCATGAGCGAGCATACTGGTGACCCCTCCGCGATCTCCGCCGAGGAGATCCTCTCGATTCTCCCGCACCGATTCCCCTTCCTGCTCGTGGACCGAGTCTTGGAGGTCGGCGAGGAGCGGGTGCGTGCGATCAAGAACGTGAGCTGGGGGGAACCCTATTTCCAAGGGCACTTTCCCGGGATGCCGGTGATGCCCGGGGTCTTGCAGGTCGAGGCGCTCGCGCAGGCGGGCGGCGTGCTCGCTGCCAAGACCTCCGACTTCGATCCGGCCACCCACGTCGTGTTCTTCATGGCCATCGACAACGTGAAATTCCGGCGTCAGGTCACGCCCGGCGACCAACTCGTGCTCGAGGTGGAGCCCCTTCGCAAGGGCAAGGTGTGGAAGATGAAGGGCGTGGCGAAGGTGGACGGGCAGGTGGCGTGCCAGGCAGAGCTCATGGCGACCATGGCTCCGCGACCGTCGTGATGGTGCCGAAGGCCGTCGCCATCGCGCTCGCGGTGGCGACGCTCGTCGCGGCTTGCAGCAGTGACGACGACGGCGAGCCCCGAGGCATCGCGTGGCGGGGCGACGATCCCGTGGTGGTGGTGGATCGCACCGCGAGCGGGGTGGAGTTCGTGGCGGCAGACGACGCGGGCGATGACACGGACAGCGCTCAAGAGATCTCGCTGCCGATCGGCGTGCGGGGCACCCTCGACGGCGAGGCGGACATCGACACGTTCCGACTCGAGGTCGACGAGGGCATGCACCTGTCGGCCCTCGTGACGGGAGCCGAGGACATCGACCTCGTCCTCGACGTGCTGGATGCGAGCGGCGATCGGATCGTCCGCTCCGATCGCGCCCCCACCGGCTACAGCGAGGGCGTACCCAATTTGTGGCTCGAGCCGGGGACCTACTTTCTCCAAGTCTTGGAGTTCGTGCGCGGTGAGCGGGGCGGCGAGGGAGGCCGCCAGGGGCCGTCCGAGCCCTACGAGCTCGTCGTGCAGCGCTACGAACACGAGTCTGGCTTCGAAAAAGAGCCCAACGACGAGCTGGAGCGCGCGACCCCCGTCGACATCGGACAGGACATGTTCGGCTACATCGGCTGGCACCGCGATCGCGATGTGTGGCGGGTGCCGCTCGACGGGGCGCTTCCGACCGATGGATTCAGGATCGCGATCTCGGGGGTTCCCTGGGTGACCCCCGAGCTTGAGATCCTGGGCCCGGACGGTGAGGTCGTTCTGACTCGCGAGGGGGAGCGCGGCGAGCCGCTCTACCTTCACAACCTGTCGCCGGAGCACGCGTTTGGCGGCGAGGAGCGCGACGTCGGCGCGTTTTACGTGGCGATCTCGAGCGGGCGGTCGAACCCGGAGGAGCCCTACCGGCTCCGCGTCCGGCGGCGCGACATGGAGCCAGATTCCGAGCTCGAGCCCAACCACGAGCCGTCGCTGGCGACGCCGCTCCGCGAGGACGGCGGCGAGCGGGAGGGCAGGCGGCGGGGGCACCTGGACGTCGGCGACGTGGACATGTACAGGCTCTCGTCCAGCCCGGGGGTTCGGCAACTCCACGCGGCGGTGGAGCCCACCTCGCAGATGGTCGCCCATCTGGAGGTACGCATCGAGGGAGAGGAGGCCGACAGCGCTCAGGCCGACGCGGCCGGCCAGCGGGCGAGCGTCACGGGCCTCGAGGTGCCGGCGGGCAAGGAGGTCGTCTTGGTGGTGTCCGGACAGGCGCGCGATCCGCGCGGCGCGCCCTACGAGCTGCGCTGGTCCGTTCACTGAGGTGCGGGCGCGGGCAGGCGGCCACACGACCGCGTCAGCGCTGCCACCGCCGGAAAAGCAGGCCGCTATTTCAGCTGGTTACGCGTTGGCACGATCGGTGCTCGATGACGCGTTACGCGATGCAAACCGCGAAACGCAAAAGGAGATCGAGCATGCAAACGAAGAGCAGCGCATTCGCCATCGGCCTCACCACTGTCTGTCTCTCGCTCGCCGCCTGCGAGGGCGAAAACGACGCGAGCACCGAGGGTGAGGGACAAACGCGCGCGGGTTCGACGAGCGAGCAGGACGAGCCGGGGCCGACCTCGTCTGTGACCGCGAGCGAGACGGTGCCGACGTCCCGCGCCGGGACGGACCGGCGGCTGGGAATCGAGCCCGATGAGCGGGCGGGCAGCGAGACCGCACCGGGTGATCGGGAGTCAGAATCTGAGCTCAAAGCCGGGAAGGTCGACATCCCGGAGGGCTATGCGGACCAGATGCGGGAGGCCGGCGAGCGGGCCCGCGCCGGGGACGGGGACGAGGCGCTCGCCCTTTTCGAGGCCGCGGCGACGAGCCGCCCGGACGTGGCGAAGCCGCGCACCGAAACGGCGCGGGTCCTTCTCGATCTCGGGCGGGCCGGCGAGGCGCGCGAGCACGCCGAGCGCGGCGTCGAGCTCGACGAGTCGTCGTCGCTCGCCTGGAACACCCTCGGCCGCGTGGAGCTCGGCGAGGGGGACCTCGAGGCGGCGGCCGCGGCGTTCCGAGAGGCGGCGGCGAAAAACGACGACAACAGCTACGCCTGGAACAACCTGGGATACACGCTCCTCAAGCTCGAGTCGTACGACGAGGCGACTGATGCCCTGGAGGTCGCGACGAGCGGGATCAGCCCCGAGCCGTACATGTGGAACAACCTCGGCATGGCCTACGAGCACCAGGGCGATCTCGATCGCGCCGGCGCCGCTTACCGGCAGGCGAAAAACCTGGGCTCGACCAAGGCGGTGGCGAACTACGATCGCCTGGCCGAGGCGGGAGTCGACCTGGCGCAGGCCGAGGCGCTCGGCGAAGCCGACTCAGACGGCGCAAAGGGCGCTGGTGGCGCGGACGAAACCGACCCCGAGCCGAGCCGGGACGAACTCGACGAAAGCGATCCGAAGGTCGGCGAGCCTGCCGTGTAAGACTGCGGGGCGCTCAGGAATCTCAATCGACGTGGAGTCGGCCAAGGACCGCGACCCCTCTGATGCACCCCACGCTCTGCAAAGTGCCAGGATGCTGATATTACAGGACAATATCCCGTTCAAAGTCGGTTTTTCGAGCGGTCGGATCCGCGTGTCGCGCTCGAAAGGAGGCTTTAGCGGCCTCACGCGGGCGCTAGGCCGGGGAATTTGTCCTGTGATCGCAGTAGCTTATAGCCGAACTGCGGGCGTGACTGCGACTCTGGGTTTGCAGGGTCCACTGCGTGCATGGGACACTGACCAAGAAGCCGTAGGCTCGCGCTGGCGGGAGGGAGGCTTTGGAGCGGGCCCGGACGTTCGACCGGCTAGTCCGGATTGAGGTAATCGACATGCTAGACCCCTGGATCATCGAAGAAATTCGAAAGCGCGAGGAGAAGCGGGACCAAGACTTCGAGCGCGTGGAGCTCCCCTTGGAACTGCCCCTCCAGCGGGATGGCGATGCCCCGGCCTCTCCAGAGCCAGACAAGGACAAACACGACCGAGGGGTCGTCATCATCGACCTATAGCCCTCGCGCGCGCGGCCGTTCCGGCTTTGGGTTGGCCGCTGCGCGAGGCCCGTAAATCCACATGAACCCTGCGCCGGCCCGCCTCCGCGGGCCGTTCGCAGTTTCGGGGGCCGGATAGCCCGGGCGGCGTCGCGCTGTTCGCCGATCGGCGCCGGCGCGTCCCCGCGCAAAAGCGATTTGTTGTGCAAGCCTGCATTTGCGCTCGGGCGGTCAAGTGCGCTGGTATCGCGAGTGCGCGATGGAGTTACAGCCGATAGCCGGGGGCCGGCGACGTTTGCACATCCTGTTTATGGCCGCGGTCGGCCTGCTCGGGTGGTGCACGCTGATCGCGGCCTACGCGTTGCCCGGGCTGCCTCCGGGTGGTGAGGATGGGACGCTGGCCGCGCCGCTGCCGGTCGTTCTGTTCCTCGTGGTGATCGTGGCGGCGCGCGGGATGGCGTTTCCGCTGTTCCCCAAGACGGTGGTCTCGCTCGACGGCGCGTTTTACGTCGCCGCGACGCTGTGCCTGGGTTCGGTGACGGCCGGAATTCTGGTTGCGATCGCCCTTACGCTGGACGCCTCCGTCCGCCGGGTGCATACGCGCGACAGCCGCGCGCTCGCGGCGCGCGATCGCCTGGATTCGATCGCGTATGTGGTGTTTTTCGGCGGGATGAGCGGGGCTCTCCTCATGATCAGCGCCTGGCTGTTTCGCGCCGACGGTGCCCTTTTGGGGCCAGAGATGGATCACTTGGACGTCCTGTTTCGGGTCGTCGGGATCGGCGTTACGCTCTTGCTCTTGCACTACGGCGTGCAGGCGGCGCGCCTCAAAATCATCGGGGAGTCGATCGCGTCGTTCTTTCGCCGAACGACCCTCCCCGGGATCGTGGCCGAGGCGTCGCTCCTGCCGCTCGCGGCCGTGGTGGTTTACCTATACGACCCCGACAGGCCGCTCGGCTTTTCGCTCCTGGGTGCCACCTACTTGCTCATCAATTTTGCGCTGAGCAGGCTCACCCGGACGAGCGATCAGCTCCGCCACCGGGTCGGCGAGCTCGAGACCCTAAACGCCATCGCGCGTCAGCTCGCCGCGTCGCTCGAGCGGCAGGAGCTCGTCACCGTCGTCGCGCGGGAAACCCTTCGCGCAATCCCCCAAGCGGACTCCCTCACGCTCGCTCGTCTGGACGACGACGGCCATGGGGAGCTCGTTTTGGACCATTACGAGCGGGGCAACGCCCGCTTCGAGCGCATCCGCGCCCCGGCGGAGGGCAGCGCGCCCGCTCGGGTGCTCGAGGTCGGCGAGCCGCTCTCGATTCCGGATCTCGACTACAGTGCGTATTTTCCGGCGTGTTCGGCGCGGCGCGGATCATGGGTGGGGATCCCGATGGTGATGTACGGCGGCGTCGAGGGCGTGATCGCCATCCACAGCGCGCGCCCCGGCGCGCTCGGCGCCGAGCAGCGGCAGCTCCTCGAGGCGATCGGCGCGCAGGCGACGGTGGCGCTACAAAATGCTCGCCTTTACGAGCTCGCGATGGTCGATGGGCTCACGGGCCTGTTCGTGCGGCGCTACTTCGACGCCAGGCGCGAGGAGGAGATCGAGCGGGCGCGGCGGTACGACACGAGCTTTTCCGTCGTGATGTTGGATATCGACAACTTCAAGGCGCTAAACGATACGCACGGGCACCAGGCGGGAGACCGCGTGCTCCGGCGCCTCGCGGCGGCGGTCAAGCGCGAGATGCGCGCCGTCGATACGGCCGCGCGGTACGGGGGCGAGGAGATCGCAATGCTGCTTCCGCGCACGAGCGCCGCGGAGGCGTATCAAGTGGCCGATCGGGTCCGCGCGGCGATCGCCGGCTGTGAGCAGGAGGCCGGGCTCGTGGTGACGGCATCGCTCGGGGTGGCCTCGTACCCCGAGTGCGGCGCAAGCGACTCCGACGAGCTGCTCGCCCGAGCGGATCGGGCGCTCTACCGGGCCAAGCGGGCCGGCAAAAACCGGGTCGAGACCGATCCGCCGGGCGGCAAGGAGCTCGGGGCGGGCGCGGACCGCGGCGGATAAGCCAGGAAAATGGCCCTTAGTAGGTGTAGCGAATGAAGGCGCGCCCGGAGATCGACTGCGCGCCGCCAAACCGCGGCGTGATCGACCAATCAGCGCCCACGCCGAAGGCGTAGTGGCGGTCTTGGAGCTGGTATTCGAGACCGCCGCCAGCGTGAAACCGTGGGCTCGCGCGCTGCTCGGGGTCGAGCATACCCACCTTTTCCAAGACGTTGGTCGACATGACCGATACGCCCGCTCCGCCGCTCAGGTAGGGGACGAAGGCGCTAACGGGCGGCGCCAGGCGAAGCTCGGCCGCGGCGTCATAGATCTGGAGGTGCTCGCCTTCGGGGGGCGGGGGCACGGTGGCCTCGTGGGTCGAGGCCGCGAGCGCCCCGCCGGCCGACAGCCAGGGCAAAACGTCGTAACCGACGCGCAGCGATGCAGCGGGTCCAACGCGCGCGTGAGCGGCCGCTTGGCCCACGAATCCCGAGGCGCCGAGGCCGGCTTCGGTGTACACGCCGCTCTCCGACGGCCGGGCGCCCGCGTCGTCGGCGCTCGACACGACGGCCCCGGCGACCGCGAGCGCACAGAGCGCCGCGCGCGGCTTCATCGGCTCACCTCGCTTTCGCCCGCGTCGGCCTCGCCGTCATCGCCGTCATCGCCGTCATCGCCACCGTTATCGCCACCGTTATCGCCACCGTTATCGCCACCGTTATCGCCACCGTTATCGCCACCGTTATCGCCACCGT
>SLNH01000421.1 GCA_007133195.1 Nannocystineae bacterium | reverse complement strand
CGCTTCAGCCGGCGCTTCAGCCGGCGCTTCAGCCGGCGCTTCAGCCGGGTCCGCCGCTCCCGCGGCCGCTGCGGCTTCCGCGGCCTCCGCGGCACGCGCCTCCAGATCGCTGCTATCGGCGGCGATCACATCGCCCTTGCCCTGGTCGCGATCGGCGCCGGCTCCCTCGCCCTCGGTGCGCGCCGGCTCCATGGCCGTCACGTAGTAGGTGAGCTTGAACTGGCCAAGATGCTGTCCGCGCTGGGCGTCCGCCGCCGCGCGCGCGTCAGGCGCGCCCCGGTCGCCCGAGCCCTCGGCGCTGTCTTCCAGGGCTTCGGACCGAAGCGCGTCACCGGCGCCTGCCGGTAGCATCGAGGCCAGGGCCTCGCCGAGCGAGCCTAATGGTGCGCCCCGGTCGCGTTCAGCGGCGTCCGGCGTGGCTGCCTCGCCGTGGACGTCCTCGTCCGAGCACGCCGGGCCCGCGACGAGCAGGACCAGCGGCACGGCGGCGGCGAGTACGGGGGTTGACACCGACCGCGAACGAGTGGCAACGCGAGCGAGCATAACGGGGTCCTAGGAAGACGGTTCGCGCTGCCGCTGAGCAACATTTGTGCCTATGACGAACGGGTATGTGCGCACCGCGATCTCGCTACTTATAGAAGCCGAGGTGGCGGGTGTAGGTGTCGGTGGCTGATCCGCCTGTCACACTTTGTCCTACCTCCGGACCGTCTGGCAAGCGCCGGCGCCACCGCGTGCGCGGCATCCGTCGCCGGCCTCACCGGCGCGGCGCGCGACACTCGGCGGCGACGCTGCCGGCGGCACCCACTCCCGCTTGGCATCCCCCGCGCCGTGTCAAAATGACCACCGTGCCCCTGCTATCGCACCGCGCCTCGCCCCGGCGGGGCCGCCGTTTGGCGGAGCGCCGCCGCGCCGCCTCGGCCTACTCCCGCCCGTGGAGGCGCACCGCGTGACCGAGCTCACCCCGAAAGCCGTCGCCGAGCGGCTCGCGGCTCGGCGACCGCGCGACCCGGTGTTGTCTCCGCGATCCCGCGCGGGCGTCGCGGCGATCCTGCGCTTCGACGCGGGGCCGGAGGTCCTGCTCATGCAGCGCGCCTCGCGACCCGGCGACAAGTGGTCGGGGCACGTGTCGTTCCCCGGCGGGAGGGAGGCTCCCGAAGATCCCGATCTACTGAACACGGCGATCCGGGAGACCCGCGAGGAGGTCGGCATGGACCTGGCGGAGCAGGGCCAGTACCTCGGCCGCCTCGACGGCGTGCGCGCCGTCGCCCGGGGCAAGCCGCTGTCGATGATGATCGTGCCCTACGTGTTTGCCGTCTCGCGTGCGCCCGCGCTATCGCTCGGCGACGAGGCCGACAGCGCGTTTTGGTTGCCGCTCGTCGAAGCGAGCACCGGGGGGTTGGACGGCGTGTACGAATACGAGCTCGGTCCCGCGAAGTGGTCGCTCCCCTGTTTTCGCTATCGCGGCTACACGGTGTGGGGCCTCACCTACCAGATGCTCACCGATTTTCTGGCCGTCGTAGACGCGCGCTGAAAAGCACGAAGGCGCCTGCGCCGCCCCGCGCGGATGCGCTGCTCCTCGGCGGTGGCGTCGATGCGCCGAGCCGACGACCCGGTGCGCGCGGTGAGGCGATTTCCCCACGCTGGAGCGAGTCCCGAGCCGTCGCGTGACGGGCACGGCGCCTGCATAAATTTGTTCGGATCACGCCGGTCGATTACGCCGATCATGGAGGGCGCATCGTGTACAGCCAGGCAAACATCAAGGGACACGCCATTCACCCCATGCTCGTCGGGTTCCCGATCGCGTTTTACACGGCCACGTTCTTGGCCTTTATCGTCTATGCGGCCGTGGGGAACGTCTTTTGGTTTCAGTTCGGCACCGTCACGGCGTGGGCGGGCGTAGGCTTCGCGATCCTCGCAGCGGTCCCGGGGCTCGTCGATTGGTCCATGGGCATCCCCAAGGACACGAAGGCCAAAGCCCGCGGAACTCGTCACATGGTCTTGAACCTCGTCGCCTTCGCGGCATTCCTCATCACCGCGATCGTGGCGACCGGTCGGTTTGGCCTCATAGACCCAGGCGCCGCCTGGCCCATCATCCTCAGCGCGATAGGGCTCGGGTTCACGATACCCGCCGGTTTCATCGGCTGGGAGCTCGTCCAGAAGGATCACGTCGGCGTCGAGCTCACCCCCGAGCAGGTTCGGCTCGAAGCGGCGCACCAGCCGCCGCGCGAACCGCTCCACCAAGAGGCGTGACCGCCTCGGCGTCATTCGAGACTCGGGCAAGCCTCGGCTTAATCGCCCAGGCGCAGCTGCGGCGCGAACGCCGTCACGTCGTCAGCGCGGCGCGAGGTGGTTGGCCACGGTCGGTGGCACGACGTCGCCGGAGGCCTGCATGGCGAGCGCCTGGGGATGCGTCTGGTAATGCTCGCGCACCACGCGAGCGAGCTCGGCCCGTACCGCGTCGGCGACGGTGCACGGGTTTTCGTCGGGTAGCGCGGCGACCAGGGCGCGGACGAGATCATCTTGCGGTGGCTCGAGGCGATCGGCCCAGCTTTCGAGTAGGCCGCGATCGATCCGCGCGGGCAGCGAGCCGAGAATCCCGACGTCGTTTTGGTCGTGGACGAGGAGGCCGGAGGTGGTGCCGCGGTCGAGCGTGAGCACCTGAAAGAAATACAGGGTGTGGTATTCGAGCTGGCGGCGCCGGTCCTGTGCGGTGGGCTCGGGGGCGGCGGCGAGGGCGGCGCCTAGCTCGGCGGCATAGCGATCGATCACCGCCTCGCCGAACCGGCGGGCGAGGTCGAGGTCGGCGACGGGATCGTCTGTGGCGTAGCCTTCGAGGTAGTAGTGGGTGACGCCGCGGTGGCGGCCGAGCGCGGGGATCCAAAAGTACTTGTCGCCCTGGGCAGCGGCCGGCTCGTAAAGTTCCGGGGCGACCTCGCGCATGGCCTGCCGAAAGCGCGCGGTCGCGTCCGGATCTTCGATGGCTGGGTTGAGGTCGGCCATGATGCGCCAGCTGCCCGGCGCGTCGCGCAGCTCGGTCCAGCTGATGTGAATGTGCACCGAAGGCGCGCGCGGGGCCTGTGGATGGATGATGGTCGACAGCGCGGTGGCCGAGCCCAGACGCCTCGTCGGCTCGTCGTCGTAATGGACGCCGGATACGTTGATGGCGGCTCTGTTGAACACCGGCGTATCGACCGCGACGAGGCGGGCGCCGCCGCCGTGGCGGCCACCGTCGCGAAGCCACGAAATCGGCGTGAGCGCGCTCGGATCGCCGTGCTTTTCGCTCACGGCTTCGAGGGCGGTCGCAAACCGCCGCTGCAGATCGTCGACGAGCCGGCGCGCTCGGGCGGCGTCAGGGGAACGAGGATCGATTTGCGTCACGCCGAGGACTGTACCGCGCCGGCGGGGGTGTGCGCGATCCGCCTGCGCGAGCGCGCTTTCGCGTCAGATGGGGGCAACGACCGAACGCGCTCCCCTCGACAGCGGGATGGGGGCGCACGGCGCCTGTAGCGTTAGAACGAGCCTGCGCTGAGCGAGATAAACAGCGGCGCTTCGGCCGGCTGCGTCTTCGACAAAACCGCGATATCGAGCACCGACGACGCGAGCATCCCCAGCCCGGCGCCGTAGAGACCCGCCCGAACGCCGCACTCCGTACCGCAGGCCGCCTCGCCGACCGCAAGCGCGACCACGCCGCCGATGAGAGGCCCGGCCAAGCGTAGCCCGGCGCTCGCCTCGGCGCCGCGCGGGTTGCGGTTGGCGAGGTGAACGAGCGGCGCCCCGACCCAGTACATCCCGAGCCCCGTCGCGATCACAGCATCGCTTTCGCTCACCCCCCCGCCGTAAAGGACGCCAGCCGCCACGGCATCGGACGCCAGCACCCAGGCTCCATAGTGGTCACGTTCGGACTCGGACTCGGCCTGCGCTGGCGCGTCTAAAATAAAGTGACCAGAGTCCGCGCGCGTGCCGGGCTCGCCAGCAATCCGAGTCCTGCCCGGCCCCGGCTTGCAACGTCGCCGCAAGGGTTGCCCGCCGGCCGCCGGTGACGAAAGCACCTCCCCTGCCGAGTTGCTCCTGCGCGCGCGACCTGTGCGCACTTGGTGCCTCCCCTTTGTGCGCGCGGCTTGCACGCAGCTCGAGCATCAACTGTGCCGGATCCCGAAGCTCTCTCGAGCCGGCCCGGCTGCGCAGGAGGATGAACGATGTGCACTCGAGCTCTTTGGTCTGGGGCCGGCGACGCGATCATGGTGGGCCGCAACATGGATTACGGCAAAGACCTCGCGACGAACCTATGGGCGTTCCCGCGCGGCATGAGCCGCGATAGCGCGGTCGACGGAGGATCGCTGCGCTGGTCGTCGCGCTACGGCAGCCTCGCCGCGGGCGCCTACGACAATTCGACGAACGATGGGCTGAACGAAGCGGGTTTGGCGGGTCATCTTCTCTGGCTTACCGAGGCCGATTACGGCGCGCGCAGCGAGGAGCGCCCCGCGCTGAGCGCCTCGGTTTGGCTACAGTACTTTCTCGACAACTTCCAGACGGTCTCCGACGCGGTGGCATGGATCGAACACTCACAGGTCCAGATCGTCTCGGCGAAGGATCCGGGCACCGGTCGCGTCGTGGCCCTTCACCTCGCCCTCGAAGACGCCTCTGGCGACTCGGCGATCGTCGAGTACCTCGACGGTACGCCGCGGGTCTGGCACGGCCGCGCGTATACGGTGATGACGAACTCGCCGCCTTTCGATCGCCAGCTCGAGCATCTGCGCCGCGTCGAGGGGTTCGGGGGCGACGAGACCCTGCCGGGGGGCACCGCCCCGGAGCACCGTTTCGCCCGCGCGGCCTACTACCTCGAGCGACTGCCGGCGCCGGCCGGCCGCGCTGAGGCCTTTGCTGAGCTGCTAAGCGTCATGCGAAACACCTCGCAGCCGTTTCGCACGCCCGATCCCGAGCATCCGTTCATCTCGACGACGCTTTGGCGAACCATCGCAGACCTCACCCATCGCATCTACGTCTATGAGTCGACGCGCCGTCCGAACGTCATCTGGATGCGCCTCGACGAGATCGATCTCACCGAGGGAGCGCCGGTGCGCAAGCTCGATCTGGTCAATGATGTCGGGCTCGAAGGCGGCCTGCTCGGAGATGTGACCGAGGCGTTTACCGCGGCAGCCCCCATGCAGTTCATGCTCGCCGCCTGAGGCGTTCCCTGAGGGTATCGGTGAGCAGCACCATGCGCACCAGCCGCGCCGTGGCGCTTCACCTCGCCCTCGCAGACGCGTCGAAGCGATCTGCGCCGACCTCGGCCGCCGATTCCGCCCGGTTCCGCTATCGTTTAGGCCGTTTGCCGCGCTTCGGAGCTCCTGCCGTGAGCTCGCGACGAAGCGTTTCGAGCTCACGACGGTGCGCCGCGCCCGCCGTCGGGATACGAAACGGAATGTTCTTCAGGGCGTCGACCACCAGCTTCGAAATCAGCAGGCGCGCGTTGCGCTTATCATCGGCGGGCACGGCATACCACGGCGCCGAGTCGGTGCTCGTGGAGGCGAGCGCGTCTTCGTAGGCGCTGCGATACGCGAGCCAATGCCGGCGACCCTCGAGATCGCTCGGCGAAAGCTTCCAGTTCTTCTTGGGATCGTCGATGCGCGACAGCAGCCGCTGCCGCTGCTCTTCCTTCGAAAGGTGTAAGAAGATCTTGAGGATCCGCGTCCCGTTGCGGGTTAGGTAGTCTTCGACGTTGACGATGTCTCGATAGCGCTGTCGCCAGATCTCGTCGGGGTCGCCGAGCTGGGGCGGCAAAGGCTGCCGAGCGAGCACATCGGGATCCACCCGCGCGATCAACACTTCCTCGTAATAGGAGCGATTGAAGATGCCGATCCGCCCGCGCTCGGGAAGGCGAATCAGCGCGCGCCACAAAAAGTCGTGGCGCAGCTCCTCTGCGCTCGGCGGTCCGAACGCGACCACATGGGTGCCCTGCGGGCTGACACCGGACATCACGTGCTTGATGACGCCGTCTTTGCCTGCCGTGTCCATGCCCTGAATGATCAGCAACAGCGACCAGCGGCCGTCGGCGTAAAGGACGCCCTGGAGGGCGCCGATCTCTTCGCGAAATTGGGACAGCAGCTCGCGGTAGGCGGACTTGGTCGCGCACATCGCGGGGAGGCTCGTAGGCCAATCGTCGAGTATGACCGGCGCGCCCGCGCGCACGCGGAAGCGGTCGACGTCAACGGGTAGCTTCATTTTCGGCCTCGCTTGGAGCCTCGAGCTCGTCGAGCGGCGTCTCTAACTCCGGGGCGTTCGCATCGGCGGCGAGGTAGTCGCAAAGTCTCACCGAGTGGTAGGCGACGCGATCGAGCCAGCGCAGGCCGTCGAGCAGACTTAGCGCGCGATCGGGCTCCCATGTGCCCCCCGCGGCCTCCCGGACGATCGCGACCCGCTGGTCGTGCCGCGCCTCCACCAGCGCCGCGAGCTCGAGACGCAGCGCGGACAAGTCACTGGCCTCCGCCTCGCCCCGCAGGCGATCGAGGCCGAGCTCGATCATGTGGAGCGTGCGCTGGCGCGCAGGCTGCAGCGGCGCGAGCTCGAGCACTTCGCTCGCGCCCTGTGGCGGCGACAAGCAGTGCTTCAGCCCGACCATGTGATCGATCGCCAACATCTGAGCCGCACGCGAGCTCGACACCAGCTCGGTCTCGCTGATGGGCGGGATATTCGCAAAAAACGCCTGGATCGCGCGCAGCGCCTCGGCGGCCTGCGTCGCTCGCGTGATGTCGTCTCGCGAGACCACGCCTCGAAGCTGCGCGCGCGCGCCGATGAGCATCTCGCGCGCCGTCTCGAGCAGCGCGCGGCGCGTGGCCTCCAGAGCCACGGCGGGCGCGCTGTGTAGCGTGGCGTCGAGGTGTTGGGTGAGCGCCGGCCCGCGCTCGGGCAATGCGCGCTCGATGAAGGCGGAAAACCGCGGGATGAGCGGCAAGAAAATCAATACACCCAAGGCGATGAACGCCGTATGAAACGCCGCGAGGGATGTCGCGCCGCCGTCGAGCCCGAAGTGTCGCTCGGCGAGCCCGATCACGCGGAGCAATACGGGCAAAAGCACGATTGCGATGAGGCCGGTCGAAAGATTGAACAGCACATGCGCCAGCGCGGTACGCTTGGCCGAGGTCGTGCCGCCGATCGCGGCCAGCGCCCCGGTCACGGTCGTGCCCACGGCGGCGCCGACGACGAGCGATGCGGCGAGGTCAAAGCCGATCGTGCCGGTGTGAAGGGCGGTGAGGGTGGTCGCCACGGCCGCGCTCGACGACTGCATCATCACGGTGAGCACGGCGCCGACCCCCATCGCCACCAGGTGGCCCCAAAGTCGGCCTGCAGATAGCTCGCCGAGATCGAAGTGCGCCGACAGCCCGGCCATCCCCGCTTGCATCGTATCGATGCCCAAGAAGATCAGACCGAATCCAGCGACCGCCAGGCCCATGGTGCGAACCCGCCCGCGGCCGAGCAGCCTCCCGAGGGCGCCGAGCCCGACGAACAGCAGCGCGTAGCTTCCAATCGAAATCGTGAGCCCGAACACGGCGATGATCCACCCGGTGCCCGTGGTGCCGAGGCTGGCGCCGAGCACCACGCCGATCGCCTGGGGAAAGGTCAAAAGACCCGCGCTCACAAACCCGATCACGGTCACCGTGGTCGCGCTCGACGACTGCACCAGCGTCGTGACCAACGCCCCCGACCCCAGGGCTTTAGCCGGCGTGCCGGTGAACCGCGCCAGCGCGCGCTGAAGCGCAGCGCCAGCGATCGCCTTGAGGGCATCGGTGAGCAGCACCATGCCAAGCAGAAACAGGCCGATGCCGCCGACGAGCTGAAAGAGCGTGGCCGTCATCGTAACGCCACCTAGCGTACCAAGGTTGGCCTCGCGCACCTATCTCTCGCGCGCGTTCGCGCGAGGCCGAAGCGACGACCACAGCCTGCGTCGTGCGTCGACGACGGCCGACTCGGGAGAGCGGTCCGCATGCGAGCCTCTGGGTTCTCAACCTGCTCCGCCGAATACCGGTTCGTACGCCTGTGTCAAGCGACGCGGTGACACGCCCTGGCCCTTCGACACAAGGGCGTCATCACAAAGAACGACTACATACAGTAGCGTCGGTCCGGGGCGAGCGGGTGGCGAAGACCCTCTGTTGCCTGGCTGAAATCCATTCTCGGCAAAGCTCAGCCGGCCGTCCGAGTAGCAGGGCGGGGCGAACAGCGTCGGTGGCGGTACGCTCCGTCCAAAGCGCCTCCCGGAGGCGAATCGCTTGCGGACTTCGAGGGCCCAAAGCGCACATCCTGCGCTCCTTACCGCGCTGGCGCCACGGCAGCGCGCGACCTGCGGAAAGTCGGTGGTTTAGCTCGCCATCGCGGGCCTGCATCGCGGCGTAAAAGATGCATAGCGTTCGCACGTGCTCAGTCGCCACCGGACAATAGCCCCCGCCCTGGTCTCGGCGCCGATCGCCGCGCTCGTCACGCTCCTGTGCCTCGGGGATGTCCACGCGACAGACGCCTCGGCGTCCTTCGGCGAGTCGCCGTCCACTGCGCGATCCCAGTCCCCCGCGATCGACTCTCCGCCCCCCTCGGGGGCCCAAGCGGAGGACGACCTCGAGCTTTGGTATTTCTATCGCGATGAGTGCCCCCATTGCCAACGAGCCGATCCTTGGCTCGAGGAGCTCGAGGCCGCGCACGAGGCGCTCGTCGTAAACCGCGTAAGCGTCGACGACCCCGCAGGGGCCGACCGCCTGGTCGCAATGATGCGGGCGCGCGACCAGCGCGCCACTGCGGTGCCGACCTTCATCGTCGACGAGGAGGTGTGGACGGGTTTTTCGCCGAGGCTCGCCGAGGTGATCGAGGGACAGGTCGCCGCACGCATCGCCGGGCTCGAGGTGCCCGAGAGCGGCCCCGATCGGCTCGACCTCGGTCCGCTCGGCAGTGTGGAGATCGCCGACAGATCGCTGTTGGTGGCGACACTGCTCATCGCGTTCGTCGACGGGTTCAACCCCTGCTCGCTCTGGGTTCTCACCGTCTTATTGGCCATGATTTTGGCCACCCGATCCCGCGCCCGGATCGCCGCGGTCGGGCTCACCTTTCTGTTCGTCACGACGCTCCTGTATGGCCTATTCATCGTCGGCCTGTTCACGGCGCTCGTGGTCACCAGCCATTTGGGTTGGATTCAAGTCGCGGTTGCGCTGTTGGCGGTGGGGTTCGGGGCGGTCAACGTCAAGGACTTCTTCGCTTACAAAAAGGGGATTTCGTTTACGATCCCCGATCGGTTCAAGCCGAAGATCTATCGCGGCGGCCGCGCGGTGCGAAAGGAACGACCGCTCTTGGTGACGCTCGCGATGACGGTCGCCTTGGCGGGAGGGGTCGCGCTCGTCGAATTGCCATGCACCGCGGGCTTCCCGGTCGTCTGGACGTCCATGGTGTCCGACGCGGGGACGGGGACGAGCCTGTTCGCGGCCCTGCTCGCGGCCTACCTCCTGGTCTACCTCTCCGTGGAGATCGCCATCCTCATCGGGGCTCTCGTCACGATGCGCGCCAGCCGAATGCAAGAAAAGCACGGCCGTACGCTGAAGCTTTTCGGCGGAATGGTGATGGTCGCGCTCGGCGTCGTGCTCCTGGTCGATAGGACGATCATGGAGCAGATCACGGGCTCGATCGCCGTGATCGCCGCGGCCCTCGCGGCCTCGCTCGTCGTCCAGCTCGGCTCGACGTGGTGGGCGCGCCGCAAACGCGGGCCCAAGGGCGGAAAATCTAGACGAGGGCTCTAGGCGCGCCACCGGCGGATGCGGCCTGCCGACTTCGATCCTGGTTGGTACTCCTGGCCTGTGAGACCGACGGCTATTACGAACAGGTCGCCGAGTTCGGGTACTTCGACGCCGTGGAGCTCGGCCAGGAGTCGACGAACGGATTTCGGGATCGCGAAAAGGCGCGGGCGGGCGCGGCGATCGAGCCATCAAGATCGGGGTCTGAGCCTGCTGACTTGGGCGTCTCCGCCGGCTCTGTCATGACCAGCCCGGGTCCGCGGTCAGCTCGCGGTACTCGACAAAGCCCTTCATCTTGTCCAGCACGTAGTCGGCGTACACCACAGGCTCCGCAGGCGGTCCGCGCCCGCTCCAAAGCGGCCGGATTTCCGCTCGCGGCGCCGGCTCGAAGAAAAACGGCACCGAGATGCGCTGCCCCTGCGGCGCCAAGACCCGGTGGCGGGTGGCCCGAAAGCGCCCGCCGGTCCAAAGCTCGAGCAGGTCTCCTACGTTTAGCAGCAGAGTCCCCGGAATCGGCGCCGCGTCGATCCAGCGTCCATCGCGGCAATGCACCTGAAGGCCGCCCGTTTCGTCTTGGTTGAGCAGGGTGACCACGCCGCTGTCGGTATGCGATGGCGTAGACACCCGGGCGCCGTCGTCCTCCGCGGGTTGCCCGCTTCCGTCGGGGTAGCGAATCAGTCGCAGCGTGGAGACCGAGCCCGAGTACGCCTGCGCGAATTCAGCGCGACCGGCCCCGAGGTAGTCGGCGAACAGGCCGAGCACGTCGCGGCCGAGCCGCTCGAGCGCGGCGCCGTAGGCTTCGAGCGCTTCGCGAAAGCCAGCGAGCGCCTCAGAGCGAGGCCAGGGGTTTTCCTCGGCGAAAAACAAATCGCGAGCGTTTGCGGCCGGCTCGCCGACGCCGATCTCGAAGCCCTCCTTGCGCGACGCGTCGCCCGCCGTCACGGGGAAATACCCTCGATAACGATTCGCGCTCTCCGCATTGTGCGCGCGCGTGGCGAGCTGCGCCTTTTGCGCTTCGGGCAGATCGAAAAATCGCGCCGCCTCGCTTCGCACCCGGCGCAGGCTCGCCTCCGACAGCGAGGCTCCGCGGAGGTAGGCGAAACCGATTTCACCGCAGGCGCGGCCGAGCGCATCGGCCACCTGTGCGCGATCGCGTCGAGATACCCCCGGCTCGTAGAGCACGGAAAGATCGACGATTGGAATACGCGAGTCGAGCATGGCTTCAGCCTAACCCGGAGCGCCACTCCGCGCCGCAGCGCGCCGAGCCAAGGCAGCGAGGCAGCCGACGGCCTGGCGCATCAAGTGGGGCAAGACCGCGGCCCGCCGAGTTCGCGACCCGCGGCTTCACCGAGAGTGCCGCAAGCTACGCCGGCGCACGCCGGCGAGACCCGGTCTCGCGGGTCCGAGCGCATGACGCCCGCTGTGGCACGCTATCGCGTATGGGTGGGCGTGCTCGCGATATCACCGCCGGCTCCGATTGGCCGGAGCTCGCTCGACGCCTCGCCGGGCGCGTATCGGTGGTCGTGGGGGCGCCGAGTTCGGGCAAGTCGAGCCTGGTCGCCTACGCATGGCGACGCCTCGTCGCCGCCGGGCATCGCGTCGCGCGCATCACCGGGGATCCCGGCCAGCCGGCATTCGGAGTGCCGACATGCGTCGCCGCGGCGTGGGGTCGCTCGAGGCGAGCCCGCGCGCTCTGGTTCGTCGGCTCGCCGAGTCCGGGCGGGCACCTTTTGCAAACGGTGGTGGGCGTGGGACGACTCGCGGCGTGCGCCCGCCGTGCGGGGGCAGACACGATCGTGGTCGACGCGAGCGGGCTCGTCGCCGGGCAAGTGGGCCGCGTGCTCATCTCCCACACCCTGTTCGCCGCGGGGGCCGACGCGGCGGTGTGGGTGAAAAGAGGCGACGAGAAGGAGGATCTCCAAGGTCTTCTCGAAGCGCTCGGCGTCGAGGTCTTCGTCACCCGGTCGCCGCTGCCGCGACCGCGCGATATGGAGGAGCGGCGCGCGTATCGCGAGAAGCTCTGGGCCGCGCATTTCGCAAGCAGCGCCGCCAGAAAACTGGACGCGCGGCGTGTGCTCGACCCGGCGTGGGCGCCGCTCGCGGAGGCCGAGCGCCCAGACGCCTTCTCCGGCGCGGTCGCGGGGCTCATCGGCGCCGACGGCTTTTGCCTGGGACTCGGAATCGTCCAGAGCGCGTCGCGAAACGACGTCGTGATCGAGACGGCCGTGCGCAAAACCCTCGAGCCGGCGAGCGTGCGCATCGCCCGTTGCGATGCCGCCGAGGTGATTGCCTGACATCATCGCCGGCATCGACTTGCGCGCCCTTGTCCGCAAGCTCGGTTTCGAGCCCGGCGCGCGCCGCCTCGGCGAGCTCGGTCCGCCGCAAAAGACCCGCCAGATCAACAAGCGGGGGTGCGCATCGACGAGACGCGCCTTCGCGATCTCAAGACGCAAGCACAAACGCGGCAGGAAGCCATAGATCGCGCCGTGGACGATGAACTCGTGGACAAGGTACTCGAGCGTCTTCGGCAGGTGGAGCTGGGCGGCACGGCGGGGGTTGAAAGCGATCAAATCTCCCGGCTTCACTCCGCCCTTGTCACCAACCCCACCTATGTCGTTCTCTCCAGCGCTCGCGCAACGCCCCCACTCATCGTCGCCGACGCCTCCGGGGCCGAACGAGCTGTGGCGCTTACGGAGCTCCTTGAAGCCGTCACCGTTTCCAGTCCCGCATCGCGCTCCCTTCGATCGCATACTCATAGCCGTCGCCTAGGCGCGCGACCTCACTCTCCTTACCGACGACACAACTATCCGGCAATGCCCCGGCCTGCGCTGCATCGGCTCGTGCCCGACCCGGGCGTAATGCGCTGGTCACCCGTCGTGCCCCCGCAACGAGAGCCTGTCGTCGAAACGACCCTTTCGACGCTCCGCCTGCTAACCTTCCACAGGTCTATGCCGTCCAGCGGGAGCAGGCCTTGAGCAAGCGCGACCACCTGCTCAAAGCCATCGCCGGGCTCGAGGCACAGCGGCCCGAGCTCGGAGACCAGGCGGTGGATGCGGCGGTGGCCTCCCTGCGGGCGTCCCTCGAGGCGCTGCCCGACGCGTCTCCTACCGAAGGCGCCGTGCGCAAGCAGGTCACCGCACCCAGTGCTGGATCTAGTCGAGGTACTCATGCTCGACTGGCTGCGGGCCACCGGCGAAAGCAGCCCGGATCGACGACGCCGCCGCGCGGCCTCGAGCTAAGCCACAGTCACGGGCCGCGCTCACGTTCCTCGCCGTGTTCGCGATCATCGTGCTGATCGCCGTCTGCAATCAGTACGTCGAGGGGCTGCGCGTTCGCCGCGATTGCCCGCCTCGCGGACGACGAGGCGCGATCCTGGACCGTCGGGCTGGCTACCCCTTACGACCGACGCCGATGAACTTTGTAAACACGAGGGTGTTCTCAGGCTTTTCCAGCTCCTTCAGGTACAGGCGCTGGAACTGCTCGCTGCGCTGGTCGGAGCCGAAAAGCTTTCGCAAAAACGGCCCGAGCGCGGCGAACCTCATCCTCGTGTTCTCGGCCTCCTCCCGGCGACTCGCCCCACGGCAGTCGATGAGTCGCGTCTCGTACTCGACATCGACAAAGCCCGCCTCCCTCATGAGCCACGGGAGCTTGCGCCCGACGAACAAATCGAAGTCGACCTTGTCGACGAGCTCATCCAGGTAGTCGCGCAGCGCGGCGTTCGGGGTGGAGAGATTTACGAATACCCCGTCGAGATCCACCGCGATTAGCCGGCCGCCCTGTTTTAGCGCTTCGTGCAGCTCTCGTAACACCGCGAGGGCGTCTGGGACGTGCTCGAGCACGTAGCGTGCGATCGCTGTGTCGTACTGCTGGCGAAACCGCGGCTCAAGCGACGACAGGTCGGCTTCGAAGAACGTGATGGCGTCGCGCTCGCGAGCCAGCAAGAGCCTCCTCGCTTGGTCGAGGCGCACGGAGGAACTATCGATGCCATGAATTTGGCGGACCCCTCGCTCTCGGAGTAGGTACCGGCAAAGCACCCCGCTGCCGCACCCAGCGTCGAGTACGCATTCCGTCGGCGAAACGCGAAAGCAGTCAAATTCGTCGCCTAGGCGGTAGTTGGCTTGGTCCACCTGTCGTTCGAGCCGCGTCGCTTCAATCTCTGCATCCATCGTGTAGCTCATGTCGCTGCTTCTCGCGCAATCGTATCGTCGCTGTGTTCCGGCGGCCGATCCATGGGAAGCCGGCCCGCTCGCAGCTGGTCCATAGTGGCTGGGAGGCTAGGGTAGCCGAGCTCGTCGGGCACGAGATCCCACGTTCGTGCGACGACGTCCCCGTAACTTGTGGCACACCACTCAAGCCATTCGCGGTCGAAACGCTCGAGCAGAATCAGCCGGTGCTCTCCAGGGACGGTCGGGTGCTGAAAACGAACACCCTGACGGAGCGTGCCGATGGGAGCGACCCACCGCGAGGCCTTATACCGCTCGTTCGCGCAGCCCATGAAATGTGAAAAACCGGCCCGCAAAGTCTGGAGGCAGATCAAGAAAAAGGCAAGCTCTGAAATGCGCTGGCCGCTGTCCTTGAATGTGTACTCGGGGTCTACGCACCACATGTCGCAGTTGACCAAGGGGCCAACATCGGCGCGAAATTTTTCGAGCGCCGCTTTGCCGTCAGGTCCCATGGCATCAAGGTACGCCGCGTACGGAAGGTCGAGGCCCTCGTAGCGCCGGGTGCGCGTCTCGTAGGAGTTCCGAATCGCCAATACAAGGCGAGGCCCGTGGATGTTCTGCACGTCGTAAATCAGCACGTGCGTGGAGATCATGTCGTGTTTGTCCATGGCTACGAACATTCTCTTTGTTCGCTCGAATGCTCGCTGTTTGAACACGATCAGATCTCCGAAGAGCTCCCTCGCCTCGTTCCGGTGTAGATGCGTCTGGGGGTAATCGAAAATGACAGCTCTCAACATCGCCACTATCTCCTCTCGTTGGCATGGACGGCCTCGTGGACTGCGTTCCTTCTTCGCGTCATAAGAGCTCACGCGATGTGGCTCGCCCGTTCGAATCATCGCGCGCCGGTCGCGGCACTCGCTGTTTCTGCCGACCTCCTCGTGGGCCTAGAATTCAAGCTGCGTGCACGAGCGCCTCCTCGCGGGAATTCGCTCCCCGGCACAGCACGCATCAGGCGGAGCTTCTGCCGCGCCGTGTCTGCGACCTGTTCCACAGGCTCGGCCTCGACGTGCGACACGTACGTCCGCCTTGTCCCTGCGCGGCACCTGCCGCGGGCGAGGCCCATGCGCGCGACGAGGCTCCGACAAAGCCACGGGCTGGAAAAGGGTGTCAGTAGGTTGCCGAGACTGTAGAAGATCGGGACGATCCGCTCCGGGTCTCGGCGCGTGCGGTAATACTCTGCCGGCTGAATCACGTGTGGGTGATGACCTACGATGGCATCCACGCCGAGCTCAGCGAGGTGGCGGGCAACGCCGACCTGTTCTGGTGTGGGGTAGAACTCGTGCTCGAGACCCCAGTGTAGCTGCGCGACGACGAAGTCGGCTTGGCGCGAGCGGGCATCTTCAAGCTGTTCCGCGACCGGCTGGAAGTCGATTGCTTCGACCTCGTCGTTGAGGCGCAGGCAGTTGACGATTTCCCGCCGCTCTGGCGGCGGTCTGTGGGCGTTGAGTCCGAACGTAAAGGCGAGGACGGCCACGCGGATGGTGGAGCGATCGATCAGGGCGACGCGCCGCGCGTCACACCCGCGAGCGTTCATGCCATGGCTGGCGATGCCTGCACTGCGCAGCGCGTGTAGGGTCGAGTCCACTCCTGCGGCGCCGAAATCGAGGCTGTGGTTGTTGGCCGTCGACACCAACGCGTACTGGCGCGGCCCGTGGCTCGTTACAGTCGCGAATTCCGTCGCATCGAAATACAGGAGCGGGCCGGCGTTAGTGCGGAAAGAAAAGGAGGCAGAGCGGTCGGGGATCACGGGGCACTCGAGGTTCGCCATGGCGATGTCAGCGTCAAAGATGAGGTCGGACACTTGGCGGTACAGGGTGTCCGAGGAGCGCCTCAAAAACCTGTGAGTTATCAGATCGCCTACGGCCGAGAGGGTGATCTCGGTCTCGCGCTCGAAGCCGGCGGGGAGCGCGTCGCGCGGCGGCCGCTGCTCGCGAAACAGAGACTCGAGGCCCGAGCCGCGCCTGGCCCGCTCGATGGGATAGCGAGCCTTGTATAGCCAATATAACTTGTCTATAAAGCGCATGTCGGCCAGGTCGCCGCGGGCGCGAAACGGCCGGTTCCATAGGCCCGCTCTCCTGGCCAACGCAACGCCTCCGTCGTAGACGACGCGCTGCAGACACGAAAATTCAAAGAGGTCGCGAGGGTGGCGAGGCAACTCGGCGTCGGTTTTCATGTCGGCTCCAGCGATTTCAAGACATGCCGAGAATCGAAACGCCGCGCATAGTCATAAGCGCGAACATTCTTTGTGATCCAACAACATCGAGTGCGAGCGTATTCCTTCGCGATCGCAGCGCACCGACTTTCCGGAGCGGCTGCACGACCATCGGCGTGTGTGGCGGCGGCCGGGCGTCAAAATGCCCAGCCGAGCCTCACCATAATCCGGCCTACGAAGTAGGCCTTCGGGGCGGAGGCGGAGCCGCTGCCGCAGTCAATGCCATCCGCTACTATCGGCGGTTCTTGATGCCAGCCGGCTCAGAAGTGGGGAAGCAATTCGGAGCGCATCTCTGCTTTCCCTCGGAGGCCGAATGCCGCGACGCGCGCCGGTTCAAGGCCGAGCTATTTCCCGACCGAACCTTCACTCACTGCGGACCTGGTCCGCGGTAGCGCCCCTGCGACGGAGAAGCGAGGTTGCCGTTGCTGTGGCCTCGGGCGTCTGACACGCTCCATGGGGGCGATGGCTTGTCAACCCTGCAGTACGGTGAGCCTCATGCCGCGGATCGCGGCGCCGCGCGATCTCACCCGCGCGATCCGCAGCGTGCGCGAGGCGATGGACGCCGGCGTGCTCGCCGAGAGCGACTACTGGCCAAAGGGGCAGCCCCGCTTCACGTCCGTGCCCTTTTCCCGATTATCCGAGTCGGGCGGCTGGGAGGACATCGTCCAGTACTACTTCCAATGCACATCATGCGGGCAGCGCTTTCGCCTCGTCGCGGAGACCTATCGCGGTAGTGGCGGCGAGCTCTCCCCCGACGACGACCCTGCCTGAGCTCCCTGAAGCCACAGAACGTAGACGAAGCGGAGGATCCGCTGGCGCGCGACGACCTCGCGCAGCGACGTCGCTGAAGACGCGTCGCGCGCATCACCGGGGATCCCGGCCAGCCCGCATTCGGAGTTCGGACCGACGGGTCGGACGTCGATGGGGAGGCCGGCGTGCGCGAGCAGGCGGGCGAGGATTCGGGGCTCGGTGACGTCACCTCATGGACTTCCCAGCTTGATAATATATGGCAATGAAGATCGCGTGGGCTACGGATGTGCACCTCAACTTCGTCGACGAGCGCGGCGTCGCGGCGTTCGCGCGCGTGGTCGCCGAGACAGGCGCCGAGGCGCTGCTTCTCGGCGGTGATATCGCCGAGGCGCCGACGCTCGAGCCGATCCTCCGCCAGCTCGTGCGCAAGCTCGCGCGCCCCATCTACTTCGTGCTCGGCAACCACGACTATTACCGTGGCTCGATCGCAGACGTTCGAGAGATCGCGGCGCGGCTGACGCGCGAGGTGGAAGAGCTCGTGTGGCTGCCTGCGGCGGGTCACGTCGAACTCGGCGATACCGTACTCGTCGGTCACGGCGGCTGGGGAGACGGCCGCCTTGGAGACTACTGGAACTCCCGCGTCCAGCTCACCGACCACGTGCTCATCTCCGAGCTCGCAGGCCTCGATCGTGCGCGTCTCCTCGAGCGTCTGCACGCGCTCGGCGACGAGGCGGCGACGCGCGTGCGCGAGGTTCTCGAGGGGGCGCTGGCCGCTCGGCGCCGCGCCTTGTTGCTCACCCACGTGCCGCCCTTCGAGGCTGCGTGTTGGCACGAAGGCGCGATCTCCGATCCGGAATGGTTGCCGCACTTCACCTGCAAGGCTGTGGGGGACGTGCTCGAGGAGACCATGAGCGCGAGGCCAGATCACGAGCTCCTGGTACTCTGCGGACATACCCACGGCGCGGGCGACGCCCGAATCCTTCCGAACCTTCACGTGAAGACCGCCGGTGCGACCTACGGCCGCCCGCGAATCGCCGGGGTCATCGACCTCGAGACGCGCGGTCCATGATGAGCCTCGAGCGTTTTGCTCGAAAAGAATCGGGCCTATTACTTTGACTCCATGACCCTGCTCGCCGTGATTCTTTCGACCCTGCTCGTCGGTGCCCTTGTCGCACTTGTGTTTCTGCTTAGGTCGTGGCGGCAGGATCGCCGACGGCTCGAGCGTTACGCGTCCCTCTCGGATGCCGAGGCTGAGGAGCAGGCCTTACGGCGTGAGGCCTCTGAGCACCAAACCCAGTCTACGAAGTTGCAGCAGTATTCGGCCGACCTTCAGCAGCAGATACACCTGCTTCAACGCGAGCTGGACGCGCTTACCGAGGCACAGGAGCTTCAAGAGTTCGGGGTGTATCAGCGCAGGTATGACCTGGATACGGCGGAGGCGTACAAGCAGCGCATCGAGGAGGTTCGGGACCGCCAGAAGGGGCTCGTCAAGAATGGCGAGGCCGCCGTGTGTTCCACCCAGTGGCACGTGGAGGGCAGCTACGCCAAGGGCCAGAAAATGGTGCGCGAGCAGCTAAAGTTGATGCTTCGCGCATTCAATGGCGAATGCGACGCTGCGATTGCACGGGTCAAATACAACAACGTCCAGGCGATGGAAAAGCGCATCGAGCGCGCCTTCTCGGCAGTCAATAAGCTCGGCGCCTCCAAGCAGTGCTTCATCACGGACGAGCACCTGCGCCTCAAGCTGCAAGAGCTTTTCCTGACACACGAGCACGAGGAGAAGCGGCAGGAGGAAAAAGAGGAGCAGCGGCGCATCAAGGAACAGATGCGCGAAGAACAGCGCATCCAGAAGGAGCGCGAAAAGGCAATCAAGGAAGCCGAGAAGGAAGAGGCTCGACACGAGGAAGCGCTGCGGCGCGCCCGCGACGAGATCGAAAACGCCACCGAAGCCCAGCGAGCGAAGCTGCAAGAGGAGATCGCGCAGCTACAGCAGCAAGTCGAGGACGCCAAGCGCAAGAAGTCTCGTGCCGAGACGACTCGGTCCGGGCATGTGTACATCCTCTCGAATATTGGTTCCTTCGGGGAACATATCTACAAGATCGGGATGACGCGTCGGCTCGAGCCTTTGGAGCGCGTTCGGGAGCTAAGCGATGCATCGGTGCCATTCGGTTTCGACGTGCACGCGATGGTGTACTGCGAAGATGCCCCCAGTGTGGAAAGCGCTCTGCACGGGAAGTTCGACGAGCGTCGCGTCAACAAGGTGAACCTTCGTCGAGAGTATTTCCACGTGGGACTCGACGAAGTCGCGGAAGCGGTGCGTCAGCTGCACGGCGATTTCAAGCTAACCAAGCTCGCCGAGGCACCCGAGTACTACCAGACGCTTGCGATTGAGCGGCAAGGGCGGCCGGCGGCCCCGGCGCGCTCGAACGCGCAACCTCCGTCGGCTTCGCAGCCCACCTACGCAGCCGCCGTGGAGTAAAGCGCGCGATTGGGGTTGAGCCAAATAGCCTCTCGGAAGGAAGCTTCACGCTGTCGGCGGGGCGCGTGGGCCACCAGGTCGACGAAAGACGGCCGGGGCAAGCACATGGACGAAGTCATACCTCGCCAGCGAGCCCGACCAACGTTATCCTGACGCGCCGGTTTTGAAGATAGCCGTCCCGTCATAAGGAAAGGGACACGGGCTCAGGAGTCGCCATGGGAAGCTT
>SLNH01000308.1 GCA_007133195.1 Nannocystineae bacterium | reverse complement strand
TGAGCGCGTGGACGAACCGCTCCTCGCTGATCCAGCGCTTTTCCTCCACGATGATGCGGTGCATGACCGCGATCTGCCCCGCTGGTCCGCCGAAGCTCTGCGCGCCCACGCGGGTCCACGCGCGCGTCGCCTCGGCGAGCGAGACGCCGTGCACCGCCTCGAGCTCGCGCGCACCCATGACCGCTCATCCTACGCGATGCCGCATGCCGCGACCACCAATGCCCAGGCCTGTTTCCATGGCCCGAGCGGGGGCTACCGATTCGAGGTGGATGGCGCCCACGGCGCGCGAGAGGAGGAGGACGCGCTCGCCTGCGCGGAGATGACGAGCTTATTCGAACCGCCCGCGGCGAGGAGCTCCTGCCGCCCCACGACACCATGCGCCGGTTTGCGGCGCGCGGGACGCGCGCTCACGCGGCTCACGGCCGGTGTCAGAGACAGCCGGTCGCGAACGCGTCGTCAGCGCCGTCGCCGGTGAAGTCCGCAAAGTGCACGGATCCGAGTGGGTCGCTCGAGATGCGCCACGCTTGCCATGCGGTCGAAGCTCCCAGCGACACGAGCCAGCGGGTGCCGCTTCGGCGCAAGACGTCGGTCTTGCCATCGCCGCTCACGTCGGCAAAGCGCAGCGAGCCGAGCGAAACCGTCGAGTCGTTGATCTGCTCCCAGGGCCCGACTCCGCCGTACGAGACCTCCCACCTACCATTGCTCGCACGGAACACGTCGGTCCGGCCGTCGCCGTTAAAGTCCCCAAAGGCGAGCTCACCAAGGGGTGTATCCGAGTCGCTCAGCGTCTCCCACGACGCGGAGCCGCCGTAGGAGACCTCCCACCGCGAGCCGCCAGCGCGGAACACGTCGGTCCGGCCGTCGCCGTTGAAATCTCCGAAAGCGAGGTCGTCGAGGCTGATGCTCGAAGCGTTGAGGGTTTGCCACGGCTCGGAGGCGCCCTTGGACCACTGCCACTCATTTTCAGGCGCGCCGACACTTCGAAATGCGTCGGTCGTGCCGTCGCCGTTAAAGTCGCCGAACGCCACGGAGTCGACCGGATCGGCGATGTCGGGGTTGTGCGAGGCCCAGGGTTCGGTGCCCCCCTCCGATACGCGCCAGTGGCCGCTTCCCACCGCGAGCACGTCGGTGATGCCGTCGCCGCTAAAATCGCCGAAGGCGAGGGAGCCGAGAGAAGTCGACGAGCTCGCGCGGTAGGACCAGGGGCCGCGGGCATGACTGCTCATACACCAACGCAAAGGCCGGCAGTCGGCGGCGCTCTGTCCGTAGTCGTTCGGAGACGACGACGCGTCCGGCGCGACGCCTACGTGGAAGCTGCCGCTATGATGGCGCTGGAGCGCAGCCGCCTCGGGGGATGTGGGCGCGAGGCAGTTATCGTAAAGCCACGCCCCTTCGGTCGGTCGGCCGCGGATCACCATCGAATAGTGATCGGGGACGAGCACCGTGTTTTGGTGGATGTCGATCCGCGTACCGGCGTCAGGGCTTTCATTTCCGGTGTTTTCGTTCGAGCCGTGCATGTCGAAGACATGGCCGATGGCGTGCTCGAGGATGAGGTTATTGTGGGCGTGGTAGCTCTGCCCGGCATCGCCGCTGCCCGCGACCGCGTGGCGGTTGTAGTTGAAGCGATTCCAGGCGATCTCCACCTCCGTCCCTTCGGTGCCGTAAAGGACGACGCCATAGCCGAGCCCCTGACGTTGTGTGTGGTGGATGTGGTTATGGTGTACGGAGCCGCCGAGGCTGTTGTCGAAGCGGAGGGCGGCGTTGCTCCAGCCGGCCATCTCGTTGTTATCGACCTCCGCGCCGTGGGCGTCCTGAATTCGAACCCCAACCGGGCGCGGCTCGCAGTCGCGGCAGTTTACGCCGCCGGTATTGTCCTCGCCCGAGCAGGAGTTCGGGTAGGTGGGCGGGCACTCATCGGGATCGGGGCCGATGAGCCGCAAGCCGGTGATGCGCGCGTCGTCGCCGCAAACCTCGAGCATGGCGGACGAGACGATCTCCGTGGTGTAGAGCTCGCCGCCGGGGAGGCCATCGCGACCGCGACCGCCCGCCAGCCACACGCCCTCGGGCACGCAGGGCCGCGAGCCCCCGGTCAGGTCGATTGAGGCATCGTCGGCGACGTAGATCACGTCACTCGGCTGCGCCGCCTCCAGGGCGGCCTCGAGGTCCTCGCGCGTCGAGACGATCTCGGCGATCGGCCAGTCGGGCGTGACCCGATCGGGGTAGCCCGCGCCGCCGCCATAGCGCCAACTCGCGCTCTCGGGCGGCGAGAACACATCCGCGCGCTCGGGCCGCACCCAGTCCTCGTCGCCATCGGCGTCGGGATTGCCGGTATGGGACGAAGCGTCGCCGGGGTCGCCGGGGTCCGAGGCATCCGCGCCTGCGCTGGAGGTGTCCGATGACAGGGAGCACGCGGCGGCGAACCCGGTGGCAATCGCGAACGCCGGCAGGGCTTGGCGGATAGACATATCGGGGATCTGAAGCAAGCTTCACGCCACCACGGCCGGTAAAGCGTTTCAGTTAGTTAATGATCGAAACGCCCCACCATCGCCAACAGTTGTCCGCAGCGCCCGGGCGAACCAGGGGAGCCGATGGGGCGAGGGCGCCTGGGCGTCGCCGAGAGCGCGGCACGACGAGGAAACAGCGTCGTCGCTCCGCGGCAGGAGGGGCCACGAGCGTCTTCGACGCGGGCCTGTGATATCGTTCGGCGTTGGCCGCGAGGAGCACATAATGAAGGAATCGCAATGATGAACGTGAGGTGCGCGTCATGCGCGATGACCGCGGTGCCCTGGCTCGTCGCAGCGGCTTTGGGCTGCGGCGAGGTGACCGTCGCAGAGCCCGACGCGCGGGAGGCGGCGGATGCATCGGAGTCGTCCGCCGATGCGGCGATTGTCGAGGACGCGGCTAACGGCGGTTCCGCGGACGGCGACGTGGATGAGGGCCCGGCGATGGGCGTCCTACTTTTCGGCGGGAACGATGAGGACAGCCAGGTTATGGCCGATACCTGGATATGGGACGGCGAGCGGTGGGAGGAGGTCGCGACCGGGGGGCTGCCCGCCCGGGCCATCCACGCCGCGACCTACGACGAAGCGCGCGACCGTGTGGTGGTGTTCGGCGGCCTCGACGACCTCGACGAGGAGCTTGACGACACGTGGGAGTGGGACGGCGAGGAATGGATAGAGGTGGCGAGCGGCGAACCGAGCGCGCGATCGAACCACGCGCTCGCGTACGACGCCGCGCGGGAGCGGGTCGTCCTGTTCGGCGGTCGCGGAGGCGATCTCAATTCCCTGCAGGATACGTGGGAGTGGGATGGCGAGACGTGGGAGCTCGTCGCCGAGGACGGCCCCGCGGCGCGCTCCGGCCACGCCATGGCCTATGATGCGGCGCGCGAGCGTGTCGTGCTCGTCTCGGGCGCCGAAGACATCGAGCCGCTCGAGGATACGTGGGAGTGGGACGGCGAAACATGGGAGCTCGTTGCCGACGAAGGGCCCGCCGCCGTGTCCCACGCGCTTTCCTACGATCCTGATCGTGAGCGGGTCGTGCTCTTCGGCGGCTCTGATAACGATGGCCTTCGCTTGCAAGACACGTGGGAATGGGACGGCGAGGCGTGGAACGACGTATCGACCTCCGTCTCCCCGGAGGAGCGCACCGCGCACGACCTGGCTTACGACGGCACAGCAGGCCAGATTCTGCTTTACGGCGGGCTCGTGGAGGGGAGCAGCGTTTTGCGCGACACCGTTGCATGGGACGGGGCCGCCTGGGATGATCTGGCGCCGCCCCTGCCTCACCCTTACCGCAGGAACCACGTTCTCACCGAAATTCGGCTCCCGGAACCCAACTGACCCTCGGGTGCGGGGCGAGCGGTCTGGGTGGCTTCGACACCTTTCCTAGCTCGCCTCTGGGAGGTCGAGGGCGCGCGCCCATGAAGTGCTATGCTCTCTCCCATGATCGCCACCTCGCAGATCCCCGAGGGGGAGTACGTGCCGGCGGCCGACCAAAAGCTCGTCATGTATGGCGTTCCGTGGGCGCACTACGAAACCCAGCTCGCCCTCCGCGGGGACGCGCCGGTCCCCCGGATCGCCTACCTCGACGGAGCCATGGAGCTGATGACCCCTTCGAAAGACCACGAGCGGCTCAAGTCCTACATCGGGAGGCTGGTCGAGGCCTACGCGCTCGAGCGGGACATCGATCTTTCCCCGTACGGGGCATGGACGCTCCGCGAGGGTCCGGTGCGCGCCGGCGTCGAGCCCGACGAGTGCTACTTAATCGGCAGCGATCAGGGGCGCGATACCCCCGATCTCGTTATCGAGGTGGTGTGGACGAGCGGCGGCATCGACAAGCTGGAGGCCTACCGGCGGCTCGGCGTTCCCGAGGTGTGGCTGTGGGAACGCGGCGCGATTCGCGTCTATTTGGTCCAGGAAGAGTTGCCCGAGCCCAGGGAAGCGAGCGCGTGCCTTCCTGACCTCGACATCGGGCTGCTCGCGTCGTTTCTCGATCAGCCGACCGCCATCCAGGCGGTCAAAGCGTTTCGCAAGGCGCTAGCCGAGCGATAATCCGGTACGAACAAGCGGCTTGCGCCAACCCCGCCTCCGCGTCGATGACGGCTACCGGTCCCATGCTAAGCGTCAACGCGGGGGCGTCTCGAAGGCCTCGGGGGTGTCTTCGAGCGGGTCCGAGCCCGGCGCCGGGCCGAGATCGCAACGCCCGGCTGCGTGCTACGCTGGGACGATGCGTCGCCTCGCGCTTGTGGCCGCACTCGCGACGCCAGCTTCGGCGGTCGCGGCGGATGAGCGCGCGGCGGACCTCGGCGACAACGGAGACGCGGGAAGCTCGCTCACCGGGCGGCTCGGCGTTTCTCTTCACCTCGCCAGCGGCACGCGCGCCATTTTTCCTTATGACGGCGAGTACTGTGGCAGCTCGGGGGCATATTGCCTCGGGCGCTCGCCCCTGCGGGTCGACCTCGGCGTGAGTTTTCGCGTTTCGCCCTCGGTCGATGTGCTCGCCACAGGTCAGCTCGGTATCGAGACGGATTTCGGCGCGAGCTCCGGCGATTCTGGCCCCCGCCTGCTCGCGTTGGCGCCTGGAATCCTAGGTCGGCTCAGCGAGACCGACGTCGTCGACTTCGTATCCACGGCACAAATCGTACTCGACGCCTCGAGCTACGATCAGGTAGACGGCCTCGATTTCGGGCTCCGCAACGAAAACCGTGTGGTCCTTCGACTCGGTGAGATCGGTCCCGACATCACGGCGAGCGGCTACGTGTTCTTCGCGGAGACGCTGGGCCTGCGGCGCTGGCTCCGCCTCGAGGCCGAAGCCGGCGCCGGCGCAGTCGCCCACTTCTAACCGCCGAGGATAGCGCGGAGGGCGTCGCGACTGGCCGCGGGAAGCGACGAGGGAGCCCTTCACGCCCCGGAGCTCCAAAAACAGGGCGAAACGTCCGCCGTGATCGAATTGACGGAGCTCGTTTTGTAGCTTGACGCGTATGTTTTTGTTCTATATGTAATTTGTATTACATATAAAAAACCGAAGAATAAGCGAGTTTATGGGTGGGGTTTGCGTATGATCCTGGAAACTCGGGAAGTTCTCGCGGTCGGCGCTGGGGTGGGATGTAGGATAGATCCTGAGAAGTGTTCTGGACGAGGGGAGGCCGGCTAGATGGCTCGACTATCGCAGCGCGACGAGCGCAGGGCCGACGAGGTCATTGCGGCGTTGGGTGAGCACCCCTCAGGGGCGCGGGGGGCGATCGACCAGGCGCTCCCCATGCTGCGGGAGCTTCTGGGCGTCGAGGTCGCCTGTGCTTACCGGGCCCGTAGTCTGGGCGG
>SLNH01000318.1 GCA_007133195.1 Nannocystineae bacterium | reverse complement strand
ACACCTCGAAGATGCTCTTGAATTAAGCGACGGCGAGCGCAAACGCCTCCGTGCGCATATTCGCTGGCTCCTCGAATCGCGCCCGCGCTTCGCAGGGCTCAAAAAGAAGCTCGAAAGTCTCGATGCCGACACCAGACGGAGCATCGCTGACTTCGCGGCGGCCACCGCGAACGCCGACGGCCAAATCGCCCCGGAGGAGATCAAGGTTTTGCGGCGGATTTACTCGATGCTCGACCTCGATCCTGATGATGTGCATGACGCCGTTCACGATACTCGCGCCGCAGGCACGCCGGCTCCTGCAACCGAACCCGTATCCGTGCGACCGGCGGACCGGTCGGTTAGCGACTACCAGATTCCGACGCCGCCAAAGGAAAAGACCCACGGACCGGATCAGCCGGCCTCTGCCGTCGATATGGGCCGCGTCCGCGAGAAGCTTAAGGAGACGGCACACGTCTCGGCGCTCCTGTCAGATATCTTTACCGAAGAGGACGAGGAAACTGCCTCCGCCCCCGAGGTCACCTCCGCGGAGGCGACCGATACCAGTTCCTCAGTAGTTCTAGCACTCGACGGGCTCGATAGCGCGCAGGCGCACTTCCTCGAGTCGCTGCAAAAACAGAGTCAATGGTCCCAGGACGAGCTCGAGACCCTCGCTGATCAGCACGGCGTTCTCCTCGACGGGACGCTCGATGCCATAAACGACCTTGCCTTCGATCGCGCCGATGCACCCGCCATCGAATGGGACGAACCCGTAGAAGTGGATCTTGAAGTGATTAAGGAGATGATTCATGTCGAAGACCGGGCAACGGCTTAGGCCCCGCGTCCGCGACGCCATTCTCCAGTCCCTGCGCGCTGGCGTGGTCCCGCGCGTCGGCCAGCAGCACATCCAAGTCGGACGGGCAGCCGAGGTAGAGGCTCTTATCAAAGATATTGAGCGTATCGCCGATGGTGGCTCCGCCATTCGCTTTATCATCGGCGCCTATGGCTCAGGTAAAACATTTTTCCTCAACCTCATCCGAACGATCGCTCTCGAAAAACGCCTCGTAACGGTGAGTGCTGATCTCGCTCCAGATCGCCGTCTTCATGCCTCGGGCGGACAAGCTCGTTCACTTTATCAAGAGCTGACGCGAAATCTTGCCACCCGCTCGCGAGCCGAGGGCGGGGCGCTGCCGAACCTCGTCGAGCGCTTTGTCACCACCGCGCTCAGTGAAGCACGCGAGACGGGCAAGCAACCCCAGGCTGTCATTCACGACCGCCTCCACCGCCTCAGCGAGCTCGTCGCCGGTTATGACTTCGCCGAGGTGATCGCTGCGTATTGGCGCGGACACGACACCGGCGACGACACCCTCAAATCGGCGGCCATTCGCTGGCTTCGAGGAGAGTTTTCTACCAAAACCGACGCCCGCACCGCGCTAGGCGTGCGCACGATCGTAGACGACACGACGGTCTACGACCACTTAAAGCTCTTAGGGCTGTTTTCGCGGCTATCTGGCTACGGAGGACTCCTCGTCACGCTCGACGAGTTGGTGAACCTCTATAAGCTCTCGAGCGGGCGAGCGAGGAAGTCGAACTACGAGCAGATTCTGCGCATTTTGAACGACTGCCTCCAGGGCAACGCCGAAGGGCTCGGCTTCCTCTTCGGCGGGACTCCAGACCTCCTTTATGATACCCGCCGCGGCCTTTATAGCTACGAGGCATTGCAGTCTCGACTCTCGCAGAACCGCTTCGCCGCTGACGGCCTTGTGGATCACTCGAGCCCTGTCATTTCACTCGAAAACCTAACCCCGGAAGACCTTTACGTCCTGCTCGGCAAGCTGCGCGACGTCCACGCGAGCGGACACGACCACGGGCCCTTGATTCCGGAGGAGGGGCTCCAGGCCTTCTTAAATCACTGCTCCCAACGGATCGGGGACGCCTACTTCCGGACGCCGCGGAGTACAATCAAGGCCTTCATCGATCTCCTCGAGGTGCTCGCACAGAACCCAGAGACGAAGTGGTCTGATCTTCTGCCTAATGTTCAGCTCGAGCAGTACCTCGGCGAAGAGGAAGGTGCTGGGGAGGGCTCTAGCGACGAGGACGATGACGAGCTCGCCTCCTTCCGGCTCTAAGCGGCGCTCGCGCAGCTTCGAGAAGCTCCACCCAAAGATTCAACGCTGGATCTGGCAACAGGAGTGGTCCACGCTCCGCCAGGTTCAAGAACAGGCGATTCCGCCCATCCTTAAGGGGCGGGATGCGCTACTAGCTGCGCCGACAGCGGGCGGAAAGACCGAGGCTGCGTTTTTCCCGATCGCCTCCGTGCTCGCCAGGCAAACGAAAAGTGGACTCGGTTGCTTGTGCGTGAGCCCGCTTAAGGCGCTCATCAACGACCAACACTCTCGACTGGAGGCGCTCTGTGAGGCCGTCGACGTCTCTGTCCACGCCTGGCACGGCGACATTTCCCAAAGGCGAAAGCAAAAGCTCCTCGACGCACCTTCCGGCGTTCTCCTCATTACCCCAGAATCGCTAGAAGCGTTATTCGCCCGCCGCGGGCCGAAGATGCGTGGCTTTTGGAAGAGCCTCCACTTCGCCGTGGTCGATGAACTCCACGCCTTCATCGGCGCAGAGCGGGGCAGGCAGCTACAGTCTCTCCTCCACCGCGTCGATAGGGCGCGCGGTGAGGCCGTACCCCGCATAGGTCTCTCGGCCACACTGGGCGACATGAGCCTCGCGGCAGAGTTTCTAAGGCCAGGAGGGGCCGAGCATGTGACGCTGATCGAGGATACTCGCGCGGAAGCAGAGCTCAAGATACAAGTCCGCGGTTACGTGCAGGTTCCGCCACGGCTCGGACCCAAGCAAGCGGAAACGGCCGAGGCGGCCGGCGAAGAGGTCACTGAGGAGGACATCACCGAAGGAGGGACGCTCGAGATCGCCGAGCATCTCTTTCGCGCTCTTCGGGGCGGCAATCACCTCGTCTTCGCCAACAGCCGACGGAGGGTCGAGGAGTTTAGCGACCTTCTGTACCGGCGCTGCGAACGCGAGCGCCTTCCCGGCGAGTTTTTCCCCCACCATGGCAGCCTTGCCCGCGGGTTTCGCGAGGACGCGGAAGCCCTCCTTAAGGATCGCGACAGGCCGGCCACCCTCATCGCGACAACCACCCTCGAGCTCGGCATCGACGTCGGCCAGATCGAGACGATCGCCCAAGTCGGTGTTCCGCCGAGCGTCGCCGCGCTGCGCCAGCGCATTGGGCGCTCTGGGCGCCGAGAGGACGCCGCAGCCGTCCTGCGAGTCTACCTCGCCGAGCGCGAGATAAAGCCCGACTGTCCCGTCCAGGACGCCCTCCGCGCCCAGCTCTTCCAATCCTTAGCGATGGTCGAGCTCTTGCTCGAGAGATTCTGTGAGCCGCCGGACCCCAACCAGCTACACCTATCGACACTCGTCCAGCAGCTCCTCTCGCTCATCGCCGAGCGCGGGGGAGTACGCCCCAAAGCGGCTCATAAGATATTGTGCGCATCCGGCCCCTTCAAAAACGTCGCCTCATCGGAATTTGCCCAGCTCCTTCGCAGCCTCTCCGAGCACCAGCTCATAAACCAAGCCGACGACGGCGACCTCGTCCTCGGCCTGGAGGGCGAAAAACTCGTGGATCATTACTCCTTTTACACAGCCTTCCAGACGCCCGAGGAGTTTCGGCTCGTCGCCCGAGAAAAAGAGCTCGGCTCGCTCCCAATAACATTCCCCCTGTTTGAAGGCGCGCTCATTATTTTTGCCGGGAGACGCTGGCGCATCACTCACGTCGACCTCGACACGAAGACTCTCCTTCTCGAGCCAGCCGCCGGCGGTACCCCGCCGCAGTTCGACGGCGACGCCTTTTTCGTTCACGGAAAGGTCCGCGAAAAAATGCGCGACCTCTACGAGGCTCGAGCCGTCCCCGGGTACCTAAATCGCGGCGGCCAAGGCCTCCTTCGCGAAGGACGCGATACCTACGAGCGGCTCCGACTCAATGAGCAGTCCATTTTGACCGACGGGAACGACGTTCACCTGTTCCCTTGGACTGGAACGCGTGCCATGCAAACCCTCGTCCTCTGGCTCGCCCGCCACGGCCTGCAGGCCGAGTCTCAGGGTATCCTCGTCTCCGTCCCCGACGCCTCCCGAGGCGCCCTCGAGGAAGCACTGAAGGCGCTCGCCGAGGCCTCGAACCCCGATCCTCTTGAGCTGACCCGAGCTGTCGAGGCGCTCCATCAGGAAAAATACGATCACTTCCTGCCCGAGCCGCTCGCGCGCGCGAATTACGCCCGTCGCGCCCTCGACGTGCCGGGGGCGCAACGGGCGGCAAAGCAGATGCTTGAACAGTGTGCATCGCCCCTCGCTTAACAACCAGGCGCAGGCGGAGACGCCGGGACCTTGGGAGTTAGCCCGGAGCCCATTCAAGTCACTGATGGAGCCCCTGCCGGCCCGTGCCTCGGTTATCGCGCGGGCGGCAGGGAAACGATCGCGTTGTGGAGGCGGGCGGCGTCGCGCACCGCGGTGAACGCGGGGCCGGGCTTATCAACCGGATCGCTCGTCACAACCGTCAGAGCGTCGTGCGGCGAGCGGTCAGAGAAGAGCACGTAGGCGAAGCGGTCGTTATCGTGGCGGGCGCGCCAAACCAGGCCGGAGGCCGCGGGCGCCCACGCGCGAATCGCCGCGGCCCAGCGCCGGGTAACGGGGTAGTCGGCGGGACCGCAGGAGGTGAGCCAGGCGTCTTGTCCGATCGCGCTAAGGCTCGGGCCAAAGAGGTTGACCACCACCCAATCGCGCGCGACCTCCAGTTCGGATAGGCGGAGTCCCAGGAGGCGCTTCGCGGGCACGCGATAGGGCACGGCGTTGCGGTCTCTCAGAAGCGTTTCTGCCACGCACGCAACCGGGTCGGAGCCGGCATAAAGGAAGGCGTAGCTGCCGTCGGCGCTGTCGAAGCGTCCGCCGCCCAGTCGCGACGGCACGGTCGGGTTAAACGAGTCGGGCGCGAACGTGTCGGCCCCTGTTTGAGGGTCGTCGCCGCCACAGCCTCGTTCCCGCCCGAAGCGTCGCCTCGTCGGGGCGCGCCGACCTTAGCGGCTCGCACCGGGGCATCGCTTAGCCGAGCGGCTGGAGATCGGCCTCGGCGAGCTCGCCGATCAGGCTTTCGCGCGGCGTGCCGAGGAGCGCCTTGGGAGCTTCGCCCCCGAGCACATCGCGCGGCCGAATCCACCACGACGCCACGCCCCACGGATCCGCCGCCGCGCCCAGCCGCTGGTTCGCCTGCTCGGCGGCCTCGTGGATCCGCCCGCGCTCCCGATCGAACTGGAACGCGGGGAAGAGGTAGCGCGCCCCGTGTTTAACCCCGACAAGCTTGCCCTGCCTGCGGAGCTTCGCGGCGCGCTGGCGATTAGACGTCTCGGACCCCAAGAGCTGAGCAACCGCATCCGCGTCGAATAGTGGCTCCTCGAAGATCTGGCGCCTAACTTCGCCCTCGAGCCGAGCGTGCTCGAGTAGGCTGTCGGGGTCTAAAACCTTGGTCGGCTCGCCGGCCACCACACTCGTCACGGCCTTGGCGGCGACCGCGGCGCGCAGATACTCGAGGACCTCCGTCCGGACCTCGTCGTCGAAGCTCTCGAGGAGCACGGAGATCCCTTCCACCGCCGGTGGCTCGGCAACGTGGCTCTGACGCCTCTGCGACCGGGCCTCAAGATAGGCGGCGGCCCGTCTGAGGCCACCCTGATCATTCTCCGTAGCTGACACAGATTACAGCATACAACATGTAACTATCGTCAGCAAAGCGGACCCGGGGACGGCTACTCGCGGGCGTGGCAGTGGTGCTGCGAGGGTCGGCATCTT
>SLNH01000166.1 GCA_007133195.1 Nannocystineae bacterium | reverse complement strand
GAACACGGCAGTAAAGTCCTCCTCGGGCCGATGGTACTGCAGGGGCCACTCTGTGGGAGAGTAGGAAGCCGCCGGTTTTATTTCTCGAGCCCCAGGATTTGCGTCCTGGGGCTCTTTTTTTGCGCGCGCGGGGGCATGGCTCGAGCACCAGAATCTGTGTTTGGGGTCTTTTTCGTGCGCGAGGTACTTACCGAGGTGCAGGCGTCGCCGGTTCCGGTGGCGGGATTTGCGAGCTACGATGCCCCGCATGTCGCATCTCCGGTTTCCCCTCTATCGTAGGTCGGACGGCCTGGCGGAAGCATGGCGACGGCCGGCGCAGGCGGGCCTCATCGCGCTCGTCGTGGGTTTCGCCGGTGGCGCGGCCTGCACTGGCGGCGAGAAGAGCGAGCGAGGCGAAGAGGCCGGTGAACGAGCCATGGATGAGTCTGGCGAGGGTGAGGCGGCGGCGGAGGCGGTCGACTACGATCCCGCTGCGCTGCCCACGGCCGGATTCGGGGGGGAGGACGCGGGGGATGTGGGCATCGCCCGCGTTGTCGAGACGCCCGGACTAGACGGTTACGAGTTCCACTTCATCAGCGAAGAGCTCGCCGCTCCCTGCGCGGACGACGCGAGGGCTGGCTGGATCATGTTCCGCACCGGGTCGCTCGACGACGCCACGTTCTCCAAGGCCCTGGACGAGCGGCCGGACTTCGATACGCACCAGGCTTATTGGGTCTCCCAACCGGACGAAGGAGAGCCGACCACGGTGAACCCGGACTGGGAAATCGAGTTCGAGCTAAGCGAGGTCGATGCCGAAGCTGGGCGGGTGCGCGGTGAGATAGAACTCCACTTCGAAGAAGTGGCTGAGCACGGGGACGCCTGGGTGGCCGGGGAGTTCGACGCGATCGTCTGCGAGTGACGCCGCGGCTCGTTCCCCCGGCGAAGCGTGCGCTCGCGGCGTCGCGTGTGGCGCTTCCATAGGCATGAGGGCTGCAGTCCCCGCCGCATGAGCTGGGAACGTACACCTGAGCCCCCTTTCCCTCGTCAGCAACTCGACAAGCCCGGGCTGGAATCCGAGCTCAAGCCCAGGCCGCGCTATCAGGCGCCGGAGTACCGCGAGAGCGGCAAACTCGAAGATCGGGTCGCGCTCATCACTGGGGGTGACTCGGGGATCGGGCGCGGTGTGGCCGTGCTGTTCGCCCGGGAAGGCGCGAACGTCGCGATCGCGTATCGGCCCGAGGAGGAGGACGACGCCAAGGAGACCGCCGAGGCGATCGAGGCAGCGGGACGGGACGTGCTTAGGCTTCCCGGCGATGTTCGTGACGAGGCCTATTGTCGACGGGCCGTGGATCGGGTCGTCGAGGTCTTCGGGCGGCTGGACATTCTCGTGAACAACGCCGCCTACCAGCAGCACCGGGAAGGCATCGAGGATCTCGATGTGGATCAGTGGGACTTAACGTTCAAGACGAACGTTTACGGCTACTTCTACATGGCAAAGGCCGCCGTGCCGCACATGGAGGAGGGCGGCGCGGTCATAAACAGCGGCTCCATCGCCGGTATGCGGGGAAGCGGGCGCATGCTGGACTATGCGGCGACCAAGGGCGCCGTTCACGCGTTTACGAAGTCGCTCGCGCAGGACCTGGTTGCGCGGGGCATCCGCGTCAATTGTGTGTCCCCTGGTCCCGTATGGACGCCGCTCAACCCGGCGGACCGAGCGCCGGGCGAGGTGTCGGAGTTCGGCGCGGCAACGCCGTACGGGCGGCCTGCTCAGCCCGAGGAGATCGCACCGGCGTATGTGTTCTTTGCCTCTGGGGCGGACTCGTCCTACGTGACGGGAGAGGTGCTCACGCTTCTCGGCGGCTCCACGCGTGCGGGGTAATGCGCGCACGCGTATCGTCGTGACCCGGGCGAATGCGGACTCGCGGATGCTGCCAGGTCTGCTGCGCGGAGGGTAAGGCGGGCGCACGCGTATCGCCGTGGCCCACGAGGATGTGGACTCGCGTCGGCGGGCAGGGGAGAACGCGGAGGACGTGCGGCGCACGCGTATCGCCGTGCCCACGGCATGTGGACTCGCGTCGGCCGGCAGGGGAGGACGCGGAGGAAGTTCGGCGCACCCGTATCGCCGTGACCCACGGGACGTGGACTTGCGGATGCGCACAGCGGCTCATTGCCCGAGGATCCCCCAGCGCAGCTCAGCGCGGAAACGCCGCTAACCAAACCGCCAGCCGGAGCAGCTGCCGCCGCGAATCGTCCGACTCGATGAACGTCTCATTGCCGATGACGAGGCGCGGTTTTTGGCGCTCCGAGTGGTTTTTTCGAGGAGGAAGTACGCGGGCCCACGAACGACCGGATACAGCGGCGCCCAGTCGCAATGATTCTGGTGGTCTCGCATGGCGCGTCGCCGACGGGCGGCACGAGCCCTGCAAACGATCCCGGGAGACGCAGGGACAAGGAGAACCATCATGAGTGAAGCGACTCGCGGAAGCGAGCCCGGTGAAGAGCGACAAAACGGGCAAGAAGCCGGTCGGCAGCCGCCAGGCGCCGAGCGCGAGAGCGTGGCGGAGCCGGAGGTCATTGACCGAGAGGCCGCGGCTCATCGCGCCCGTGAGAGCACGGAGCACGTCATCCGCGAAAATCGGAACTTCGTCGCAGACTATCTGAACTCGCTGTCCTGTGCTCTGGCTTCAATGGCAGAGACCCTCGCGGAGGAGGGGCGCAGGGAAAGCTCGGGTCAGGTAGACCGGGCTGCGCGCGAGCTCGGGCGAGCGTCAAACAGAGTTCGAGATGAATCGCTGATCGATCTCGCCCGGGAGACGGAGGAGCGCGCTCGCGCGCACCCCGCGGTCACGTTCGGCGGCGCGGCGCTCGCCGGTTTTGCCCTATCCCGAATTCTCAAGAGCTCGAGGAGCCGGGAATCCGGCTAACGGATCAGGAGGATACTGTGGCAAGTCCAGAGGAACGCAGGACACAGGACGATAATGGTCAGCGACAGGTGGCGGGCGACGGCCGCATGGCGCCGGAAGAGCGCGGCGCCGAAGAGGGACGCGTCCAGGAGGGCGCGCGCGCGATGCGCTCGCTCGCTTCGCACTTCGCCGATCTCACACGCGAGGTGAGCACGCTCGTCCGCGACGAGACGGCGCTCGCGCGCGCGGAGCTTTCCGAGGACGTCGCGCAGCTCAAGCGCGGGAGCACGTCGCTCGCGATCGGGGGCGCGCTCGCCTTCGGCGGGGTGCTGTTCTTGCTCGCTGCTGTGGCCGCGGCGCTGGCCATCGTGTGGCCGCTGTGGCTATCCGCGCTCGTGGTCGGCGTCGTCGCGCTCATCCTCGGGGGAGCCGGCGCGCTATTGGCGCGGCGATGGTCGAGCCCCGAGAGCCTTAAGCCAACGCGGACCATCGAGTCGGGGCGCTCCATCGGCCGCACCACGAAGGAGGCTCTGAGATGACGAAGGAAAGCCAGCGCATCGAAGTGATCGAAGAGCGACTCCACGGTCACGAGCGCGAGCTCTCGCGCACGCTGGAGGCCATCCGCGATCACGTGACGTCGAGAGAGCTCGTGGGTGAGCTCTACGATCGCGCTCGCGCGAGTGGTTATCCTCAAGCCCTCGGACGGGCGTTCCGCGACAATCCGATCCCCACCGTGCTCGCGGGCGTGTGTGCCGCGTGGCTCGCCAAGAGCGCACGTGACGCGATCACCGCCGAGAGGCGGCGGCCCGATCGGGGCGAGGAGCGACCGGAGGGACCACCGGAGGAGCGACCGGAGGAGCGACAGGTCGAGCACCGGGCGGGATCCGAGCATCTCGCGCGCGTGGAGCTCGAGGAAAAAAAGGGCACCGTGGGCGCCGAGCCCGGTCGTGGCGAAGCTGAAGAGCAGCCGCGCCCGGGGCCCGAAACGTGACGAGCGCCCGAGATCTGTGAACCCATTAGGAGGGGCCATGAGGGGAGACGCCGAGAATACGCAAAACGGCGGGCGCCAAGACGGCGGGCGCACGAAAGACGAGCTCGAGGCGCAAATCCGCGCGACGCAGGAGGAGCTACGGCATACCATCGAAGCGATCGGCGAGTCGCTTTCGCCTGGCGAGATGCTGGACGCGGCGCTTCATTACGCCCGCGTAGGGCCGGGGGAGTTTGCGGCGAGCCTTGGTCGTAGCCTGCGCGACAACCCGGTGCCCGTGGGGCTCGTCGGCGTCGGCCTCACCTGGCTGATGCTCAGTCCCGAGACCAAGGAGCGCGCCGCGCGGCGCGCGAAGGAGACCAGTTCGTCAGCGGCTGGTGAAGCCAAACATCTGGCCGGCGGGGCCAAGAGCATGGCCCAAGGTGCTAAGGAGAGGGCCCAAGGAGCCAAGGAAAGGGCCGGAGGCGACGGCCAGGTGCGCGACGCTCCGCGCCGAGGCGCCGAGAAGGCGCGGGAAGCTGCCCGCGAGTACCCCGTGCTGTTGGCGGTGGCCGGCCTGTTCGCCGGCGCGGCGGTCGCGGCGAGCGTCCCGCGCTCGCGGACGGAGGAGCGCATTATCGGCGGCCGGGCCGAGGCGTCCATCGAGGCGTCCATCGAGGAGGTCGCCCACGGCGCCGCCGACGCCGCGCGCGGGGCGGCGGAAGGAGTCCGGCGAGGCCTAGAAGGGGACGCGCCGCGCGGGAACGGCAGGACGGAGCGCACGGACGGCGGCGCCTAACGAGCCGCCCGCTACCGCTCGCCCACCTGTACGATGTGGTAGCTCTTTTTCCCGGCGCGGAGGACGAGCATCGACTCCGTCGCGAGATCGTCGGTCGTTAGCGGGCGATCCTCGCCTTCCCGGCGATTGTTTACGTACACGCCTCCGCCCGCGACGAGGCGCCGCGCGGCCCCCTTCGATTTCGCGAGCCCGGTCCGCGCCAAAAGGTCCACGAGCGAGATTCCCGCGTGGAGCTCGTCGCGGGACAGGCGCGTCGCGGGGAGCTCAGCCAAAAGCGGCATCAGGTCGTCGTCGCGCAGCGCGCTCAGCGAGCCTCCGAACATGACGCGGCTCGCGCTCTCCGCCCGCTCGGCCGCCTCCGGTCCGTGAACCCACGCCGTGATCTCGCTCGCGAGCGCGCGCTGCCCCTGCCGCTTGTCGGGCTGCTGGGCGTGCTCGGCGATCGAGGCCTCGACCTCGGCGATCGGCCGGCGCGAAAACAGGCGCAGGAGCCGGGGCACGTCGGCGTCGTCGACGTTGAGCCAGTACTGGTAAAACGCGTAGGGGGAGGTGAGCTGCGGGTCGAGCCAGAGTTTCGTCCCCGAGGCGGTCTTGCCCATCTTCTGACCGCTCGCGTCGAGAAGCAGAGGCGTGACCATCGCATAGATGGGCGGCCCGCCAAGCTTTCGCTGAAGCTCCGTGCCCGCAGTGATGTTGCCCCACTGGTCGGAGCCGCCGATCTGCAAACGGCACCCCCGCGTGCGCGACAGGTGGACGAAGTCGTACGCCTGAAGGAGCATGTAAGAGAACTCGGTGTAGCTGATGCCATGGTCGCGGTCTTCCAGGCGCGCGCGCACCGAGTCCTTGGCCATCATGTAATTCACCGTGAGGTGCTTGCCGGCGTCGCGCAAAAACTCGAGAAAGCCGATCTGACGGAACCAGTCGGCGTTGTTCACGATCTCGGCGTCGGTCAGTCCGTCGCCGAAGCGCAGAAACCGCGAGAGTTGCGCCTTGAAGGCATCGACGTTCCGCTCGAGCGTGTCCTCGTCTAGAAGCTGCCGCTCCTCCCCCTTGCCCGAAGGATCGCCGATCATCCCAGTGGCGCCTCCGACGAGGACGACCGGCTTATGCCCCGCGGCCTGAAGGTGTGACATGAGGACGACGGGCACGAGGTGCCCGATGTGCAGGCTGGAACTCGTGGGATCGAAGCCCGAGTAAAAGACGATGCGCTCCCTCGACACGAGGGCGTCGAGCTCCTCGCGATGGGTCGCGTCGTAGACGAGGCCGCGCTCTTCAAGCTGCGCTAAGATCGACATCTCGACATCTCACGGATGCGCCGAGGCGCGCCCACGGCCTCAGGCAGATCACAAATCGCAAGGCGCCTCGCGCCCGGACCACGCACATTGCCGGTCCAGCTTGGTCTCAGGAACCTGGCTGCGCACGTTCTCCACGAATAGCCGGCCGGCGTTTCCTTCGGCGGAGCGCTTGGCAGGCCCCCTGCGAACCACGCTGTCTGGGGAATCAACTTACCTGGTCCGTACACTAGCGCGCGGGAGCCGAGGAGGGCAAGTTGTCGGCCCCTCGCGAGGCGAGCACGCGCGGCGCGCCGGCAAGCGAGCGGTTCTATCCGCGCGACGCCTCGCCGGCGGGCGACCCGGCGTCGTGGTGATCGCTCAGCGCGCGTAATCCGAAGCGCGCGTCTCGCGCACGACGACGACGCGGACCTGACCGGGATAGGTGCACTCCGCCTCGATCTGCCGCGCGAGCTCTTTGGACAACATGAGCGCCTGGGCGTCGTCGACCTTGTCGTTTTCGACCATCACACGTACCTCGCGGCCCGCCAGCAGCGCGTGCGCCCGCTTGACGCCGCTGTGTCGCGTACACAGCGCCTCGAGGTCCTCGAGCCGCTGCACGTAGGCGGCCAGCTGCTCGCGCCTCGCTCCAGGCCGCGCGAGCGACAGCTGGTTGGCCGCGTCCACGATGTGGTCCAGCACGCTGGACGGCTTCGGCTCGCCGTCGTGCGACGCGATGGCTTGGCATACCCGCGCCGACTCGCCGTGCTTGCGCGCGAGGCGCGCCCCGACCTCCGCGTGCGAGCCCTCTTGCTCGTGATCCACGGCCTTGCCGACGTCGTGGAGCAGTCCGGCCCGACGAGCGGCCTTCGCGCTCACGCCGAGCTCGGCCGCCATGAGGCCGGCGAGATAACCCACTTCGATCGAGTGCTGAAGAAGGTTTTGCGTATACGAGTGGCGAAACTTCAAACGTCCCAGCTGCTTGACCAGCTCGGCGTGCACGCGCTGCAGACCCAGGTCGAAGATCGCCTGCTCACCGGCTTCTTTGCACTGGGACTCGACCTCCTCCTCACACGCGCTCACCACCTCCTCGATCCGGGTCGGGTGAATCCGGCCGTCCGCTACGAGCTTGGCGATGGCGAGCCTCGCGACCTCACGCCGCACCGGATTGAAGCACGAGATGGTTATCACCTCGGAGGTGTCGTCGATGATCATGTCGATGCCGGCCGCCGCCTCCAGGGCCCGAATGTTGCGGCCTTCACGTCCGATGAGCCGCCCCTTCATGTCGTCCGAAGGGAGCGGCACGACCGCCGTCGTGCGCTCGGTCACGAACTCGCTGGCGTTTCGCTGGATGGCCGTCGCGATGATCTCCTTGGATCGGGCCGCCGCTTCGTCGCGCGCGCGATCCTCGATCTCCTGGATCTCGGAGGCGACCTGCTGTCTGGCTTCGTCGAGCATCTCGGCTTCGAGCTTCTCGCGCGCCTGCGCGGCGGTCAGCCCGGCGGCCTTCTCGAGCCGGCGCGACGCCTCCGCGACCTGATTTTCGGCCTTCCGCACCATGCTCTCGGCGGCCTCTTCGCGCTTGCCGAGCTTCTCCTCGCGCTTCGTGAGCTCGGTGCGCTGCGCCTCCGCGTCTCGCTCCGCCTTGTCGAGATCGCGCTCGCGTCGCGTCACGCTCTGCTCGCGCCGAGCGATCTCCGCGCTTCGCTCCCGTATCGCCTCCTCGGCTTCGCTGCGGAGCTTATGGGCCAGCTCCTTGGCCTCGACCTCGGCGACCTTGCGGATCTCGGCCGCCTCGGACTCCGCCGCGCTCCGCAAGGTCTCGACATCCGCCTCGCCTTGCGCAGTCGCATCGCCGCGTCTCGCCCCGGCGAAACGGGCGATGCCGAGGCCTACGAGCGCCCCTCCGACGACGGCAACGATGAGCGCGAGGGCATCCATCATGAACCTAGTTTAGGTCAGCGCCGGGGGCCGCCACGATCAGGGGACGACGCTCCATGCGTCGTAGCTCCGACAGTGAAAGGTCCTGCATTCGCTCACGATGTGGTCCATGGGGACGTCTCGCTTCGTGCAAGGCGTATAGCTCACGAGCTGAGCCTCGAACGCAAAGCCGACCCGCACGGCGCGCTGGTTGTCGGCGAGGACCCGATCGTAGTACCCCTGCCCCCACCCGAGTCGAGCGCCGCGGGTGTCAAACGCGAGGCCGGGGAGCACGAAGAGATCGATCTGCTCGACGCGGACCCGCGGCATGGTAGGCGCCGGTTCGGAAATTCCGAACGTCCCGGGCGACAGGGCCTCCGGGCCCGGCACGCTGTGAAAGGCGAGGCGGCGGCCGGTGCGCTCGATGCGGGGATACGCCAGCGTGATGCCGGCGCCGCGCAGTAGGCCCGCCGCCGGGTCGGTGCTGAGCTCGTGGCGTGTGGCCGCGTAAAGCGAGACCACCCGCGCGCCGCTCGCTCGGACCAGGGCGGCGAGGTTGTCGGCCGCCGCGCTGGCCGCACGCTCGCGCAACAAACCGTCGATGCGCGTGCGCTGGGTGCGCATGGTGCGGCGCAGGTCCTGTTTCGCCTTGAACACGGCATCGGGTTCGCTCGGGAGCGAAGATATCACACGTTGTTGCATACGCTCGGATGGCGGGGCCTTTGCGAAAGCCCCCTCGGGATTTCAGAATTGCGCGCGGGCCGGTCGGCGACGATCTCGGCCCGATCTCGGCCCGCGATCTGATCGACCTCGGGCCTGGTCATGGCGGTTCGGAGTCATCGGCCTGCGAGACGATGCTCTCGGTCGCCTCGTCCCGTGCGGGATCGGCGTCGCCGATTGCCTCCTCCGCGCGCAAGTAGCGCAGGATCGTATTCGACTTTTCGCGCACGCGTCGCTTGAGCTCGGCGTGGTCGCGCTGCGACTGGAATAGCTCGTCTGCGATGGTCATCGTGGTGAGCAGCGCGGTCGCCTGCGAGGTCACGGCGCGGCCGCTGTGGCGCGCGGCATCCATGCGCGCGTCCACGAACGAGGCCAGTTCGCGAACGTATCGGCGGCTCGCGTCGGTGCGCAGCGAGAAGGTGGTGCCGGCGATGGTCACCCTGACAGAGCGCGTCACGCGGGCCATCATACTGGCGCCGCCCTCATCATCAAGGCGCGGCGTCGCTCTTGCGGCACCGCGGACCGGACGTGTGCGGGGTTACACGTGCCCGGCGAGGTGGGCTTCGTGGTGGCGCTCGATCATGAAGTTCGCCAGCCGCCTCCGCTCGCGAGGGCTGATGTCCACGAACCGGATTCCCATTCCCGGTTCGGACAATTCGGCGTGCACCCGCACCACCTCGACTTCAGCGTGGATCGGCGCCGGCTCACCGGGCAGCGTCAGCCTAAGGGAGGCGCGCCGGCCGGCCGCGTCGACGAAATCTGAACGTAAAAACAGCCCTCCCGAGCTCAGGTTCTCGACCCAGCCGTCGAGGAGCACCGAATCGGAGCGATAGCGGGCGTGGAGTTTCACGCGGATCCTGGCGGTGCCGCGCCTGTCGGCCTTGGGGCTCACTTCTTACTCCCTGCCGCTTTGGGACGCATCCGGGCAGGCCACAGGCTACTTTGCCGATGTGACGGGTGTCAAAGCGTTTCGCGCGCGCCGGCGCCGCTCGCCAAATGTCGAAAACACGTGAAAAATTCGGGCGCGGGAGGGGCGCGGCCGAGCCCCGGCAAAGCGCCCAGCGTGGTATGGATGCACCTGGCCATGCGAGCTCGAGAGGGATTTCATACGGCGCCTGACGGCAAGGAGCTCAAGCTTTACAGCTGGGAACCGGCGCGCGAGCGAGCCCGGGGCGTCGTGCAGATCGCGCACGGCATGGCGGAGCACGCGCGCCGCTACGAGCGCGTCGCCGCGGCGCTCACGAGTCGCGGCTTCGCCGTGGTCGCAAACGACCACCGCGGCCACGGCCAAACCGATCCACAGGCCCTGGGCCAGTTTGCCGGCGAAGACGCGTTTCACCGCATGGCGGACGACATCGCGTCGCTTCACGCGGAGCTTGGCGAGCGCTACCCGGGCGCACCCCGCTGGCTGTTCGGGCACAGCATGGGCGCAGCGCTCGTGCTCCGCGCGGCGGGCCTGCGCGGGCTGTCGCCGAGCGGGCTCATCATCTCGGGCCCGCCCGGAGGCCCCCGTGCGCCGCTCGTGGCGATGGCCGTCCTGTCCCGCGTCGCGGGCGGTGTTTTGGGCGAGGCCGGCATGAGCCCGGGAATCGACGCCCTGTGGTCCGCGCCCGCGAAGCTGAAATTTCGGCCGCGGCGGACGCCGTTCGACTGGCTGTCGGGCGATCCCGCCGAAGTGGATGCGTACGCGCGAGATCCGGCCTGCGGTTTCGTCTTCACCCGCGCGTTTTACCGAGATCTGTTCCGGGGCATTCTCGCGGCTTTCAGTCGCGAAAACATCCGCAAGCTCAGCGAAGCGTCCCCCGTGTACGTGTTCGCTGGGAAAGCCGATCCGGTGGGCTTTTCCGGCGCCGCCGCCGAGCGCATCGCGCGCGAGCTGGGCCGAGCGGGCGTTCCCTGCACGCTGAGGCTCTACGACGGCGGCCGGCACGAGATGCTAAACGATGTTCAGCGCGAGGCGGTGACGGCCGAGCTTTTGGCCTGGCTCGAGCGCTCGGCCGCGGGGGCGGGGGCGGGGGACGCGCCCGCCGGCGAGGGCGGCCACGGCCCGGTCGCTTAACGGGCCCGGTCCTCGTTTCTACTACCTGATCACCGCCGCGGTCGCCCGACGAGCGATCCGCGGCGCATCCGGCGCGTGCCCGGCCCCCGGATCCGGAGTCGGACCACAGGCTGAGGCCGGGTCCTGAAAACTGCTCTTGACAGCGCTCCCCTCCTACCTCTAGAAAAAACTGACTCATGAATCAGTCGTCAGTCACCGCCGGCCCCGCGCCGGTTACGCCGAAGGCGCGCCGCACCCGAGAGGCGCTGTTTCGCGCCGCCGAGCGCGTGTTCGGCGAAAACGGCTACGAGCGGGCGTCGATCGCGGACATCACGCGGCTGGCCGGCGTGGCGCACGGCACGTTTTACTTGCACTTTCGCGACAAGCGCTCGGTGTACCTGGCGCTCGTAGACAAGCTCGGCGACGAGCTTCGGCGCGCGATCGCGGCGGCGACGGAGCAGCTTCGCGACCGGCTCGAGATCGAGCGCGAGGGGTTCCGAGCGTTCTTCCGATTCACGGCCGAGCACCGCGACCTTTACCGGATCGTGCGCCAAGCCGAGTTCGTGGACGAGCCGACCTATCGCGCCTATTACGACCGCCTAGCCTCCGCCTACGCCCGCGGTCTTCGCCGCGCGATGGATCGCGGCGAGATTCGCCAGATGGCTCCGGAGAGGCTCGCGTGGGCGCTCATGGGCATCGGCGACTTTCTCGGCATGAGGTGGGTGCTCTGGGAGGAAGAGCCCGATATCGACGGGCTCACCGAAGACGCGATGGATCTGATCCGCGGTGGGATGGATCCGGAAAAACGCGGTCCGCCTGGCCGCGAAGACCGCACGAGGATCGTGGCGCCGCGCGCGCTCAAGGGAGCAAAATGACCATGACCGCTGAATCGAAGCAAAGCGTCGAGACGCGCGAGGTGAAGACTTCGCGGCTTTCCATGAACGTGCGCGTGGCCGGCCCGCCGGACGGCTGGCCTGCGGTGTTCATCCACGGCAACTGTTCCGACTCGCGGTTTTGGAGCTCCACGCTGGCGGCCCTGCCGCCGAGGTTTCGCGCGCTCGCCCCAGACCTTCGCGGGTTCGGCGCGACCGAAGCGCTCCCCATCGACGCCACCCGCGGCCTCGGCGACTTCGCCGACGACATACGCGCGCTCGTCCAGGCGCAAGACGGCGCCGGCGCCGCGGACGACCAGCGAAAACTGCTGCTCGTCGGACACTCGGTCGGCGGCGGGATCGCGCTGCGTTACGCGCTCGATTACCCAGAACGGGTGGGCGCCTTGGTGCTCGTCGATCCCATGTCGCCGTACGGCTTCGGCGGCACCAAGGACGAAGCCGGCACGCCGTGCTTCGCCGACTTCGCCGGCTCGGGCGGCGGTACGGCCAACCCCGAGTTCGCGCGCCGGATCGCGGACGGCGATCGCACCGGCGAAGACCAGGCGTCACCGAAAAACGTGCTCTTTACCTGCTTCATGAAGCGCGCCCCCAGCGCGGCGCATCCCGACGACGAGGCCACGCTCCTCGACTCGGTGCTCACCACGCGCATCGGCGACGACCACTACCCGGGCGATCAAACATCATCGGAAAACTGGCCCGGCGTGGCCCCCGGCACCCGCGGGATGAACAACGCCATCTCACCCAAATACACCCGCCTGGACGGCATCGCAGAAGCAAAGGCGCGGCCGCCCATCCTGTGGATTCGCGGCGAGGACGACGCGATCATCTCCGACACCTCGCTGTTCGACCTGGGCTATCTCGGTAAACTCGGCGCCGTGCCCGGCTGGCCCGGCGACGACGTCTACCCGCCGCAGCCGATGGTGAGCCAGATCCGGTCGGTTTTGGATCGCTACCGGGCGCGCGGCGGCGTCGCCACCGAGGCGGTGATCCCCGACTGCGGGCACTCGCCCCAGGTCGAACAGCCCGCGGCGTTTCTCGACCACCTGGTCCCGTTTCTCACCCATTCGGCGGAGTGACAGGTGGCGTACGCGACGATCGCCGGCATCGGGCGCTATGCGCCGGAGCATGTAGTCACGAACGCCGATCTCGAGGCCTCGCTCGGCGAGCCGGTGGGTGATTGGCTGGTCGAAAACGTGGGGATCCGCGAGCGCCGGATCATGGCGCCAGAGCAGTGCACCTCGGATCTCGCGGTGGCGGCGAGCCACCAGGCGCTCGCGAGCGCCGGGATCGAGGCGCGCGAGCTCGACCTCGTGATCGTCGCCACCGACACGCCGGATCAGCTAAGCCCGGCCACCGCCGCGGTCGTGCAGTACAAGCTCGGGGCGAGCGAGGCAGGCGCCTACGACGTCAACTGCGCGTGCGCCGGCTGGGTGACCGCCCTCGACGCGGCGAGCAAGACGATCGTCGCCGATGACGCCTATCGCCACGTCCTGGTCGTCGGCGCCTACGGGATGAGCCGCTACCTCGATCCGAGCGACAAGCGCACCGCGACGCTGTTCGCCGACGGCGCCGGGGCCGTGGTCCTGCGCGCTGGCGATACGCCGGGGGTGCGCGGCGCGATGCTGCAGGCCGCGGGCGAATACCACGACGCCCTGGGAATCTACACCGGTGGCACGGCGCGCCCGGCCACCGCCGAGGCCATCGAGCAGGGCGGGCCCCCCCGCGTTCAGTTCGTGCGCAAGTTTCCGCCGAGCTTCAACGCAGAGCGCTGGCCGGCGCTGTCGAAGGCGCTGCTCGCGCGCCACGGGCTCGCGCCAAACGACGTGGCCCTGTACGTGTTCACCCAGCTCAATCTTCGGACCATCGAATCCGTGATGGCCGCGCTCGAGCAGCCGATGAGCCGCACGCATTGGACGATGGACAAGTGGGGCTACACCGGCTCGGCGTGCATTCCGATGACGCTCGCCGACGCGGCCGAAAACGGCTCGATCCGGCCCGGCGACCATGTTCTCCTGTGCGCGAGCGGCGGCGGGATTTCGCTCGCCGCAGCGCTCGTTCGCTGGACGCTGTGAGGGAACGGAGGCTTTCGTGAAGCGACTGTTCGGCAGATCTTGTAATGGCCTCGTCGTCCTCGGCGGCGGCGCGCTCGCCGTGGCGTGCGCGCCCGAGGGCTCGGGGAGCGATGACGACGAGGTCGGGTCGCTGTCGGGCGCCGCCGAGGAGATCCCGGTAAGCGAACGGATCGAGGCTTCCTTCGATCCCAACGACGCTCCAGAGGACGACTTTTCCGTGGTGGGCGCGCTCAGGCCTGCGTCCTTTTCGTGGGGCGAGATCGAGCTCCTCGAGGGACACCAGCGGTTTCGCACTGAGGGCTACAACCGGCGCACGATGCGCCTTCGCCGCGCCGACACGTTCCAGTCCGCGCAGTACCCGCTGCGCACCTACTTCGGCGACCTCAACCAGCAGATCGTCGATGCCTTCAACCTCGCTTACGACGACGACTGCGCGGAAGGGACGAGCCGTTGCGAGGGCGAGGGACCCACGCGCCCAGCCGCCCGCCATGTCGCGCTTCACAAAGGCCCGCTAACCGCCGAGGGCGAATGCGACGCCGAGTCGCCGCCGGCGCTCCTCGTCCACGGCGCGATGCAAAACGCGAACGTGTGGCTGTTCCCGTTCGGCAACGACGGCGAGGGGGGGACGTTCGAGGGCGGAGAGCCGGCCACGGGGTTGGTGCAGACGCTCGAAGACGCGGGCCGCTGCGCCTACGCCGTCACGTTCGGAAACTTCCACGGCGATAACTACAACCACGCCATCGGGGTCGCCAACGCGATCTCCCGGGTGCGCGAGCTCGGCGGCGCCGAGGCCGTCGATGTCGTCGCGTGGAGCAAGGGCGTGCTCGCCGTCAATACCTACCTCACGAACGCCGCAGACTGGGACGGGTTCGGATCGCGGTTTTTCGACGCCCTGGCGGCCGAGCAGGCCTCGAGCGTCCCGCGCTACCGCGACGACGTGCGGAGCTACGTCGCCCTGTCGGGGCCGCACGGCGGCATCGACCTGAACTTTCGCCATCCGATCCACACCCTCACGGTGGCGAGCACCTCGTATAACGCGCCCATCGGTCGCGGCCCGATGCCGTGGACGTTCTTCTCCGCGGTGCAGTGCGTGACGTGGGGGCCCGATTCGCCGTGGTTCGAAAACCCCTACGCCAAGTCGGTGTGCGAGGGCCGCGGCGGCACCTGGCCCGATTACTTTCGCCGAATCCACGTCTCGAACGTCACGGGGCTCAGCGAGCAAGGCATCCCCGAGGCGACCCACACCCTCAGCGAGCTAAACGCGGCCCAGGGCCTGTCCGAGAGCGACTTCGACTTCGATGAGTACAACATCTCGCTGTTCGGGAGCGTAGACGACGACGGCCGCCACATGTCGGCCTACCTCGGCCAGCTGCAGGCGGCGCGCGATCTGCGCGATCACTACCCGATTCCCGTGCGAGACAGCTTCGAGTGGCGCGACGTCGATCCCGACGAGGACCGGTGGTTCCCGTGGATCGGGCAAAAGCTCACCTTCAACCCGATGAATCCCGCCATCGCCGCGGGCTACCTCGATGACGACGACCACACGGCGTGCCGCGGCGCGGCCTACGAGGCCCATTCGGACGCGTGCTCGGCCTACCACTTCCACTATGACGAAAACCGCGAGGGGCAAGACGCCCTCGGCTACGGGCGCTATCGGCTGTTCGAGGGGCTGGGGATCGCCGCCGCCGAAGAGATGGGAGGCCACTTCATCGAGCGCCTGAGCGAGCAGAGCATCGATCCCCGGTTGTCCTCGCTCTACGTGCTGTACGGAGACGTCCCCGCCGAGGCCGGTCAGGATCTGCACGAGACCGACGGGGCCGAATGCGTGGGGTGTGACAGCCAAGGCGACGGCGTTTTGTTCGAGGCGAGTATCGCGGGCCGGGATCAGCTCACCCAGGACTGGCCAGGCGCCGACCGCGAGGCCCGCACCCGGGAGGAGTCGCTGCCGCTCGGCCACCTCGAGATCGGCGCGAGCCCCGAGGCGACGGGGCGGATCGTCGATCACTTCGAGGACCTCGACGCAGACTGAGCATCCGCGCGGGCCGGTTTCGGCGGCCGGTCGTGGCGGGCCGACGCCGCTGGCACGTCGCGGAGCGAGCCGAGGGGATGGCGCGCCGCTCTGCGCGAACCCCGCTCTCCCCCGGGCTACGGAGTCGTGATTTCGGGGGCATACAGCGTGTGGTACACGCCATCGCGCAGCGCCGGCAGCCCCTATGCGCCGGGCGACGGGGCCCGGGAGGATCTCCCCAAGGGCGCTGGGCGCTGAGATCGAATGGAAAGCCGCGCGTGGGGTGGTCAAACGTACGGAATCCAGGCAAGAGTAGGGGCCCCGCGCGTCGGGAGTCCGGGCCTCGTGCCCAGCTCCCGGCCGCGCTCGGGCCGGGGCTCCGCGCAGCTTTGGCGAGGCGGTGCCCTGCGCGGCCCGAGCGGCGGGACGTTTTCCGAGTGCAATGGAACACGCCCAGCGACGCGCACAACGACGGGCTAATCCGCACGCCATAAAAACGCGCCTACGTTTTTCCCCGCCACGTGCGCGGGCACGACCAACACCACGATGAAACCGAACCGGACAGAGATCGCCACCGCACCGCGGTTTTCGCTCTTCCCCCCCGAGGGCGGGCACCGCCGGCTGCCTGCGACGTCTGCTCCGGGGGACTAGCGATACGGCCAACGGCCAAAGGAGCGAACGTTATGCAAGATTTGTTGTCGACAAGCGCGGTCGGAGGTGTGGCCGCCGTCTTTGCACTCCTGTCCCTCGCCTTCGCGTTCTTCCTCATCCGCTACATTCTCAAGCAGGACGAGGGCAGCGATCGGGTCAAGGAGCTGTCGAAGTACATCCAGGCCGGCGCTCGCACGTTCATGATGCGCGAGTTCCGCGTCCTCGTGATCATCATGTTCGTTCTGGCCCTGGTCCTGTTTTTCATCCCGGGCCTGGGATACGTGCCCACGATAGGCTTCGTCTTGGGCACCGTGGCGGCGGGCGCTGCGGGCTTCATCGGGATGGCCATCGCCACCCGCGCGAACGGCCGCACCGCGCACGCCGCGCAGTCGAGCTTTTCCAAAGCCCTCGGCGTCGCCTACTCGGGCGGCGCGACGATGGGCTTCTCGGTCGTGGGGCTCGGGCTCCTCGGCCTCGCGATCCTGTATCTCGCCTTCCCCGATGACAGCACGGCGCTGCTCGGCTACGCGTTCGGCTCCTCCATCGTCGCGCTGTTCCTCCGCGTCGGCGGCGGCATCTACACCAAATCGGCCGACGTCGGCGCCGACGTGGTCGGCAAGATCGAGGCGGGCATCCCCGAGGACAGCCCGCGAAACCCCGGCGTCATCGCCGACAACGTGGGTGACAACGTCGGCGACGTCGCCGGCATGGGATCGGACCTTTACGAGTCGTACGTGTCGGCCATCGCCGCCACCATGTTCCTCGGCGAGCAGTACGCCGACACGCTCGGCCTCGCCGGCCCCGACGGCATCGGGATCTACCTGGCGCTTTTGCTCGCGACCGCGGGCATCCTGTCGGCCATCGTCGGCTCGTTTTTCGTCCGCACCTCCGGCGACACCAAGGATCACGAGCAGCAGACGACCCAAGCCCAGTCCGCGCTAAACCGCGGTGTGTGGGCCGCCAACATCCTGTTCGTGGCGCTCGCCGCCGTCATCATCTTCAGCCTGATGGACAGCGTCCCGGCGAGCGAGGCGATCAGCGGCGAGTACCAGGCCATGTCGGCCATCGACATCCGCTGGGGCATCTTCTTGTCGATCCTGTGCGGCCTGGTGGTCGGCATGATCATCGGGTGGGCCACCGAGTACTACACGGCGGAAAACGCTCCGGTGAAGGGCATCGCCCGGTTCAGCGAGACCGGCGCCGCCACGAACATCATCGCCGGGCTCGGCATCGGGCTCATCTCCACCGCCATCCCGGCGATCTCGATCGGCGCGGCGACGATGATCGCGTTTTACTTCGCCGGCCTGTACGGCATCGCCATCGCCTCGCTCGGGATGCTCGTGACCCTCGGCGTGGTCCTCGCCATGGACGCCTACGGGCCGATCACCGATAACGCCGCCGGCATCGCCGAGATGGCCGAGCTCGGCCAAGACGTCCGCGAAAAGTGCGAGGCGCTCGACTCGGTGGGCAACACCACCGCCGCGATCGGTAAGGGGTTCGCCATCGGCTCTGCCGCGCTCGCAGCGCTGGCGTGGCTCGCGACGTTCTTCGAAAAGGCGAGCGCCGTGGACATCGGCGGGGGCGAGACGGTCGATCTCATCGGCGACACCGTCATCGCGGTCATGGACCCCGCCGTCATCGTCGGCCTGCTGATCGGCGCGATGCTCACCTACGTGATGGCCGCCGTCGGCATTCAGGCGACGAGCCGCGGCGCCGGCGCCATCGTCCGCGAGATCCGGCGGCAGTTCTCCGAGATCAAGGGCGTCCGTGATGGTACCCGCGACCCCGACTACAACACCTGCATCGGGCTCACCACCGACGCCGCGATGAAGGAGATGCTCATCCCCGGTATCGTGGTCGTCATCGTGCCGCTCGTGCTCGGCATCTTGCCGCTCATGGGCATGGAGGCGCTCGCCGGCCTCCTCGTCGGTGTGCTCATCACCGGCTTCCTCACCGCGATCTTCATGGCCAACTCGGGCGGCGCCTGGGACAACGCCAAGAAGTACATCGAGGCCGGTCACCACGGCGGCAAGGGCAGCGAGGCGCACGCCGCCTCGGTGGTCGGTGACACCGTGGGCGATCCGCTCAAGGACACCTCGGGACCGTCGCTGAACGTGCTGATCAAGCTCATCAGCAAGGTGGCCGTGATCTTCCTGCCGTTCTTCGCGATGTTCCTCGTCTAAACGGAACGCCCCAAGCGGGCCCGCCCAAGCGGGCCGCCGGCCCTCCGGCGTCTCGGAGGGCCGGCCCGCGCGGCCCGGGTCAAGCGCCCGCTGCCGCGGCGTAAAGCGATGACGCCGCGGCGGCGGGATCGCGAGCGCCGAGACCGGCGCGGATCGCCGCCACCCCCTGCGCGCCGGCCGCGCGCGCCCAGGCGGCCTCGCGGGCGCCAGTGATCCCGCCGATCGCGAACAACCGGGCAGGCGAGCCCTCGGCAACCAGCGCATCCGCGGCCTCGCGCAGGGCGCCTTCGCCGAGCGGCGCCATTCCGAGCGCGGCTTTCGACGGGGTGTCGAAAATCGGGCCCAAAACGACGAGGTCGGCGCCCGCGCGGGCGGCGGCCGCGGCATCGCCCGCCGCGTGGGTCGATTTGCCGACGAGGATGGGAATCTGGCCGGCCGCGCGCCGCGCGTCATCGACGCCGAGCCCCGCCTCCGGGAGGTGAACGCCGTCGGCGCCGGCGGCGAGCGCGACGTCGAGGCGGTCGTTTACGAGCACCGGGACCCCGCGAGGGTGCGCGACGTCGATGGCCCGGCGCGCCTCCTCGAGCAGGGCGCGGCTGTCCAGGTCTTTCGCGCGCACCTGCACGGCGGCGCCGCCCTCGGGGAGCGCCGCGAGCGCCGCGGACAGGCTGGCTTCCAAGTCCCGCCCGCGCTTTTCGCCGGTGACGAGATACACGCGCGCGCCCGCGAGCGCCGGGGCGGGCGCGCCGCTGGTCATTCGATGAGCCCGGCCTCCGGCGACGAGGCCGTGGCGTAGGGTTTTTGCGCCATCCGCCCCGCGAGGTAGGCCTTGCGCCCGGCGGACGTCGCCTCGCGCATCGCCTCGGCCATGAGCACCGGGTGCTTCGCGCCGGCGATGCCCGTGTTCATGAGCACCGCGGTGCAGCCGAGCTCCATGGCCACGGCGGCGTCCGACGCCGTGCCGACGCCGGCGTCGACGATCACCGGCACCGAGCTCTCCTCGAGGATGAGGCGGATGTTGTGCGGGTTCCGGATCCCCAGGCCCGAGCCGATCGGCGCGGCCAGGGGCATGACGGCGGCGCAGCCGACCTCGACCAGCCGCTTGCACGTGACCAGGTCGTCGCTGCAGTAGGGGAGCACCGTAAAGCCCCGATCGACCAAGGTGCGCGCGGCCTCGATGGTGGCGGCGTTGTCGGGATACAGGGTCTTTGGGTCGCCGATCACCTCGAGCTTGACGAGATCGCCCAGACCGAGCTCGCGCGACAGCTCCGCCGTGCGCACGGCGTCCTCGACGCTGTAACAGCCGGCGGTGTTGGGGAGAAGGATATAGCGCTCCGTGTCGATCGCATCCAGGACCGAAGGTGTGGAGCGCCCCGGCTCAGCCCGCCTCAAGGCGACCGTCACCATCTCGGCACCCGAGGCGGCGATGGCCTCGCGCGCCTGTTCGTTCGACGCGTACTTCCCCGTGCCCACGAGGATGCGGGACGACATTGTGCGATGGCCTAGTTGCCACGTGTCGGAAGCACTATTCATCGTTTTATTCCTACGGCCTCGCGGCGGGCGCAGCGAGGCGGAGATCGTCCGTCCCGGAGCTGGTCGCCCTAGACGAATGGCAAATACGACTCACGAGCGTTGTTTTTCCGTGGTTCACGACTTCCGCCGTGAACCACTAGCCGCCGCCGACCAAGGTGACGACTTCGAGCCGATCGCCTGGCGAAAGCTCCGTCGAACCGTGCTCGGCGCGCGGTACGACCTGTCGATTTCGCTCGACGGCGACCCGGTCCGCGAGATCGAGCTCGGCGACGACGTCGGCCACCGTGGTGCCGGGGCGTACGCTCCGAAGCTCGCCGTTCACATGGACTTCGAACTGTGGCGTCGTCTCGGACATGGGCAAATCCAGTGATTTCCCTGGCTTCGTCAAGGCGGGGTGACGGTAGCACGCGAGCGCGCGCCGGGACAGGCCTCCGACCGCGACACATGCGCCGCGGTTTCGCCCTGGCAAAGCGGCTGGCGACGGGAGCTCAAAGGTGACGCCTCGGGCGTAACCCGCCGATTCCGCAAAGCTCGTGGGGCTCCGGCGGCGCGTGGCACTTAACTTGCTTCATACCCCGGCGCAGGCGGGGCGGTCCCGCCGTGGAGGGTTCCATGACGCTTGGCATCGCTACTAGCTCCGACACGCCGGTTCCGACAACGCATGAAACGGCGGGCGAACTCGCCGCCATCCGCACCGCGATCGCCCGCGCGCCCCTGTTCGCGGCGCTCCCAGTGGAGGCGATCGAAGATCTCGGCCAGCGCGTGATCGTGCGGCGGGTGACCGCCCAGGAGACCGTGGTTTCCCAGGCCGAGGCCGGCGATTCGATGTTCGTCATCGCGTCCGGTCGCGTGAAGGTCGTCATCTTTGGCGAAAACGGGCGCGAGGTGACGCTGTCGCTTTTGCGCCCCGGAGACGCCTTCGGCGAGATGGCGCTGTTCGACGGCCAGTCCCGCTCGGCGAGCTGCATCGCGCTCGAGCCTACGTCATTGCTCGTACTGTCCCGCGACGATCTGCTGGGCCACATCGCCAGGCATCCCCGCACCGCGATGAATCTCATGGGCGAAATGTCGGCCCGGCTGCGCCGCGCTGACGAGGCCATCGCGCAGCTCGCGCTTTGCGACGTAAACGAGCGCTTGGTGCGGCAGCTCGTGACCCTCGCCGAGGACGAGGGGCGGGAAGGCCCCGAGGGGATCCTCGTGCGCAGGCGGCCCACCCAGCAGGAGCTCGCCAACATGATCGGATCGTGCCGCGAGACGATTTCGAGGGCGTTCAATCAGCTGGCCCGGGAAGGCATGATCATTCCGCGGGGGCGCACCCTCGTGGTCACCAGGCAGCTTTGCGCCCAGGTGCAAAAGAGCCGGGCCGCGTGAATCCGCGTGAATCCGCGTGACAGCCGCCCGGAATGTCCGGCGCATTTCGGGCGTTAGCTTGACACGGATGGCGGCCTCGCGCGTAATCACGGGAGTGCCAATCGGCTCGAGGATTCGACCCACCCGGGTCGAAGTGGACCTGCCTGCGATCTGCGAAAACGCGGCGAGGCTTAGGCGGATCGCGGGCCCGGTCTACGCGGTGGTCAAGGCCGACGCCTACGGCCACGGCGCTCCGCGCGTCGCGCAGGCCCTCGAGGCGGCCGGCGACATCGACGGTCTGGCGGTGAGCCTCGTGGAAGAGGCCGCCGAACTCCGCGACGCGGGCATCACGCTGCCGATCCTGGTGATGGGTCCGTCGCTCGGCGCCGCCCACGCGGAGATTCTCGGCTTGGGCGCCACACCCCTCGTGTCGGATCCCGGGGATCTCGAGCGGTTCGCCGAGCTCGGGCGAGCGCGGGGCAGCCCCGTGTCCGTGCATCTAAAAGTAGACACGGGGATGTCACGCCTTGGGGTACAGCTCGAGCGGGCGACGGGAATCGCCCGCCGCGCTCGCGACCGGGGTGAGCTCGTGGTCACCGCCGTGGCGACTCATCTGGCGTGCGCCGACGTGGACGACCCGAGCGACCCGGATTCGATGACGTCGGTACAGCTCGCGCGGTTTCGCGACGTCGCCGAGACAGTCCGCGCGCAGGCCCCCGAGGCGGTGCTCGCGCACGCCGCCAACAGCTCGGGGGCCATTCGGTTTCCGCAGTCGCGGTGGGACTTGGTCCGGCCCGGGCTCGCGCTGTACGGCGGCGGCCAGGGGGCGGCTTCGTGCGATCTCCGGCCGACCACCCGGCTCGTCTCCGAGATCTCGCAAATCCGCGACATCCCGGAGGGAGCCTTCGTGTCATACAACGCCCTTTGGCGGGCGAAGCGCCCGACCCGCGCCGCGGTGTTGCCGATCGGGTACGCCGACGGCTATCCGAGGCGGCTTTCGTCGCGCGCCGACGTGCTGATTCGCGGCAGCCGATGCCCCGTGGTAGGCGCCGTGAGCATGGATCTCGCCATCGCCGACATCACCGAGCTCGGCGACGCGCCCCGCGTGGGCGATGAGGCCGTGCTGCTCGGCGAGCAGGGGAGCGAGCGGATCTCGATCGCGGAGTTCGCCGCCTGCGCCGGGCTCATCGAGCACGAGGTCGTGTGCGGCGTCTCCAAGCGTGTGCCGCGCTGTTACACATGAGCGCGGGCGGGTCGAACGGAAGTCGCGAAGAGGGGCCGCACGCCGGAGGTGGGACGAGCGCGCAGGGCGGGGAAGCGCCCGCGCCCGCCACCGAGGCAGCCGAAGGCGGCGCGGGAAGCGGCGGCGGGGATCGCGGGTCCGGCCAAGAAGGAGGCGAAGGCGCGGGCGGCGAGCGGAAAGCCGGGCGCGCCCGCAACGTCGCCGGGGCCGCCGGGCAGGGTGCCCGCGAGGCGCTTGCGCCGCTGTTTCGGCTGGTCGAAGCGATCGGCGCGCACATCATCCTCCTCGTGCGCGCGCTGTCCTGGCTGCCGAGGCGCCCGTTCCGGCTCGGCAACTACTTCGAGGCCGGCGACTACATCGGCTTCGGCTCGTTGCCGATCGTGGTTTTGGTGGGCGCGTTTACGGGGATGGTCACGTCGCTTCAGGCCGTGTTCGCGTTTCGCGACTTCGGCCTCGAGTCGTTCGCAGGCGGCACGACCGGGCAGGCGCTCGCCCTCGAGCTCGGGCCGGTGCTTACGGCGCTGATGCTCGCCGGGCGGGTCGGCTCCGGGGTGGCTACCGAAATCGGGACCATGCGCATCACCGAGCAGATCGATGCCCTCGAGTCCATGGCCATAAACCCCGTGCAGTTTTTGGTGCTTCCGCGCATCGTCGCCGGCCTGGTCATGGCCCCGATCCTCACCCTCATCTTCTTCATCGTGGGCATGGCCGGGGCCTATTTGGTGGCCGTGGTAAACCTGGGCGTAGACCACGGCCAGTTCGTGTCGAACTTCGAGGCCCTCGTCGGGCCCCTCGCGATCCTGCAGGGCCTCGTCAAGTCGGCCGTCTTCGGTCTCGTCATCGTTCTCATCGGCTGCTACCAGGGCTATCATGCCAGCGGTGGCGGTCGCGGGGTCGGCATGGGCACGACCCGCGCCGTGGTACACGCCTCCGTGAGTGTCCTCGTCTTGAACTACTTTTTGGCGGAAATCCTCATCGCGATCCTCCCCACCCAGGGGTGGTGATGCGGGCCAGACGCGAGGAGAGGCGATGAAGAACGTCTCACAGGCCGTCAAGGTCGGCATTCTCGTCGTCATCATGGCCGCGGGCTCGTACGCCGTGTGGCGCGCGGTGGGGACGCAGCCGGCCGGCCGCGACGCCTACCAGCTTTACGCGGAGTTCGAAGATGCCTCCGGGCTCCCCGTCGGGTCGCGCGTCATGGTCGCGGGGCTTCCCATCGGTGAGATCGATCGGCTGGACATCGTCGGCCGCAAAGCGCGGGTGACGATGAACATCCGCCGGGATGTGGAGGTTTGGGACAACGCCATCGCGATGAAGCGCTCGGCGTCGCTGCTCGGTGACTTCTACATCGAGATCGACCCGGGGACGCCGGTGAGCACCGACGCGGCCGGCAGGCAGGTCGAGCACGAGCGGCTCGGCGACGGCGACGAGATCGTGCGCGTCCTCGAGGCGACCTCGCCCGAAGACGTGCTGCGCCAGGTCGAGGAGACGATGCCGAAGGTCGACGAGGTCCTGTTGTCGGTGCGCGACCTCAGCGAGGATGTCCGCGGCATCGTGCGCGGGCCCATCGCCAACATGGCCGCGCGCCTGGACGATCTCGTCCAGGAGGAGTCCGACACGCTGGCCGCGATCCTCGCCAGCACCGAGTCGTCGGTGCGAAACATCGAGGACATCACGGCCGAGATCCGATCGGCCGCCGACGGGGCAGACCAACGCATCGACAATATCCTGGCCAACCTGGAGAGCGCCTCCGCGGACGCCGACGCGCTCATGACCACCGCCCAGGGCGAGCTCGAGGACACCGGGGAGTCGCTCCGCGCCCGCCTCGACCAAACCGAGGGCCTGCTCGAGCATTCCGAGTCGGTGGCGCGAAAGGTCGACGAAGACCAGGGGACCCTGGGGCGGCTCGTAAACGACCCCACCATCGCCGACAACGTCGCGCAGATCACGGAGGACGCCCGCGACTTCACGGACACGCTGTTCGGCCTGCAAACCTACGTGGGGCTCAGGTCGGAGTACAACGTGTTCGCGCGCGCCGCGCGCCACTACGTGACCCTCGAGCTGCACACGCGGCCCGACAAGTTTTACTACGTGGAGCTCTTGTCGCGGCCGCGAGGCCGATTCCCCGACGTCTCGCTCACCTACGATCCCGACGCGGGGGCGTTCCGGCGCGAGGTCGAGATTCAAGACCGGTTTGCGTTCACCTTCCAGTTCGCCAAGCGCCTCGACTGGATCACGCTCCGCTACGGCATCAAGGAAAACACGGGCGGGGTGGGCGTGGACGCGCGGCCGCTGGGGGGCAACCTTTCGCTGTCGCTCGACGCGTTCGAGGCGAGCTTCGACAGCCTGCCCCGGGTCAAGCTCGCCGCCGCCTACGAGATGTTCGGCTACCTCTACCTGTTGGGCGGGATCGACGATGCGCTGAATCCGGCTCAGGAGCTCGCCATCGTCGACGACGACGCCGAGGTCCCCACGCGGTTTTCCGACTACCGCTACGGTCGCGACGCGTTCGTGGGCGCGATGCTCCGGTTCAACGACGAGGACCTGTCGGCGCTCCTCACCATGGGGGGCTCGGCGCTGGCGGGGCTTGCGGACTGACCCGCCGCGCGCGCACCGGCGGGGACGGCTTGCGACGACATCTGACGGCGCCATCCGTGCGAGGCCGGGCCGCGACGTGAGGCTAGGACGGAGGACCGCCGCTCGGCCGGTCATCGACTTGCGGCGCGCGGCGTGTGTCTTAGTCATGTTCAAATGATCAGGTGTTCTGTTGTGGGTGGTGTTCTTGACAGCGCCCAGTCGATGCATGTACTAGGCTCCTCTCCCATGGGATCTGGCACCGACATGAAGATCCGGGTGATGGAGCTTCCATGTGAGCGGAACTTTTCGCTTCCGCTCGGGTTCGTGCGCGCCGCCATCGAGGGCCTACCGCTGCGCGCGGCGCTCGGGGCAGGCCCGGAGGATCCGGCGGGGGAAGCGAAGTCCGAGATCTCCCTGTACGGGGAGGATGAAAACGTGTTCGTCCGCGGCACGTTATCCGGCTGGCTCGAGGTGGCGTGTAGCCGCTGCGTCGGGCCGGCGCAGGTCGCGGTCGACGAGGACTTGCAGGTCACGTTCATGCCCACGGGGGCGATCCCCGAAGAGCCGGGGGAGCCGGAATCCGAGACCGAAATCGAAGACGACGATCTCGAGCTGTACCCGTTCGACGGCGAGACGATCGATTTGGAGCCGCTCCTCCGCGATCAACTCGTCCTCTCGGTTCCGTTCGCGCCGCTTTGCGACGATGCTTGCCGCGGGCTGTGTGCCGTGTGCGGCAGCAATCTCAACGACGGAGACTGTGGTTGCGAGCGCGAGGTCGTCGATCCGCGCCTCGCAGCCCTCAAGAACATCAAGCTCTAAACAATGACGCATACCTCATGCGTCCTTGTGGAAAACGACAACGGAAGAAGAATGCACGCACATGGGTCGAAAGGAGCCGCTTGTCATCCGCCCTCACCAAAGCGGGCGGATGAGGATGGGCTCCCGACCTAGGCGTTCCTGTTAAGCCCGTTTGGCCGGAGGCTGCGGGCGAGATCGCGATCGAGGCAAACGACATGGCACTTCAGAAGCGACGACTTGGCCGCAGCCGGACCCGCAGCCGGCGCTCGCAGTGGATGCGCCGCGCCGGCGAGGCGCCCCTCGTCGGGGCGTGCGCGAGCTGCGGCGAACCCAAGGTTCCCCACCGCGTATGCATGAGCTGCGGGCAGTACAAGGGGCAATCCGTGATGGAGGTCAAAAAGGACGAGGAGTAGCGGCCCGGCGCCGCGATCGAACCGGCGCGGCTAAGCCGCCGCGCCGCCGCGCCGCGGCCCTCCCCGGAGCACCGTGACCGTTATTGCCGTCGACGCCATGGGCGGCGATCGTGCCCCCGGCCCGGAAGTGGCGGGTGCAATTGCCGCCGCCCGCGAGCACGCGCTCGACGTCGTGCTCGTGGGTGACGAGGCCCGGCTCACGGCCGAGCTCGGCGCGCAGGGGGCCGCGCGCGAGCCCCGGATCGGGATCCGGCACGCCTCCGAGGTCGTCACCATGGACGACGCGCCGGGCCAGGCGTTTCGGCAAAAGCGCGACTCGTCGCTCCGGGTCGCGCTGGAGCTGGCGCGGTCCGGCGACGCGGCGGGCGTGATCTCCGCGGGAAACTCCGGCGCCGTGCTGGCGCACGGCCTGTTCGTGCTGCGGCGCCTGCCGGGGGTCGAGCGGCCAGGCATCGCCACAGTGTTTCCCACGCCCACGGGGACGCTGGTTTTGTGCGACGTGGGCGCGAACGTCGAGGTCAAGCCCACGGTCCTCGCTCAGTTCGGGATCCTCGGCGCGCACTACGACCGACTCCTGCACGAGCGCGCGCGGCCGCGCGTGGGGCTTCTGTCCAACGGGACGGAGCCGACAAAGGGCACCGAGCTCACGCGCGCCGCCGACGAAATCCTGGCCAAGGCGGCGGCCCACCCCGAGGCCCAGTTCGACTACGGCGGCTACGTGGAGGGCTCGGAGCTGTTTCGCGGCGGCATCGACGTCGTCGCGACCGACGGGTTTACGGGCAACGTGGTGCTCAAGCTGGCCGAGGGCATGTCCGAAGCCGTGATGCAGCTCGTGCAGGCGCAAATCACGGAGTCGGTGCGCGCGCGGCTCGGCGCGTACCTGGTCGGCCCCGCGCTGGCCGGGCTGCGCGAGCATCTGCACTACTCGCAGGCCGGCGGCGCCCCCCTCGTGGGGCTTGGCGGCACGGTGATGATCTGCCACGGGCGCAGCGGCCCGCGCGCGATCAAAAACGCCATCCGAAGCGCGAGCCAGCTCGCCGACCGTGATATGCCTGCGCAGCTCGGCGCCGCCATCGAGCGCCACGGATCGCTTTGGAAGGACGGCGGGGGCGACGTCGCGTCTCAGAGCGCGTGACCGCGCTCGTCCGTCTCACTCGATTTTGCTCTCGACGATGGTTTTCGCGTCTCGCATCCGATTTCGCTGACGGTCCGCTGGGAGCTCGGCGACCGCTGCGGGTGGCGGGACCGGTAAAGGAGGCCCGATATGGCAATTGTGGACAATGCGCTCGAGGGCTGCGTGGCCCTCGTCACCGGCGGTTCGCGAGGCATCGGCCGCGCGGTCTGCGAGGCGCTCGCGGCGCGGCGAGCCACGGTGGTGGTCAACTACGCCAGCAATGAAGACGCGGCGCGGGAGGCCGCGGAGGCCGTCGAGCGCGCCGGGGGCGTGGCGGCGCTCGCGGCGTTCGACGTGTCCGACCCCGCGGCGGTCAAAGACGGGATCGATCGCGTCGCCAAGGAGCACGGCGGTCTTCACGCCCTGATCAACAACGCGGGCATCGCCAAAAATGGGCTCATGCTGCGGTTTCGCGACGAGGACTGGCAGCGCACGATGGAGGTCAACCTGGCGGGGACCTTCTACTGCACGCGCGCCGCGACGCGGCATCTGCTCAAGGCCAAGGAGCGCGGCCGCGTCGTGAATATGAGCTCGGTCGTCGGCGAGCAGGGCAACGCCGGGCAGGCCGCCTACGCGGCGAGCAAAGGGGGCATCCTCGGGCTCACGAAAGCGCTCGCGCGCGAGTTTGCCTCCCGCGGCGTTTGTGTTAATGCGGTCTCGCCCGGGTTCATCGAGACCGACATGACGGCCGAGGAGATGCCGGAGGCCCAGCGGGAGTCGCTCCTTGGCCAGATCCCGCTCGGTCGCATCGCCGAGCCGTCCGAGGTGGCAGGCGTCGTGGCCTTCCTCGCCGGTCCGGAGTCGGGATATATCACGGGCCAAGTGATCCGAGTCAACGGCGGGCTGCTCATGTAGTATACGGCCCAGCGAAGCCGAACCCACGAAACATCACGCGCGAGGAGAAGCACTATGTCCCCTGAGGAGATCGAAACCAAGGTCAAAGAGCTCATCTGCCAGCAGCTCGAAGTCTCCGAAGAACAGCTCCACCCGGAGGCCTCGTTCGTCGACGACCTCAAGGCCGACTCGCTGGCCGTCGTCGAGCTCGTGCTCGCGCTCGAGCAGGAGTTCAAGCTCGAAATTCCGGACGAGGACACCGAGAAGATTCGTACGGTGAAGGACGCGTTCGACTACATCAAGTCCAACGCCTCCTGAGCGCCGGAGAAGGAGAAAGGCCAGGTTATGCGACGAGTCGCGATTACGGGGATCGGGTTGGTCACGCCGGTCGGAAACGACCGCGAGGCTACGTGGCGGGCGCTGCTCGCCGGCGAGAGCGGCGCCGGGCCCATCACGCAGTTCGATGCGTCGGCCTTCGCGACGAGGTTCGCTTGCGAAGTCAAAGACTTCGATCCCACGCTCTACCTGGATAAGCGCGAGCTCAAGCACTATGACCGCTTCTTGCACCTCGCGGCCGCCGCCGGGTTTGCCGCGATGGAAGACGCGGGGTACGGCGATCGGCGGGTCCCCGAGGGCGAGGAGGAGCGCTGGGGCGTGTACGTGGGCGCGGGCCTGGGAGGCCTCAGTACGATCGAGAGCACGCACTTGAAGGGGCGGGAGAAGGGACCGCGCCACGGCTTTTCTCCTTACTTCGTGAGCGACATCATCATCAACATGGCTCCTGGGCTGCTCTCGATCAAAACCGGAGCGCAGGGGCCCAACATGTCCCATGTCTCGGCGTGCTCGTCGGGCGCCCACGCCATCGGTGAGGCCGCGCGGCTCATCCGCTGGAACGAGGCGGACGTCATGCTCGCCGGCGGGTGCGAGTCGACCATCGCGTTTCTCGGCGTGGGTGGGTTCAACGCTTCGCGGGCGCTGTCCAAGCGGAACGACGACCCGGCGCGGGCGAGCCGCCCGTTCGACAAGGACCGTGACGGCTTCGTGATCGCCGAGGGCGCGGGGGTGCTGGTGCTCGAGGAGCTGGGGCGCGCCAAGGCCCGCGGCGCGCCGATCTACGGGGAGCTCGCCGGCTACGCGGCCAATTCCGACGCGCACCACATCACGCTGCCGGCCCCGGAGGGGCGCGGAGCGAAGCGGTGCATGGAGCGCGCGCTCGCCGACGCGAACATGGCTCCCACCGACATCGGCTACATCAACGCGCACGGCACCTCGACGCCCGCCAACGACAAGAGCGAGACGATGGCGATCAAAAGCGCGTTCGGTGACCACGCGCGATCGCTGGCCGTGTCGTCCACCAAGTCGATGATCGGACACACGTTGGGCGCCGCCGGAGGCATCGAAACGGCGGTGACGGCGCTCGCGGTGTCGCGCGGGGTGCTTCCGCCGACGATCAACTACGAGACGCCCGATGAGGAGTGTGATCTCGACTACGTGCCCAATGAGGCGCGGGAGACGCGCGTTAGCGGCGCCGTGTCGAACTCGTTCGGCTTCGGGGGCACCAATGCCGCGCTCGTCGTGAGGCGCTTCGAGGGGTGACCACCGGGTGGCTGTCGCCGCGGGGCGGCCGAGGATTTCTTTGACCATGGGCCAGCGATTCGAGGTCGAGCCTTGAGGTGGTACGCGGGATCTGACCACGCCGGGCGCGCGCTCAAAGACCGCCTCGTGGAGGCGCTCCGCGCGCGCGGCGACGAGGTGGTTGATCGCGGCTGTCACGACGACGGCTCGGTCGACTATCCCGACTACGCCGGCGCCGTCGCGCGCGACGTGGCGGCGGAGGACGGCGCGCGCGGCCTGCTCGTGTGCGGGACCGGGATCGGGATGGCCATGGCGGCCAACAAGGTCTCCGGCGTCCGGGCGGCGGTGGTGACCGACGCATTCACCGCGCGCGCGAGCCGCGAGCACAACGACGCGAACGTGATCGCCTTGGGCGAGCGCGTCACCGGTCCCGGCGTCGCGGAAGACGCGCTCGACGCGTTTCGCAGCGCGACGTACGCGGGCGGACGTCACGATCGGCGCGTGGCGAAGATCAAGGACCTCGAGTCGGGCTAGTACTTGTCGCCGTGCGCTGCCCCTTTTGCATCGGGTCCGACGATCGCGTGATCGACTCGCGTCAGTCGAAGGACGGCCGAGAGATCCGCCGGCGGCGGGCGTGCGAGGGCTGCGGGCGGCGGTTTACGACCTACGAGCGCATCGAAGATGCCTTGCCGCTCGTGGTCAAGGCCGACGGCCGCCGCGAGCCGTTCGATCGCAACAAGATCGAAAAGGGGCTGCAGAGCGCGGTCGCCAAGCGCCCGGTCGCGACCGCGGACCTCGAGGCGATCGCTCAGGACGTCGAGCGGGAGCTCGGCGACCTCGGCGAGCGCGAGGTGAGCTCGCAGGAGATCGGCGAGCGGGTGTTGCCTCGGCTGCGTCAGCTCGATCAGGTATCGTATGTCCGCTACGCGTCGATTTACCGCGACTTTAGGGACATCGACGAGTTTGCGCGCGAGCTCGGCGAGCTCATGAAGGCGCCCTGAGATAAGCTCGTTATCGTGCAGTCCCCAAGCACGGGAAACGCCCGGTCCGACGAAGCGTGGATGCGGCGCTGCCTGGAGCTCGCGCGCCGCGCGGAGGGGAGGACGGCGCCCAATCCCATGGTGGGCTGCGTCATCGTCGACCCAAACGGGGCCCTCATCGCCGAAGGGCTCCACCGCCGGGCGGGGGCGCCCCACGCGGAGGCCGAGGCGCTCGCTGCGGCGGGCGAGCGCGCGCGCGGCGCGACCCTGTACGTCAACTTGGAGCCGTGCAGGCACACCACGCAGCGCCGCACGACGCCGTGCGCGCCGAAGTTGGTGGACGCCGGCATCGCGCGCCTCGTGTACGGGATCACCGATCCCGTGGCTTCGCACGGCGGGGGCGCGGCGCTGCTCGCCGAGCGCGGGCTCGCGGTGACGGGCGGCGTGCTGGCCGAGTCCTGTGCGGAGCTAAACCGCGGGTTCATCACGTGGGCGCGCGAGGGCAGGCCGTGGTTTACGCTGAAGGCGGCGATCACCCTCGACGGCCGCGTGGCGACGAAGCGCGGCCAGTCGCAGTGGATCACCGGTGAACCGGCGCGGCGGCACGGCCACGCGATTCGCGATCGCGTAGACGCGATCATCTGCGGCATCGGCACGGTCCGAGCCGACGATCCGCGGCTCACCGCGCGGATTGCCGGCGGCCGCGATCCCGCCCGCGTCGTGGTCGATGCGCGCCTCGACACGCCGCCGAGTGCGAGGTTTTTGCCGGCGCGCAGTGAATCTCCCGCGCGGGTGGCGATCGCGACCGCCGAGGACGCGCCGGCGGACCGGGCCGAGGTGCTCGGGGGGCAAGGCGCGGAGATTTGGCGGCTGCCGTCGCGCGCGGGGCGCGTGGATCTCGCCTCGCTGGCCGAGCGGCTGGGCCGCGAAGAGGTCACGCGAGCCCTCGTCGAGGGCGGCCCCGAGCTGTGTGCGGGCTTTGCGGCGGCAAAGCTCGCCGACGAGGTGTTGCTTTACGTGGCGCCGATCGCGCTCGGCGGCGGCGGGGCAGGCGCCGCGCCGGGCTGGCTCGGCGGGGCCGGAGCCGACTTTCTGGCCGGCGCCGAGCGGTTTTCGTACTGGGGCGAGCCAGAGCGGGTCGGCGACGACGTGCTGCTCAGGCTGCGCCGCCGCGCCGAATGACACCCCCAGGGGTGGGGCGCGCCGTGCTCAGGTCGGTGAAAACGTCGCGCAGTCCGCGTGGCCTTGGTGCGGGCTCACGTGGATGCTGCGCGCCGCGCAGCCCAGATCGTCGTTGTATTGGCAGGCGGTGACTTTGCACGCGCCGACCCCCGCCGTCTGGCTCGTGTTTTGGGCGTGCGTGGCCGAGGGGAAAAATGTGTCACACGACGGATGCTCGCCGTCGCCGACGGTGATGGCCTGGGCGTGGCACGCCCGATCGGTGTTGTAGGCGCACTGGGTGACCTCGCACGCCTCGACGCTCGGCACTTCGATGGTGATTCGCATAATCTCCCTCCGCCTGTGGATTTTGCAAACCGCACACCACAGGCGGTCACCATCAGGAGCCGGGCCGATCGCGCCCCCCGGCCTCAGCCCGAGCGCTTGTCGCCGTGCACCACGACCACGGACTTTTGCGCGTAGCGAACGGTGGTCTCCGCGACGCTGCCGAGGAAAAACCGGCCGAGCCCGCGCCGGCCGTGACTTCCCATGACGATTGCGTCGGCCTCGCTCGCGTCGGCGGCCTCGACGATGGCGGTCGTGGGCGTGCCCTCGATGCTTTTGAACTCGATTTGCAGCCCGCGCTCCCGGTGCGGAGCGAGCGCCCGCTCGGCCACCCCGTCTACGCGGCGCTCAATGTCGCCGCGCAGGTGATCGAGCGCGCTCGTGCCGAGGGGAGGGATGGTGTGCCCGCTGGCGACCGGCGGGAGCTGCCAGCAGTGGACCGCTTCGATCACGCCGCCGGGAGCCAGCATTTCGGCGGCGACCGCAAACGCGCGATCTGCGATGTCCGAGAAGTCGGTGGGGACGAGCACGCGGCGGAAGCCGCCCCGGGCGCTCGTGCCGGGGCGCGCGACCATCACGTGGGCATCGGCGTGGCGCACCACCCGCTCGGCGACGCTCCCCAGCAAAAGCCTCGACATCCCCGTGTGGCCTCGCGAGCCGACCACGACGAGATCTGCGCCGAACTCCTCGGCCGCCTTGACGAGCGCGGCGTCCGGCAGGTCGTCGACCACCACGTGCGACACGGTGACGCCCTGTCCCTCGTAGCGCTCGCGAAGCGAGGCGAGGGCGCGCCGCTTTTCCTCGAGGTCGTCGCGCAAAACCTGCTGCCATTCGCCAGCCGCCCGCGAAAGCTCCGCCGACACGTCCACGGCGGGCTCGGGGACCACGCCCGCGTGGGCGAGGATCAGCTTGGCGCCGTGGAGGCGCGCGAGGTCGACCGCCTGGGTGACGGCGGCCTCCGAATGGGTGGAAAAGTCGACGCCGACGACAATCGTCTTGGGAATCACGGTGGCTCCTTTCGGAATGGATGTCGGATGGATGGCAAAATGGCGGGCAGATGAACGGCGCGGTCTCCCGGGCACGAGATGCCTACGGGGGCCCCGATTGTGCCAGCCGCGTGCCAAGATACAAATGCCTCAAAAAACACGGCTAACACGCGGACCCTGCGCAGAATTTGCCGGCGCTGCCGACCTGTGCGCCCAGTTTTCGTAGGCGGTCGGTGATAGGGTCGCTCAGCCGGTGACGGCTCGTCGCGCGCCTCTGTCCGCCGCCAGTAGCCGTGCTACACTACGCGCCCTTCGCCCACCACGGAATCAAATGTTTACCGGGCTCGTAGAAGACGTCGGCACCCTCGAGACGTCGGCGGGGCGCGACGACGGCGGCCGCGCCATGTGGATCCGCCCGCGCGCGATCGCGACGACGGAGCTTTGCGAGGGTGAATCGATCGCCGTCGATGGCGCTTGTCTGACCGTGTCGGCGATCGAACACGGCGCGTTCGAAGTGGTGGCCGGCAACGAGACGCTTCGGCGAACGACCCTGGGTGAGGCGAGCGCGGGCGCCGGCCTGAACCTGGAGCGCGCGCTCAAGATGGGCGATCGCCTGGGGGGACACATGGTGTCGGGCCACGTCGACGCGGTCGCCGAAATCGCTTCCCAGCGGGATCTCGGCGCCAACCTCGAGCTTTCGTTCAAGCCGCCGCCCGAGATGCTGCGCTACGTGGTAGAGAAGGGCTCGATTTCGGTGGACGGTATCAGCCTCACCGTCAACCGCGTGACGAGTCGGTCGTTTTCGGTGGCGCTGATCCCGCACACCGTTTCGCACACCGGCCTTAGCGGCAAAGCGGTGGGGGCGAAGGTCAACGTCGAGGTGGATATGATTGGAAAGTACGTCGAGAGGCTCCTCGGCGGATACCTCGGTTCCGGAGGCGGAGCCGGGAAAGGCGACGGCCGATGACGATGGCGCCGATGACGACGGCGATCGACCGTGTGACGCGCGCACTGGAGGTCATTCGCGAAGGCGGCATGGTGATCCTGGTCGACGACGAGGATCGCGAAAACGAGGGTGACCTTTGCTTCGCGGCCGAGCGCGTCACGCCCGAGGCGATCAATTTCATGGCCAAGCACGGCCGCGGCCTCATCTGCCTCACCCTCACCGAGGAGCAGATCGAAAAGCTCGCGCTGCCGATGATGGTCTCGGAAAACCGCGCCAGCCTGGGGACCGCGTTCACGGTCTCGGTGGAGGCGCGGCGCGGCGTATCCACGGGCATCTCCGCCCGCGACCGCGCGACCACCATCGAGGCCGCGATCGCCGACGACGCGCGGCCAGACGATCTGGTCTCGCCAGGGCACGTGTTCCCGCTCAAGGCGCGCAAGGGCGGCGTCCTCGTGCGCACCGGGCAGACGGAGGGCTCGGTGGATCTCGCCCGGCTCGCCGGCCTCGAGCCCGCGGGCGTCATCTGCGAGATCATGCGCGACGACGGCGAGATGGCCCGAATGCCGGATCTCGAGGCGTTTTCGGCCGAGCACGACGTCCCCATCGTCACCGTCGCCGATCTCGTGACCTACCGGCTCCAGCGCGAGCGAATCGTCGCGTGCCGGGGCAGCGGCCAGACCCGCCCCGCTCAGCTCGGTCCGGGTGCGCCCTTTGCAGCGCACTTTTACGCGACCGATGTGGAAGACACCGAGTATCTGGCGCTCGTGCGCGGCGACGTGCCGTCGGCGAGCGAGCGCGGTGAGGAGGTCTTGGTGCGGGTACAGAGCCTCTGCCCGGTCGGCGATGCGTTCGGCACGCGCCCGGATCTCACCGGGGCGCTCGCCGCGATCGACCGCGAGGAGCTCGGCGTGTTTCTTTACGTGTACAACAAGTCGCGGGCGAGCCTCGAGCGCGCGTTTGCCAAGCAGATCCTCGAAAAGTCCGGAGGCGACGGCGCGGGTGGCGAGTCGGCGAAGGACAGCGAGGCGCTGCGCGACTTCGGCCTGGGCGCTCAGGTCCTCGCAGACCTGGGCTGCCGCCGGATACGGCTCATGAGCAACACCGAGCGAAAGATCGTCGGCATCGAGGGGTTCGGGATCGAGGTGGCGCAGCGCGTGCCGGTCCCGATCGGTGAATCGGATGCGCGCCGTCTCACCCCGCTTCGCGGCGGTGCGGCGAGCGGCGGCGAGGAGGAGCGCTGACATGCCGGCGATCGTCGAAGGAGACATGTTGGCAGGAGGGCTCGCGCCGGCGATCGTGGCGAGCCGCTTCAACGGCCTGATCGTCGATGCCCTGATCAGCGGCGCGGCGGAGGCGTTTACGCGGGCGGGCACGCGGGACGACGACATCACCGTGTACCGGGCGCCGGGCTCGTTCGAGCTGCCGCAAGTGCTCCGCCGCGTGGTCGATTCGCGCCGCCACGACGCGATCGTGTGCGTGGGCGCGGTGATCCGCGGGGCGACGCCGCACTTCGACTACGTCGCCGGCGCGGCCGCGCAAGGCATCGCGCGGATCGCCGAGACCGCGCCCGCGCCGGTCACCTTCGGGGTGATCACGGCCGATACGATCGAGCAGGCGTTCGAACGCGCGGGTACCAAGGCGGGCAACAAAGGCTTCGAGGCCGCCATGGCGGCGATCGAGATGGTGAGCCTGTACCGAGCCGTGGAGGCCCCCAAGCAATGACGCATGTTTCATGCGTCATTGTGGGCGAACGACAGTGCGTCATTGGCGCGGGGATATGCACGGGCTAAGGCGGCGCGCGCGGAGCTACGCGCTCCAGGTGCTGTTCGCACTCGACGAGCTCGGCGAGGACGTCGGCGCGTCGGCGCGGGGCGCGGTGGATCGCTACGCCGCGCTGTTCGACCTGGAGGTCGACCCGGAGTCGCTTCAGTTTGCGGGCGAGCTCGTCGAGCGGACGCGGGAGGAGGCCGACGACATCGACGACATCGTGCAGCGAGCGTCGCGAAACTGGCGGATCGACCGCATGTCGCGGGTCGATCGCAACATCTTGCGCATGAGCACCTGCGAGCTCCGGCGCGACGCGAAGGTGCCCACGCGGGTGATCATCAACGAGGCCGTGGAGCTGGCCAAGGAGTTCGGGGCCGAGGAATCAGCCTCGTTCGTAAACGGGCTCCTCGACCGCATCGCCCACGAGGTGCGGCCGGGCGACGACACCGCCTAGTCCCGGGGCTCGACCTTTAGGTTTCGCGAATGCCGGTCCAGTTTCTCGCAGCGGATCTGTCCCGGTGGGACGACGCGGACGACGAGGCGCTCGCGCTCACGTTCTTCGCCGACGAGCGGCCTTTGCGCGGCGCCGCGGGGCTCGCCGACTGGCGCTTGTGCGGGCGGCTGTCGCGGCTGTTATCCGCCGAGCGGATCTCGGGCAGCGAGGACGACGCGCTCATGCTCCCGCCCGGGGCCAGGCTACCGTTTCCGAGGGTGGTGATGCTCGGCCTCGGCTCGTCCAAGTGGTTCGACGATGCCGCCTACCGCGAGCACGTGCGCCGCGTTCGCGACGTGCTCGCGCGCGCGGGCATTCGCCGCTACGCGCTCCAGCCGCCGGGCCGGGCCACCGGGCTCATCGCCGCCCGGCGCGCCGTCGAGCTGTGGCTCGAGGCGGAGCAAGCCGACGGAAAGCCGGCAGACGTGTCGCTCATCGACAGCGCCGGCGCCCACAAAGAGATGGCCGACATCCTGCGCATGCAGGCTGCGGGACGCGAAGGCGCGGCCGCGCGGCGTTAGCCCCGGCACTCGCGCAGCGAAGGCGCTAGACGTTTCGCGAGGGCCCGTCGGCCGGGTAATAGGCGGGCTCGGCGTGAGAAACGGGGCGGCCTTGAGTTCGTCGCGCTGCGTGAACCTCGCTCGTGATACCGTTTCGCGGCAAAGCCGGCCGTGCAGGCGGCGGCTGACAAGAGCGAGCGAGGAGTTTTGCGATGCGATGTTCGATTCACCTTATGGGTATGGCCGCGGCACTCGCGCTGGTCGTGGGACTGGCCGGGTGCGGAGGCGACGGCGGCGACGCGACCACCGACGCGGGGGAGGGCGGCGAGGTCGACGCCGCGGACCATCCGCCCGACGCGAGCCCACAGCTTCCGTGCGACACAGACGAGGAGTGCGACCACGGCGCCGACTGCATGGTGGGGACGTGCGGGGCGGGCGACGTTTGCGAGTACGAGCCCGACGATTCGGCCTGTGAAGACGGAAACCAGTGCACGACCGGCACATGCACGGAGCAGGGCTGCGAGCCCGAAAACGTCGCCGACGACACGGCGTGCGAGGATGGCGGCGGCAACGAGGGGCAATGCGAGGCGGGCGTTTGCATCACCGCCTGCACCGGCCCGGGGGATTGCAACGACGGCAACCAGTGCACGGTCGCGTCGTGCTCGAGCGAGGGGATTTGCGAGTACGAGCCCATCGATGACGTTGGCTGCCAGGACGGGGTGTGCTCGGGCGGCGAGTGCGTCGAGTGTACCCAGCCCGGGCATTGCCAAGACGGCACCGAGTGCACCGACGCCGCCTGCGAAGACCAGGCGTGCGCCTACACCCCCAACAGCGACAACTGCACAGACGGAAACCAATGCACGGTCGGAACCTGCACCGAAGACGGCTGTGACTTCACCGACCTCGCCGACGGCACCGAGTGCGGCGAGGGCGAGGACACCGAGTGCGTGGGCGGCGAGTGCATCGGCTGCACCGGGCCCTCGGATTGCGACGACGGCATCGCTTGCACGGACAATATCTGCAACGAGGACGACGCGTGCGAAAACCCGCCCGACGACGGATTTTGCGACGACGATAACCAGTGCACGGTAAACCAGTGCACAGACGCCGGGTGCGCGGAGAGCGACGCGCCCGAGGGCGCCGAGTGCGACGACGGCGTGTGCACCCAGGGCGACTGCGTGGAGTGCATCACGGTCGGCGACTGCGACGACGGCGTAAGCTGCACGGTGGCGAGCTGCGACGGCAATCAGTGCGCGTTCGACCCGGACGACGACCTATGCGACGACGGCAACGAGTGCACGGTAAACACCTGCGACGGGTCGGGGGGCTGCCAGACCGACAACCTGGACGACGTGCCCTGCGCGGGCGGCGCGGGGACGTGCGAGGCCGGCGAGTGCGAGGCGCCCGAGGAGGACATCGCGGCGTTTCGGTTCGACTCGCTCGAGCTTCAGCACCCGCACGTCATCGTCGATAAAATCGTGGATGGCGGTTTTCTCGGGGATATTACCGTCTGCGACGACGTCACGTTCGATAACCTCGAGGTCTCCGGCATCGAGGTAGCCGAGGGCATAAACCCCACGCTCGCGGGGCAAATCGATGACCTCGAGCTAAACCTCGTGGGCGTCCTCGAGCCGTTTAGTCAAGTCGGAGGGTTCGAGGGCGACGGCGCGCTCGTGGACTCCGATTGTCCGAGCGAGTCGAGCTGCTCGCCGCTTCCGGACGGCGTGCTCGCCGAGGCGCCTTACAGCGCGCAGAGCTCGGGATCGTGCATGGACGATATCCCGGGGATCTTCGGCGGGACCTGGCCCGACGGGCGCACGAGCCATCCCAACACGACGCTCGCCGGTGATAGTGGCTGCTACGTAAGCGAGGCGGCCGACCTCGAGCTCGAGGTCGAATTCGCCGACGAGACGATCACGCTGCCGCTCGAGGATGGCCAACTCGCGGGCCGCTTTGCCGACGACCCGGCGGTGGCCGTCGAAGACGGGGTTATCATCGGGTTTTTGACCCAAGCAGCGGCGGACGAGATCGAAGTCACGGTCGAAAACCCGGTCACGGGGGACCCGATCGACGTAAACGTCGGCCAAGACCTGCTGCCGACGGGGGAGGAGGACCACAGCGCCGCCTGCCAGGCCGACGACGAGCTCGAGCACTGCGACGGCCCCGACGCCCGCGTCACCCACGACGGCGACTGCGGCTGGTGGTTCGCCCTGAACTTCACCGGCCTGCGGCTAGACGACGCCAGCGCCTACGAATAGCCGCGGCTCCGCCGCCGTCATCGCCCGGCCCCGCACCTGCGTGACTGGGCCTTGGCGGCGGCCGGCCGAGCGCCCGGCTGCGGGCTCACCCCCACAGGCACGGCCGCGCCGCCAGCGCGTGCGCGAAGCTCTGAGACCTCGTCGCGCGGGCCGGATAGAAAGCCGCTCCAGGCGCTTGGAGCGCTCGGTAATGGTCGCGGGTTGCATCGAAGGAGGAGGATAGCGCTGAGACCGAGGGGGATCTGGCCTGCGGTTGCTAGAGGTTGAAGAGCGGGGGCAGGTCATTCACCTGGGCGCGCGGTTTGCGGTCTACCGGGCCCCCGATGAGCGAGGCGCCGCTGTGATCGCCAAGACGCCGCGCGAGCGTCGCGAGCGCGACGCGGTGGCGGCGCTCAGACACGAGTATGACGTGCTCGTCGGTTTGCAGGCGGATGGCGTAAGCCGACCGCTCGCGCTTCAGGAAGAGCCCGGCGGGCCGATGCTCGTTTTCGAAGACGCCGGCCCCCTCGATCTCGCTCGCTACCTCGGTGGAAGTCCCGTGGGGCTCGACCGATTCTTTCCGCTCGCCATCCAGGTGGCCGATGCGCTGGCTGCGGTTCACGAAAAGTCGGTCATTCACCGTGAGGTTTGTCCATCCAACGTCGTCGTTGGGGCCGACGACGTGACCGCGACGCTCGTCGACTTCGACCTATCGACCACGATGGCGGAAACAGCGAACGCCGCGGAGCTCGCGGCGTTCGCTGGGTCGCTGCCCTACCTATCACCGGAGCAGACGGGGCTTGTCGATCGGCTCGTGGACGAGCGCTCGGATCTGTACTCGCTCGGCGCGACCTTGTACGAGCTTCTCACTGGAGCGCCGCCGTTTCCGCGAGCGAGCGCCCGCGAGCTCATCCACCGTCAGCTCGCGGAGGTTCCCGTCGCCCCATCCACCGTCAACCCGGCCGTGCCACCGGCCGTCGGCGACATCGTGCTCAAGCTCCTGCGAAAGACACCGGAGGAGCGCTACCGCTTCGCCGCCAGCGCGGCCGTGGATCTTCGGTACGCCGCGAAGCGCTGGCATGCCGATCGGTGGGTCCATCCCTTCGAGCTCGCCACCGAGGATCTCGCGCGCGAGCTTCCCCTGCCGGACGCGATGTACGGACGCGATCGCGACACGGCCGAGCTCAATCGGGCGCTCTCGCGGATCGCGGCCGGCGAAAGCGAGGTTCATCTCCTTACCGGGCCGCCCGGCGCGGGCAAGACCCGCCTCGCCGAGTCGCTGAGAACTGAAGTGGAAAACCGCGGAGGGGTGTTCCTCGCCGGCGCGTTCGCGGCCGAACACAACCGCCCGCACGCGGCCTTCATCGACGCGCTGTCCGCCGCCGTCCGAGATCTCGCCCGGCTGGGCGAGGACGAGCGCGCCGAGGCTCGCGCGCAAATCGAGCGAGCGATCGGCGATCATGCGGAGCTTCTCACCGACATCATCCCGGAGCTCGCCGAGCTCATCGGGCACCGCCCCGCGCCGGCGCGGTTGGGGCCGGCCGAGAGCAAAGGCCGCTGTCATTTTGCGTTTCAAGCTCTCGCCGCGGGCGTGTCGGCTGGCCGGCCGGTCGTCCTGTTCCTAGACAATCTCGACGAGGCGGGGCCGGCTTCGCTGTCGCTCCTCGAGAGCCTGCTCACCGGCCCTGGACAGCGCCGGTGGCTCGTCGTGGGTGCGCTCCGCTCGAGCCCGGGTCCCGAGCACGAGGCGGCCCTGGCCGCGATTGGGGCCAGGGGCGTGGCCGTGCGCGCCCGTGAGGTCGCCGGCCTCGGCCGAGACGCGGTGGCCGAGCTCGTGACAGACGCGCTGCGCGTTCCCCTCGAGCGGGCGCGTGAGTTGGCCGAGATCCTCGTGCGAAAGACAGGCGGCAACCCGCTTTTCGTCCGCGAGCTACTGCGATCGCTCCACCGGCAGGGTCTTCTGATGTTCCGCGAGCACGGCGCCTGGACGTGGGACATAGAGGCGATTCGACGAGCCGACGTCACAGATAACGTCGCGGCGCTCATGGCGGACGGGATCGGCGAGCTCCCCCTGAAGACGCGCGAGGCATTGCAAATCGGCAGCTGCCTCGGCCGCACGTTCTTTCTCGATCGGCTGGCGGTCATCCGAGATGAGCCCGCCGAACACGTCGCCCTGATCCTGTCGCCCGCGCTGCGAGCAGGTCTCATCGTCGCGCGAGCCGAACCCCCGAGGCGACCCCGGGGCGCCTACCGATTCATCCACGACCGCGTCCGGGAGGCGGCGTATTCGATGATGAAGGAAAAGGCGCGATCGGCGGTTCACAACCGCATCGCGCGGCGTCTGCTCGCGGAGCTCTCCGCTCGCGAGCTGGAGGACGAACTGTTCGAGGTGGTCGACCAAGTAAACCTCGGTTCAAACAGCATCTCGAACGAGGAGGAGCTCCTACGCGCGGCCAACTTGAATCTGCGGGCCGGCGCCAAGGCGAGGGCGACGTCGTTCGCGGCGGCCGCTCGCTATCTGCTCTGTGGCGTCGGTCTGTGTCGGGCGCGGTGGTGGACGCGTCATCACGGGCTCGTTTTCAGGCTCCACCGAGACGCCGCCGAATGCCTTTACTTGACGGGCGAGGTCGATCGCGCCGACGCGCTCGCCGACGCCGCGCTGTCGCGCGCCCAGAGTCGGGCGGAACAGGCGGAGCTCGCGGTGGTTCGAACGAGCGGCGCTTCGGCGCGCGGCGACTGGGCTCAGGCGATCGAGTGGGGGCGTGAGGGGCTTCGCCGGCTCGGCGAAGAGATTCCCTCCGTCGGCGATCAGTCCGCCGCCTGGGCGGAGGAGGCGGCGGTGCGCCGGCGGCTCGGGAGGCGCCGCCCGATCGAGCTTTTGAAGCTGCCGCGGATGCAAGACCCGGACACGCGCGCTCGGATGAAGCTCCTGTCGGCTCTGTTGCCGTCCGCGTTTTTCACGGGCGAGGTGTTTTTGCGGTGGGTCATCGTCCGCATGGTGCGGCTGTCCATGGAGCACGGCACGGCGTCCGAGTCGCCAGAGGCCTTCGCGAGCTACGGCGCCCTCCTCGTGACGGCAGGCGAGACCGAGGTCGGGGCCGCCTTCGGAAAGCTCGGCGTCGAGCTCGCCACCGCCAGTGGTGATCCGCAAAGCGAGTGCCGCACCCTGCAGCTCGTCGGGATGCACCTAAACCACTGGGCTGCCCCACTCAAGACGAACATCCCCATCCTGGAGAGGGCGATAAGGGCCGGCGAGAGGTCCGGAAGCGCGGTGTTCGCGAGCTTCGCGCACATTTCGCTCGTGGCGACGCTACACAGCGCGGGTACGCCCCTGCCCCGCGTCCTCGAGGAGATCGAGCGCGGCGTGGCCTTCGGGAGGCGTGCCCACCTGGACGTCGAAACCTTCACGCCGTTCCGTCAGGCGATCCGATGCCTGAGAGGAAACACGGTGCCCTGGAGGAGCTTCGACACGCCCGAGTTCCGGGAAAAGGACTTTCTATCGCGCGCGCGGGCGAACCAAACGGCCATCGCCCTGTACGGAGTCCTTCGGGCGCAGTCCGCATACCTTTTCGGCGACGAAAACACGGCCCTCGCCATGGCCCGCCTAGCGGAGACCAGGCTCGAGCATGTGCGAGGGCTGGCCATCGTCGCCGACTATCATCTATACGCCGCGCTGGCGCGCGCGGCGAGCGCGCCGGACGAGACCGCTGACGCCGAGAGTTTCGATGGTGACATGGAGGCGCACGAGCGCGCGCTGGACGCGTTTGCGGCTCACTGCGAGGAAAACTTTCGTGCCAAGCAGCTCCTCGTGGCGGGAGTGCGGGCGCGCGTCGCCGGCCGGCACCTCGAGGCAGCGGCGCGGTTCGAGGAGGCAATTGCCGCGGCTGCGCGCGGCGAGCTCGTGCACGAGGAGGCGCTCGCGAACGAGCTGGCGGGGAGCCTTTATCATGAGCTCGGCCTGCCCGAGAGCGCGCGCCGCTGCCTGCGCGCGGCCGCGTCGCGCTATGCCCGCTGGGGCGCCGCCGCCAAGGCGCAGGCTCTCACGGAGCGGCTCCCCCAACACGGGCAGGACGACCCGGCGCTCATGTCCAGCCGCGGGGGCCTCGCACAGGAGGATCTCCTCACCATACTCGAGGCGTCGTCGGCGTTGGCCGATGCGGTCGACACGGATCGGCTGATCGATCGGCTCATGCGAGTCTGCGTGGAGGCCGCGGGCGCCGAGCGAGGGGTCCTATTCCTCCTCGAGGGCGAAGAACTGTTCGCGCGCGCGGCGGGGACGGCGGCCGCGCCGCCGGTGCGAATGCACACGCCGGTCGCCGAAACCGAGGAGGCCCCGCGGTCGATCGTCGAGGCCGCGCGGGTCACCGGGCGAGCCCGGGTGGTTCACGACGCGCGCGCCGACGCAGAGGTCCGCGCCGATCCGTACGTGCGGGATCACGGGCTCCGCGCGGCGCTGGCGGTTCCGCTGCTCCGCCGCGGCACGCTGGCCGGGGTGTTTTATTTCGAAAACAACCTCACGACCTTCGCGTTTCCTCCGGCGCGGGTGAGAGTGGTCGAGGTCCTGGCGTCGCAGGCGGCGAACGCCCTCGAAATCGGCACGCTCGTCGAACGGCTGAACGCCGAGATCGAGGACAGATCTCGAGCGGAGTCGATGGTCAAGTTTTTGGCCGACGCGAGCGCCGCCTTCGCCGCGTCCCTCGACTATGCGGTGACCTTGCGCCGGGTCGTGGACGAGATCGTGCCCGGGTTTGCGGACTTTTGCTATGTCGATTTGGTCGACGAGGAGGGCGTGCTCAAGCGGGTCGCCGCCGCCCACGCCGACCCGGACAAGTCGCCGCTTCTCCGAGAGCTCGAGCGCCACGAGCTCGCCGAACATGGGCCGCCGCTCCTCGCGCGCGTGGTTCAAAGGGGCGATCCGACCGTCGTCCCGGACGTCTCGGAGGACCAACTCGCGGCGGAGACCGCGAGCGACGAGCACGCTGAGGTGATACGACAGCTCGGTGGCCGGAGCTTCATGGCCGTCCCCTTGACCGACGACGGGCGCATCCGCGGGCGTGTCTGCTTCGCGCTCGCGACGCGCGGCCGGTCGTACACGCGCTCGGATCTGTCCTTCGCCGTGGATCTGGCGCGGCGGGCGAGCGTCGCGATCGAAAACGCTCGCCTTTATGGTGAAGCTCAGCGGGCGATCCAGATCCGGGACGAGTTTTTGGCCATTGCGTCCCACGAGCTGAAGACCCCACTCACCTCGATGAAGCTCGCCATGCAAGGCGTCTCGTCGGGCACCCTTCCGCGCACGCCCGAAAACGTGTCCCGCGCGTTTGCCGTGGCCGAGCGGCAGCTTTCGCGGCTCACGCGGCTCGTGGACGAGCTTCTCAACGTGGCGCGGCTCAAATCCGGGCAGATCGACCTTCGGTTGGAAGTCATCGATCTTCGCGACGTCGTCGCCGAGGCCTTGGAGCGGCTCGCCGACGACGCGGCGCAATACGGAACATCGGTGCACGTGCGCGCAGACGAGCCGGTCCGTGGGCACTGGGATCGGAGCAGCCTCGACCGCGTCGTGACGAACCTTTTGTCGAACGCCTTCAAGTTCGGCGCCGGGCAGCCTGTCGAGATCGTCGTCGAGTCCGACGAGGACGGCGCGCGGCTCGAGGTGTGCGATCGCGGCATTGGAATCTCCCCGGAGCAGCACGCCCGAATTTTCGAGCGCTTCGCCCGCGGCGTGTCGTCTTCCGAGTACGGGGGACTGGGCCTCGGCCTGTACATCGTTCAGCGAATCGTGGACGCGCTGGGCGGCGAGCTCCGCGTCGAGAGCGCCGCCGGCGAGGGGGCGCGCTTCATCGTGGTACTGCCCCGGCGGCCGCCGGCGGAGGGGCGGCTGCGGGCCGAGGCCCGCAGGGTGGGGGGGCGTATCCCACCCTAAGGCACGTCGGAGCGCGCCCAAACGCGCGCTCCGATGCGCAAAATCTACTTGGATTGCCGAGAGTTATGCTGGCGCGACCGGCCGCTCCGGCGCGGGCCAGACGCCGGCACGATACCTGCTTACTGGTTCGTCCAATGGACCTGTTAAAGCAGATAGCCCCCATCTCAGTGCTATTGGGCCTCGGCGTGATCGCGTGCACCGGGGAGGCCGTCGACACGGAGAGCGCGCCAGACGCCCGCGCGGCGGACATGCCCGGAGACGATCCGAACGCCCCCGGTCCCGGCACCACGCCGGACGCGGGGCCGGAGCTCGGAGATGACATTCCGGACGATCCCGAGGACAACCTCGCGGATAACGCCGCGTTTACCGCGGGTGACGCCGGGCCGGGCTGTCCCGATGCGTGGGAGTGCGTGACCTATCATCCCCGCGGCGCCGGCGCGTTTTCCACGAGCGAGGAGCACGCGCGATCCGGGGGACAGGCGGCGAGCTGGTCGGGGGATGAGGAGCCGGCGGTCGTCATCAAACAAGGCCATCCGGCCTCGGCGGGACAGGCGTTTCAAATCGCGGCCTGGTACCGCAGCGAACACACGACCGAGCCGCCGTTCGCGCAGGTCATGTTTCACGACGAGACCGGGGCGGAGCTCGACTGGGAGATCTTCGAGGGCGAGGCAGAAGCGCGCGATTGGACGCGGATCACCAGTGATCCGGTCGTGGCGCCGCCGGGCACCGCGCGGGTGCAACTAAACCTCAGCATGGCGGGCTCGGCGGGCACCGTGTGGTGGGACGACGCCGTGCTCGTGGACGTCACCGGCGGCGACGACGAGCTGCCGCCGGCGGATTACGAGGTCATCCCGGCCGAGGGGCAGACGATCTTCATCGGCGACGGCGAGGTGTTCGAAAACGTGCTGATCGACCTCACCACCGGGCAAGACATCACCATCGACGCGAAAAACTCCACCGGTTGGACCATCCGCAACGTGGGCTTTCGCGGCCGCAAGCAGGCGCCGGGTGGCCTCATCGGGCTGTCCGACACCGGGGGCGGCCACTCGGTGTTCGAAAACGTGTACATGGGCGACGGCTCGAGCCGCGCCGGCGGCCAGCCGACCTGCCCGGACACGAGCTGCACCCACGGACCCACTGGCATCCACGTGGGCCCCGAGCACACCGGCCACATCGACTTCCGGCGCGTAAACGTACAGGGCTGGCCGGATAACGGCATCTACGGCAGCGCGCCGGGAACCAACGCCGGCGGCGGGCGCGGATCGATCCACATCGATCGAAGCTACGGCGCAAACAACTACGTCTCCACGTTCCGGCTCGCCGGCAGCGCCGATCGCATCACGGACTCGGTCGCGTTCAACACGGACGAGGGCTATAACGGCCGGCCTGTGTGGATTTGGCCGAGCGGCCCGGTGACGCTCGAAGGCGTGCAGCTGAGCGGCGGCTCGTTCGGTCCGGCGCTCATCGCCGGGGCAAACGGCAATCCCACCGTGGTCGATATTCGAGACGCCCAGGCCGCCGGCATCCTGCGCGCCGATAACGGCAGCACGATAAACCGCTCCAATGTGGGCACGAGCCCCGATTTATCGATCCCGGCCGGCGTCCCCACGAGCGCCGAGCAAGCCGCCTCCGGCCGCGCCGGCCATGCCCAAGACCCGCAGTCGCCTTGATCCCGTCCGGGTCGCCTCGGCCTCTGCCCGCGTCGTTCCTCCGTGCAAGGGACCATCGCAGATCACGAAAGCCGTTAGCCGGCCCCAGGCCCCGAGGCTTCGGGCCATCGCGTCGTTCCGAGCACGCGGTGCAAGGCCGCGCGAAGAGTTACCCCTCTGTTTGATCGGCCGCGCCCGCTCAAGATCACGATCGTGCGAGGGGGGGCTTTTCGGCTTTTGTACCCATATGACACGCGTGACATATGGGTACAAACCCAAAACCAGGCCTGCTCTAGCGGCGCCCAGTTGTCATGATCCTCGAGACGGCGCGGCCCGCATGTCGGCTGGAAGGGTGGGCGACGGCTTCGTGCCACCGCGACGGCTCGAGCGCCCGCGAGGCTACTCGCTGTTCAAGCCGTGCGTCGTTTGCGACTCTCGCGGGCTTTTGGCCGCGACGGCGCCCGCGTGCGGGGCTTACGCGGGGCGCCTCGATGTGATCGAGCGGATGAGCGGCCAGCGCCACCAGCGAAGCACGTGCTTGAGGGAAAGCAGCAGGAAGGCGAGCCGCTTGCGGCCGGGAGAACGCGCGACGATGACGTGCACGTGTGGCCAGGGGCTTCGCCGGGTGCGTCCTGCGTTGAAGATGAGGGAGAAGCCCTCCGGGTCGCCGGCATGCTCGCAGGCGGCGCGCCGACCGAGCTCGTAGGCCGCAGCCCACAGCGCCGGTCGGAGCGCTTCGCGGATCGGGCTCAGCGGCCGGGGATGTGGCCCCAGGCGATCAGGTCGTTTGTGGTGTCGCGGATCGTGTCGGCGACCGGAATGAACTCGAGGCCGAGTTCCTGGCGAATCTTGGTGTGATCGAACTGGGGTGTGCGCCCGATGTGGGTGCGGAGGTATGACCCGGTGCCCTTGGGGTAAAAGTAGCTCGAAAGCACCGCCATGAAGTCGCCTGCGGCGCAGTCGAGCCCGAGCTTGGGGAGCTTGTAGTCGCCGTAGCCCTGCTCGCGCAAAAGCTCGACCACCTCGCGCATCGACTTGGTCTCGTTCGCGCAGATGTAGCGCCCGGCGGCTTCGGGGACCTCCATGGCGAGCCGGTGCGCGCGCGCGACGTCGCGGACATCGACGAAGCCCCAATGAATACTCATGATGCCGGGGAACGCGCCGGTGAGCAGGTCGATGAAGACCCGGTTGGACTGGTTGATCTCCGGGGTGAGCGAGGGCCCGATCACGAGAAACGGGTTGATGGTGACGAGGTCGAACCCGGGCTCGTGTTCCTCCACGAACCGCCACGCTTCGCGCTCGGCGAGGGTCTTGGAGTAGTAATACGGGTTGCGCGACAGCGACGACTTGTCGTTCCAGTCCTCCTCGGTGAGGACGCGCTCGGAATCAGGCTCGTCGGTGATGGCGGCCATCGACGAGGTGACCACCACGCGCCGCACGCCGCCCTCCTTGGCGCACGCCTCGAGGACCGCCCGGGTGCCCTTGACCGCCGGATCGACGAGGTCCCTTTGCGGATCTTTGACGTCGAGGGCGTAGGGGCTGGCGGTGTGAAGCACGAATTCGCAGTCCTTCACCGCGTCTTGAAAGCTCGGCGGGTCGAGGAGGTCGGCGCCGATGAGCTCGAGCCTGTCATCAGCACCGGGGAAATCGCGGAGGAAGCCGTACTTGTCGCTTTGCGGGTCGCGCACGGTGCCCCGTACGCGGTAGCCGCGCGCGAGCAGGTCGGCGACGAGGTGGGCGGCGATGAACCCGGCGGCGCCGGTGACGCAGACGGGGCGATCCGTGATGAGTGTTGTCATGTTGTCTCGTCCGGGGCTTTCGACCGAGCGGGGGCGGAGTCGTGCGGCCGGGCCGGCGACGCCGTGACCTGAAAGCAGAGTGAGATTAACTCAGGTCGCCCCGCTCGGGGTGGGCCAGCGAGGCGCGGGCGCGAACGAAAATACCAGCTGGCGGTGCCGGCGCGGTTTACTAGGCTTTCGGCATCCACACCCGCGCTACATGGTGGGCGGCAACGCTCGTTTCGCTGGTTTGGGCATCGCTCGCGTGCGGATCGCCCACAGCTTCTCCCGGCGGCGCCGGGCAGGGGGG
>SLNH01000221.1 GCA_007133195.1 Nannocystineae bacterium | reverse complement strand
GGCGCACCCGGCGTCGGCGGAACACATCGGCTCAGCGGCCGAGCACAGCGTCCGCCGACTTTTCCACGATGTCGAGCCCTTCGGACAGGGCTTGCTCGGTGGTGGTGAGCGGCATGAGGAACTTGACCACGTTGTCGGTCGCGCCCGCGGTCTCGATGACGAGCCCGCGGGAGAACGCCTCCTTCGACACCTCGCTCGCCTGGTCATCTTGGGGGAACACGAGCCCCTGCATCAGGCCGCGGCCGCGCACGCTAAGGCGCGAATCCTTCTTTGCGTACGACTCGAGGCGACCGCGGACGAGCTCGGCCTTCTTTTGGACCTCGGCCTCGAAGTCCTTTTTCGCCCAGAAATGCTCGAGCGCCGCCGTGGCGGTGACCATCGCGAGGTTGTGCCCGCGGAAGGTGCCGTTGTGCTCGCCTGGAGCCCACTTGTCGAGCTCCGGCTTGAGCAGGGTGACCGCGAAGGGAAGCCCATACCCCGACAGCGACTTGGACAGCGCCACCATGTCGGGCTCGATTCCGGACTCCTCGAACGCGAAGAAGTTACCGCTCCGCCCGCAACCGATCTGAATCTCGTCTGCGATGAGCAGGATCCCGTGCTTTTGGGTGATCTCGCGAAGGCGCCCTAGCCAGGCGGCGCTCGCGACGTTCACGCCCCCCTCGGCCTGCACCGGCTCGACGATCACGGCGGCCGGCTTGTCGAGGCCGCTCGAGGTGTCGTCCAAGAGGCGCTCGAAGTAGTCGAGGGTGTCTACGCCTTCGCCGAGATAGCCGTCGAACGGGAGCGTCGCCGTGCCGCCCCAACCGAGCGGGATGCCGCCGCCCTGCCGCTTGAACGCGTTGCCGGTGACGGCGAGGGCGCCGAGCGTCATGCCGTGGAAGGCGTTCGTGAACGCGGCGATGTTGTGGCGACCGGTGACCTTGCGCGCGAGCTTGAGCGCCGCCTCCACCGCGTTGGTGCCGGTCGGGCCAGGGAACTGGACCTTGTAGTCCAGCCCCCGCGGCTTGAGGATCACCTCGTGAAAGCGCGCCAGGAAGTCCCGCTTGGCGGAGCTCGCCATGTCGAGGCTGTGGGTGATCGCGCCGCGCTCGATGTACTCGAGGAGCGGCTTTTTGAGCGCGGGGTTGTTGTGCCCGTAGTTGAGCACGCCGGCGCCGGCGAAGAAGTCGAGGTAGCGGTTCCCGTCTACGTCGAAGAGCTCGTGCCCCTCCGCCCGATCGAAGACCACCGGAAAACCACGAACGTAGCTCCTTACTTCAGATTCCAGTTTCTCGAAGACTTCCACGTAGCACTCCTTCGCTTCTGGGATGGCGCCGCACGGGCGGGATGCGTACTTCGGGTAGCAGGCGGCCCCCCCGATGTCAATTCACCCCGCCCTGCCGCCGCGCGCGGGGGGCCAGGACACGCGAACGAGGAACCCGTTGCGCCCGGAGGCCAGGCCGACCAAGCTCGGTTCATGACAGCTCACCCAGACCTTTCTCGGCTGATCCAAGCGCTCCCCAAGGCGGAGCTTCACCTCCACATCGAGGGGACGCTCGAGCCGGAGCTGGTGTTTTCGCTCGCGGCCCGAAACGGGATCGACCCTGGCTACCCCAGCGTCGATGCGCTCCGGGCGGCATACGACTTCCAAGACCTCCAGTCGTTCCTCGACGTCTATTACGCCGGCGCGAAGGTCCTGCAAAAGGAGCGCGACTTTCGCGACATGACCCGCGCCTACCTCGAGCGCGCCCGCGAAGACGGGGTGGTGCACGCGGAGGTGTTCTTCGATCCGCAAACCCACACCGGACGCGGGATCCCGTTCGACGCCGTGATCACGGGCATCCTGCGCGGGCTCGAAGACGGCCAGCGCGAATTCGGGATCACCTCGCGGCTGATCCTGTGCTTTTTGCGCCACCTGTCCGAGGACGAAGCGTTTCACACGCTCTCGGAGGCGAAGCCGTTTCTCAGCGAAATCGAAGCCGTGGGCCTCGACTCCGCCGAGGCCGGAAACCCGCCCGAGAAGTTCCAAAAGGTCTTCGCCGCCGCCAGGGAACTGGGGCTCCGCGTCGTGGCCCACGCCGGGGAGGAGGGACCCGCTTCCTACATTCGAAGCGCCCTCGACGTGCTCGGCGCCGAGCGAATCGATCACGGCGTGAGGTGCACCGAGGACGACGAGCTCGTAGCGCGGCTCGCCCGCGAAAAGACCCCGCTCACCGTGTGCCCGCTATCGAACGTGGCGCTCCGGGTGTTCCCCACCCTGGCCGACCACAACCTGCCGGAGCTCCTTCGCCGTGGCCTGAACGTGAGCCTTCACTCCGACGATCCGGCCTACTTCGGCGGCTACCTCGGAGAAAACTTCCAAGCGACGGCCGAGGCGCTGTCGCTGTCGCCCGAAGACATCGTCGCCTGCGCCGAAAATTCGTTCCGAGCGGCGTTTTTGCCCGACGAGACGCGGCGTGAGCACGTTCGGTCGGTTCAAACCGCGGCGGCCAGAGCGTGAAGTCGTACCGACGCCGGCCGGCGCACACGCCGCTGTCCCGGGTTTCGCGAACGCGACCCAAGGCGCGTACGAGCCCCCGTCGAAACCCCGCCCCGCGACCGATGAGCGCTGCAATTTCAGCGAGTTACGCCCTTGCGGGGCGCGGCGCCCGCTGGTATAAAGCCGGACTTCATAAAGGCGCCCTCTCCCGCGCCGCCGCCGCGATAGCACCTCGGCGGGGCATGCGGCGCGCTGGCGGAGCGGGTTAGCGAGCAGAGGTATTCATGAAGGTAGGATTCATCGGCTGGCGCGGCATGGTCGGCTCCGTGCTCATGGAGCGCATGCGCGCCGAAAACGACTTCGAAGGTCTCGACGCGCGGTTTTTTTCCACCTCGCAGGTCGGCGGCGCGGGGCCGGAGATCGGCGGGGCGCAAACTGAGCTTTTGGACGCCCGCGACGTAAGCGCGCTCCGCGCCTGTGACGCCCTCGTGTCCTGTCAGGGCGGCGCGTACACAAAGGAGATCTACCCCGCGCTCCGCGAGGCCGGGTGGACCGGGTACTGGATCGACGCCGCGTCCGCGCTTCGCATGGAGTCTGACGCCGTGCTGATCCTCGATCCGGTCAACCGCGCGGTCATCCAGCGCGGCCTGGACGAGGGCCAAAAGACCTTCATCGGGCCCAACTGCACGACCAGCCTGATGCTCATGGCGCTGTCCGGGCTCTACGCCGAAGGGCTCATCGAGTGGGTGAGCACGATGACCTATCAGGCCGCCTCGGGCGCCGGCGCCAAGCACATGCGCGAGCTCGTCGCGCAGATGGGCGCGCTCGCGGGCGCGGCGGGTGACGCCCTGCGCGATCCGGCTGCCTCGGCGCTCGACCTCGACCGGCGGGTCACCCAAGCGCTGAGGAGCGACGATCTACCGAGTTCCGAGTTCGGGTTTCCGCTCGCCGCGAGCCTCCTGCCGTGGATCGATTCCGCCATGCCGGAGGGACAGACCCGCGAGGAGTGGAAGGCCCACGTCGAGAGCAACAAGATTCTGGCCACGAGCGAGCCCATCCCGGTCGACGGCCAATGCGTCCGCGTGGGCGCGATGCGCTGTCACGCCCAAGCCTTCACCATCAAGCTGCGCCGCGATGTCCCCCTGTCCGACGTCGAGTCCACGCTCGCCGGAGCACACCCGTGGGTGCGGATCGTCGAAAACGACAAGGAGTCGACGCTGCGCGGCCTCACGCCGGCGGCGATCACCGGGTCCCTCGACGTGCCGGTCGGGCGGCTTCGCAAGATGAATATGGGCGGCGAGTACCTCACCGCGTTTTCCGTGGGTGACCAGCTCCTATGGGGCGCCGCCGAGCCCCTGCGCCGCATGGTCGCCATCTTGCGCGAGCGGCTGTGACGCGCGACGCAGGAGCTGGTCGTTCGGTTTAGCGGCCGCGGCGGTGGTCGCGGGTTCGCGGCCCGGAGCTTCGGTCTGACCGGCTGCGATCCCGCGAGCGATTGGCGTCGCCGCGGCTGCGATCCCGCGAGCGATTGGCGTCGCCGCGATTTCGGTGGTCACGCGTGCGCGGTCCGGCGTCGCGCGACCGACTGCGGTCGCTGCGGTCGCTGCGGTCGCTGCGGTCGCGATCGCGGTGGTCGCGCGTGCGGGGAGCGGACTCGCGGCTGCGGTCGCTGCGATCCCGGTGATCGCGGGTGCGCGGGGCCGCATCGCGGCTTCCACTGCGCGAGCGGCTGCGGTCGCTGCGATCCCTGTGGTCACGCGTGCGCGGGCGGGCCTCACCGCTTCCCGAGCGGTGATCCCGCACGCGCGGCGAGGCGTCCTGCTGGCGGTGATCGCGTACCCGCGGCGCGGTGTACCGTGTGCGATGCCGCGGCGGGTTGTAGCGGACGTAGTAGCGCGGGCCCCTGTCGAGTGTAAGGATGGCCCGCGGCACGTAAGTGCGGTGCGTCACCACCCAGTTCCCGCCATAAGCCGTGTAGGAGCGCTTCCACACACCACCGCCATACATCCAGTAGTAGCCGTCAGCGTAAAACAGCGGGCGATGATGGTCCACAGCCACCCACACGCCGCGCCTCACCTCGACCAGCTCGACCGGATGATGGGAGCTGTAGGTCGCCCGGGCCTGTCCCCGGACCGTGCACGCGGACGCAAGCACGGCCCCGCCGATGATCAAAACCAAAAGGACAAGTCGCGAATGTCTCATAAGATTGATCCCCAAGCGTAAACGACGGACAGGCTAGTCATGATAGCACGAAAGACGATAGCAAGGCACATGCCAAGCGCCAGGGGAGCTGCGTCGCGCACCGCCCACGGCTGCGCCACACGCCCCTGCGCGATGGCCCGAGCTGCGCGCTCCCGTACCGACCGGCTTTCGGGGTGCCACAGCCCAACCCGCCGGGCGCGCCTGCCCGGCGGACGAGTGTCCCCGGAGGCTGGCGCCCAAACACCCCGCTCCCGCCCGGGCGCCGCCGCGGTCGGTCTGCGCCGAGGAGGGACCGCATGGCGCTGAACTTCGCGAATTCGAACACCCGCGCGACGCTGTTGGACGTCGGGCTCCTGCTCATGCGGGTGTGGGCTGGACTGGCTCTTTTTTTGGCCCACGGGAAGGACAAGCTCCTGAACTTCTCGGAGCGGGCCGAGACGTTCGCCGATCCGTTCGGCCTGGGCGGCGCGATCAGCCTTGGCCTCGTGGTGTTCGCCGAGGTGATCTGCGCCCTGCTGCTCACGATCGGCCTCGCGACGCGAATCGTCGCCATCCCGCTGGTCATCAGCATGCTCGTCGCTACCTACATGCACGCCGTCGTTTGGGGCGATTCGTTCGCGGACTACGAGCTCGCGCTGTTTTTCGCGACCGCCTTCGCGATGTTCGCCCTCACCGGGCCGGGCCGGTTTTCGGTGGACCACGCGCGCCCGCGCCGCCGGCGCTAAGCGCGATAGCGCAGGCGCTGGCTGGCGCTGGCGAACGTGGCTGCGGAGCGGCCGGGCCTGCGCCGCCGGGTACCCGGTGTTAGGGATCCGGCATGCACATCGACAGCGGGAGCATGGCGATCGACGCTGAGATCGGCTCGGTGCGTTACCGCTACGAGCGCCAACCCGAAGGGCAGGAATTCGAAATCACCGGGGTTTCCGAGGAGCACGTCGAAGCCCTCGCCCGGGCGGAGCGCGAACCAGGCTACTCGGCAGCGGCAACCGTTGAGGTGCTTACCTACCTTCACAGAAACGAGCACTTCGATGAAAACGGTGAGCTAGCGCCGCCGGCACCCACTTGGCAGCACGCCGAGGCGGCTGGGGGCTCGGCCGTGGATCGCCGCGGCAAGCTGCGAATCTGAGCCGCTCGTGAGCCGGCCGGCGGTGCTCGGGGCCGCCTCAGGCACGAATCACGCGCGCGACACCGAG
>SLNH01000493.1 GCA_007133195.1 Nannocystineae bacterium | reverse complement strand
CACGCCCAGCGGAGCGGGCGGCCCCGGCTGCCCGGGCGCGCCCGCTCCAACCGACGAAGACGCTGGCTCGGCGCCGTCCCCCTCGCCATAGGGCTCGTTTTCCGGCTCCGGCTCGGCATCCGGAACGACGCCGAGCTCGGCCACGATGTGGTCGAGGAGCTCCTCGAGCCCGCGGCCGTGCTCGGCGGAAATCGGGAACAGCGCGGGCGCCCCGAGCGCGTAAAAGTCGGTGACGAGATCCTCGCGCACCGGGTGATCGATCTTGTTTATCGCGAGCGCGACGGGCAGCCCCGACCGGCGGATCTCGCCCGCGATGCGGTCGTCCACGGGCGATACGCCGGCGCGCCCGTCGACCACGAAGATCACGAAATCGGACTCGGCGAGCGCCGCCCTGGCCTGCCGGTGGATCCCCGCGCCCACCACGTCGCGCTCGGCGTCGGGATCGAGGCCCCCGGTGTCGACCACGCGGAGCGTCCGGTCGTCGTAGTCCAGCCTTCCGTAGCGGCGATCGCGGGTGAGCCCGGGCGTGCCGTGGACGAGCGCCGGCCTGCCGCCGACGAGGCGGTTGTACAGGGTCGATTTGCCCACGTTGGGCCGGCCGACGATGGCGATGAGCGGCGACTTCATCGCTCGTAGCCGACCTCGCGCAGGGTTTGGGCCGTCCGCGACCACTTCGGCGTCACCTTGACGTGAAGGTGAACGTGGGCGGGGCAGCCCAACAGCTTGCCGATGGCGTCGCGGCTGCGCGTGCCCACTTCCTTGATGCGACGCCCGGCGCGCCCCACCACGATGGGCTTTTGCGACTCGCGTTCGACGTGGATGACGGCGTCGATGACCACATCGCCGTGATCGCGCCTTTCGCGAAACTGCTCCACCGCCACCGCCGTGGCATAGGGGATCTCGTCGCCGAGCTGCAAAAACAGCTGCTCGCGGATAAGCTCCCCGACCAGGAAGCGCTCGGCGCGGTCGGTGATCATCTCCTCGGGAAACAGGTTCTGCCCGCGCGGCAGGCGCGCGACGACCTCGCGCTGCACCCGGTCCAGCCCGTCGCCGGTCTTGGCCGACAGGGGCACGATCGCCTCGAACCGGCCGGTTTGGTAATAGGCGTCGAGGATCGGCAAGAGCTCGCGCTTATCGGCCAGGGTGTCCACTTTGTTGACGGCGAGCACGAGCGGGACCCTGGCGGCGCCGAGCGCGGCGTCGAGCGCCCGCTGCCGGTCGTGAGGGAGCGCGCCCGGCGACCGCTGGGCGCGCTGGCTCACGTCGATGAACACGAGCCCCACGTCGCAGTCGGCGGCGGCGCTCAGAAGCTCGTCGCGCATGAAGTGGCGGAGCGCGCCCTCGCCGCTCTGCGCGCCCGGCGTGTCCACGAACACGATCTGTGCCGACGGGCCCTGCGTTTCCTCGGCGCCCGCGGCATCGCCCGGCGCGGGTTCGTCCGGCGTCCCAGCGGTGGCGGCCTCCCCCGGCGCCTCGGCGTCTTTAGACTGCCCGCCCCTCCCCTGGCTGTCAGACACGCCCTCGCCTGCGGCTACGGCTTCGGAGTCGGCTTCGGATTCGGCTTCGTTGGGGGCGCGGGGCGTGCTCGCGCCCGGAACGTTCACCACGCCGACGATCCGGTTTCGCGTCGTCTGCGGCTTGGGCGAAACGGCGGCGATCGGGACGCCCAGGGCCCGGTTCAAAAACGTGGATTTGCCGGCGTTCGGCGGCCCGAGGATCGCGCAAAACCCCGCGCGGTGATCCGCGCCGGCACTCGCCTCGCTGTGGTCAGGCGCCTCGCTGCGGTCAGGCGACTCCCCGCGGTCAAGCGTCTCCCCGCGGTCAGGCGTCTCGCTGCGCTCCCCCTCCTCGGCAGATGTTCGGCCCTCGTCTGGCATGGTCTGGCGATATACAGAACCCGCCCGGGCGCCGCAAGCGACCCGCCCCGGCAACTCGGGCCCGGTGCCACTGTGGCCGCTGCGAAAACGCCTCGCAAGTTCTCGGCGCCGCCGGTCTATCCGCCGGGCTTCGAACCCCGACGCGCCTGAGTAAGACTGGGAAATCAAACCAGCGTCCGCGAAGGCAAACACCGCGCTGGTCTCCGTTCGGGCCACGCTCCTGTGAGCGGCCGGCCCCGCGGAACCGGCTGCGGCCCACCGACGGACCTCACCCCCTGCGCTAAGAGCGCGAATAATCGTCTGAGACAGCCCGCGCGCACGATTGCCGCGGTCCCTCCGCTCGGATCCGCCCCCCGCGGAAACGGAGCCGGTGGGCCTTGCGTCGGCGGCCGCTACATAGCCGGGAACCGGCGAGCCAAAACGGGCGACCGCGAACCAAAACGGGCGAGCACGAACCAAACCGGCGACCCAAACCGGCGACCCAAACCGGCGACCGAGCAGCTGATGCCCGATCTGCTGACGCGACGACCTCGACATCGACCTCGGGCGGCCTGGGCTCGACGAAGCGGCACGGCGTGACCACACCCCGGCGCCCGGGCCCGGCGGTCATCGGCCGCCGGCGCGGTCCTCAGCGATTTCTTAGCTCAGCCCAAAATTCAGCTTGCGCGCTTGAATAAGGGTGCTAAAATCAAGTTTAGTGGCGGGATTGCGCAAATCGCGGGCGAGGCCGAAAGCGCGGAGGCAGCTTCCACTCGAGTTTTCCACCCGCGGTGGCGCGCGTCCCGGCGCCGGGAGGAAGCGGCGCTCGGCTCGGGTGCCGCACACTCGCCGCGCTCGGCGCTCTCGCGTAACCCGGCATACGCCGATTCACGTCACCCTCCGCGTTCGCCGCGAGGTGGCCAGGCTCCGCAGGCCGAAGCTCTGGCAGGCGTTACGCCGCGCGTTTTACGCCGGCTGCGAGCGCGCCGGATTTCGGATCTGTCAGTTCTCGGTGCAGCGCGACCATATACACCTTATGTGCGAGGCGACGAGCTCGCGGCACCTCGCCTCGGGCATGAATGGCTTCTCCAGCCGGCTCGCGCGCCTCCTCAATGCGCCGCTCGGCCGCTCGGGTCGCGTTTTCGCCGACCGCTACCACCACCGAGCGCTCACGACCCCGGCCGAGGTGCGAAATGCCCTGGCCTATGTCCTGCTCAACGCGCGGCACCACGGCGAAAAGCTGGACCTCGGTTTCGATCCTTACTCGTCAGCGCGCTACTTCGATGGCTGGAAGCGCGGCGCCGAAATCCCGTCGCCGGCTATGGATCCACCGGTCGCCGCGCCGCGATCTTGGCTCCTGCGCATCGGGTGGCGCCGGCGCGGGCTCCTCGATCCCGCCGAGATTCCAGGTGCCGCGCGGCGAAGTGAGGGGAAGCACCGCTAACAGCCGACAGCATCCGACCGTCGGTGCCGACACAGAGGGCCAGCTCCCTGGGTTCGTGCCCGGGGTTCTTACCCGCGGCGCGCCGGCGTCATAGGTGGCAGCGATGATGGGGCCGTCACCGGAACCAGACGGCGCACTCCCTATGACCCAGACCCTCCCGCCGCGCCGGCAAGACGCGCCGAAGCGCGTGCTCGCCATCTACAACACTGACTACGACGCCGAGCTCACGGCCGAGAGCGGCGCTGACGTAAGCGCCGTCGAAGCGGCGGCGCGCGCGGTCACCCGAGCCATCGCCGACGCGGGTTACGAGGCGGAGCTCGTCGGCGTAGAAGGTCCCGACGTCGGCGAGCTCGTCGCCCGGCTCCGCGCCGATCCGCCGGATCTCGTGTTCAATCTCTGCGAGTCGCTGGCTGGCGACGCGAGAAACGAGCTCGTGGTCCCGGCGCTCCTCGATATGCTCGGCATCCCCTACACGGGGCCCGGTCCCCTCGCCATCGGGATGTGTCTGCACAAAGAACACGCCAAGCAAATCCTCACGGGACGAGGCGTCCTCACGCCGCCGCACCGAATCCTCGCGTCGCCGGGGGATTTCGAAGATCCCGAGCTCGAACGCCTGGCGTATCCCTGTCTCCTCAAGCCGGCCCACGAGGACGCCTCGGTGGGCATACACACGACGAGCGTGGTGCGCGGCGTGAGCGAGCTGCGCCGCCGCGCCGCGGAGCTGCTTGCGCGCCACCGCCAACCGGTGTTGGCCGAGCGCTACATCGAGGGCCGCGAGCTAAACGTCTCGCTCCTCGGTAATCCGGGGGAGCTTCGCGTGCTTCCGCTTCACGAGATCGATTTTTCGGCCATGCCGGCCGGGCGGCCGCACATCGTGTCGTACGCCGCGAAGTGGGACGAGGGCCACGAGGAGTACGCAGGCACGGTGCCCGTGCCGCTCGGCGAAGCCAGCCCGGCGCTCGTACGGGTCGTGCACGACACCGCGAAGACCGCGTTTTTGGCGCTGGGGCTCCAGGACTTCGGCCGGGTCGACATCCGCGTGGATGCCGACGGGCGGGCGTGGGTCATCGACGTAAACCCAAACTGCGATCTGTCGCCGGACGCCGGCGTGGCCCGCGCCGCAAAACTCGATGGCATGCCCTACTCCGCGCTCATCGGGCGCGTATGCGACATCGCCTGGAGGCGCTGTGTCAGTGACCGTGAGGACGCTCGCGCCCGGTGATCGCCCGGCGCTAAAGGCGCTGCTTATGGCCGAGGGCGCGTTCCGCGACGACGAGGTGGCGGTCGCCCTGGAGCTCATCGACGAAGCGCTCGCCGGTGCCGACAGCGGCTATTGGGTCCGCGTCGCCGAGCTCGGCGCCGAGGTCGCCGGCTACATCTGCTACGGCCCCACGCCGATGACCGAGGCCACCTACGATTTGTATTGGCTCGTGGTCGGCGCCCAGTTTCGCCGGAGGGGCGTGGCGCGCGCCCTCGCCCGCGCCATGGAGGGCGATCTTTCCGCGCGCGGCGGCGGCTCGGTGCGCGTGGAGACCTCGGACACCGAGGGTTACGGGGCCGCCAGGCGGCTATACGAGGCGCTGGGCTATCCGATGGCGTGCCGGCTCGCCGACTTCTACCGGCCCGGCGACGACCTCATCATCTACTACAAGCGGCTGTGAGCCGGCCGGGCGGCGATCGCGCTCGGCCCTACGTCGGCTGGGGGACCCGCTGTCCGGGCGAGGCGCGCGCGGGCGCGGGTGAGTCGGCGAGGCGCCGCTCTGCGCGAGTTTCGGCCTCGCGGTTGATTTCGGCGCCGAAAAGGACGACGAACGCGGTGATGAACAGCCACAGCATGAGGATCGCCGCGCCGGCGAGCGGTCCATAAGTCTGGCCGTAGCCCGTCTCGCCGACCGTGGCCATGTACAGCGAAAACAGCGCCGAGGCCGCGAGCCACAAAAGCGTCGCGATCATCGCGCCGGGCGACACCCACTGAATCTTGGGGGTCACCCGGTCCGGGGCCACCTTGTAGAGGATGGCGAGGGCGACCAGCAGGCCGCCGACGAGAAGCAGCCAGCGAAGCACCTGGCCGAGGACGGCGATTGGCGCGTCGATCCCCGCTGCCCGCAGGACCACCGGGAACACGGCGACGAGCGCGATCGCGAACAGGACGAACAAGATGGCCCCGAGCGTGAGCAGGATCGCCGTGCCCCGATAGGTCACGAAGCTCCGCGTCTCGGCCTCGTCGTAGGCCAAGTTCGTGGCCTCCATCAGGCCGGCGACGCCGGCCGACGAGCTCCAAAGCGCCACGGCGATCGACACGACGACACCGAACGACAGAGCGCCCGCCGACTGGTCGGCGGCGTTTCGCGCGGCGGTGTCTAGGATCGCCTGCGCGGACTCGGGCAGGCCGGCCGCGTATGTGGCGATTTGACCCTCGACCTCCGCGGGATCGGTGACCAGGCCGTAAATCATCACGACGGCGATGATCGCCGGGAATATCGCGAAGAACGCGTAGTACGCCACGCCGGCGGCCATGAGCGTGACGTGGTGCTCGGGCACCTTGCGCAGCGCGCCGCGAAGCGCCTGCCACCACTCGTCCGGGCCCAGATCCCGGAGCCTCACCGCGTCGATCGCGCGCCCCTGCGCTTGCTCGGCACCGTCGGGCGCCTCACCGTCCGAGCTCGCCATCGCCTACCTCCGCCTCGGCACAGCCTACGGCGCTTGCGGCGCGCGGCAACGTGTACGCCGTTCGCGGCGCGCCGGCTGTAGAGCTCGGCTCAAAGACCGGGCGCGTCGAGCTCTGGGTAGTGGCGAAAGATGCCGTCCTCGTTGAACGGGATGCGCCGCTGCGAGGCCAGATAGGCGGCCACGTTGGGGCGCGCGGCGACCCGCTCGGCGAGCGCGCGAAGGCGCGGCGCGTCCTCTATGACGCTCGCGAAGGCCATCGGGAACGCGTACTCGAGGCCCGCGAGCGCTTGAAACATCCACAGATCGACGTAGCTGATTTCGGCGCCGACCAGGCCGGCGCCGCCCGACGCCTGGTTTACCGAAACGGCGCGCTCGAAAAAGCCGAAAAACTTCGGAAGCCGGTAGTCGCGAAACTGACTCGCCCGGGCGGCCGCTTCGCGCTTTTGTTCCTCGTAGTGGAGCATGACGCCGAGCGGGTGGTGGGTGTCGTGAACCTCCACCACGAAGTCGGCGACGGTGAGCGCCAACTGATCGGCCTGCCACCGGTCCCGGACGCCCGCCGGCATGAGGCCCAAGCGCTCGGCGAGAAATCGTCCGATCGCGGGAGTCTGGGCGAGGACGAGGTCGCCCGCCTCGAGGATCGGAGGGGCGAACGCGGGCGCGCCGACATCATCCCGCTCGAGGATGGCCTCGATCGCGCCCACGCCCCCGCCCTGTCGGGCCGGAAGCCGGGCCACGTCTTCATACGGCGCCCCGGCGTCTTCGAGGATGAGGCGCACAAACTCCCCACGCCCCTGGATGAAAGGCCAATAATACAGCCGGTACAGCGGTTGTTGCGGCGCTCGCCGCGCTGCCTTGGTCGTCATCGAACCTCCCCTCCTTTGCCCGAATCCGCCGCGCCGCCTGCGCCGGGGCGAGGCGGAGCGAATCGTCACGGGCCCTGTGCATCACTCATTGCTGAGCGCCGGACACCACCAGCCAGCGGCCGGGCTGCGCTGCGTTCGGCGCGGTTCACAAGCTCGGCTCCGCGGCCGCCGCGTGGGCCGCGGCCGCCGGCTCGGGGACGCGGTCAAGACGCCGGGCGACGGCGGCAGCGACGCGCGGCGCGACCTCGGCGACGGACGGAGCCGGCGGCAGATCGCGCTCCCTCCGGGCGGCGTCTAGCGAGATCTGGCTGGACGTGCTGAGCCCGCACGGCACGATCGCGCGCCACACCTCCGGCGGCGTCGCCACGTCGAACGCAAAGCCGTGCGCGGTCACGCGGCGCCGGATGTGCAGCCCGCACGCGGCGAGCTTTTCGTCGCCCAGCCAAAGGCCCGCCGGGTCGCGGCGCCAGCGCGCGCCGGGGACCCCGAGATCGCCGGCGACCTCGGCGAGCGCCTCGGCGATGTCGGCCAAAAACGCGACCACGCCACCGCGAAGGCGCATCACGGGATAAATCATGAGCTGGCCGGGCCCGTGATACGTCACATCGCCGCCGCGGGTCGTGCGTTCGAGGGCCACGCCCCGCCGGGCGAGCTCGTCGTCTCCGACGAGGACGTGCGCGCGGCGGGCCGCGCGGCCCAGGGTGATCACGGGATCGTGCTCGAGGAGGTAGAGATGGTCGCTCGCGGCGCCCGCGATTACCGCGTCCCGGCGCCGCTCTTGGAGCGCGCGCGCCTCGCCGTAGGGCACGCGCCCGCGAAACGACCAGGAAAGCGGCCTTGCCTCAACCCTCGGCGATTTCGTCGAAGAACTCGACATCCAGGTATTGCACCGGCACCGCGGTCGAAACCACGCCGATTCCCGAGGCGGCCATGGCGCGTACGAACCGGGCGCCGACGAGGGCGTGAACCGGCCGCCCGCGTCGATCGAGCTCGGCGCGCGCCTCATCGGACAGCTCCTGCGGCGCGAGCAGGAGCCCCCGCGGCAGGTCCTTGGCGTCGAGGCCCGCGCGAAGCTCGCCCACGCCCCGGCGGTCCACCGGCGCGTCGCCGGCCCGCACCCCGATCAGCACCGGGCCGGGAATGTCGGTGGGCTCGGCGAGCGCATAGCCCGAGCGCCCGGAGCGCTTGACCCAGCGGAGCTCGCCCCAGCCCTCCCGCTCCAGATAAATCTGGGCGAGGCGCTCGAGGGCGGGGACATCCAGAGCGCTTAGCCGCGCGGTGAGACCGGACAGCGTCGCCGACAAGAGGTTCAAGTGCGCGCTCTCCAGCGTGGTCTCGGCCTGGAGGAGCTCGTCCGGAAGCGCAGGCGCCCGCGCGGCGAACAGATCGCGACCGCGATGGACGATGCGGGGCCTGAGGCCGCGCGCCCGGTGCTGCTCTTCGTCGGCGAGGAGCGCCGCCTTGAGAGCCGGCCACATCGACTTGGGATCGCCGGTCATGCGCCGGCGCTTCCGCATCATCTGGGCCAGCTGCTTGACCTGCATGGCCTGCCCGCTCTTGAGCTCGGCCAGGGTGTCGTAGGCCCCGTCGGCGAGTGGGGACCCAGGGCGAAGCCGGAGCCCGCCAGGAACGTCGATCCGCCCTGCGCCGTCTGGCTGGGCGTGCTCGTCGCCGGCGCCAGGAGCTCCCGGGCCGAGCTCCGCAGGCTGCACCGGGGCCTCCCGTGCCTCGCCAGCCGCTTCGGCGTCCGTGTCGGCCGCCCGAGGCGGTGCGTCCACATCCCGGCCCTTCGGCGCTGCATCCGCGGCCTCTACCTCGGAGCTCGGCGCCCCTCGGCCCTTGCCGCGCCGCCTGCGCTCGGCCTTCTCGCCGGTCTTGGCTTCACCTTGTTCGCCCTCGCCCCGGCGCTCGCCGCCGGGTTTGGTGCGCCGTCCTTTGTACTTTGCGCCGGGCCGGCCGCGCCCCTTGGCGACGATCTCGGGGAGGAGCGGCCGATCCTCGTCGGCCGTGTGCTCGTCCCGGTACTCGGTGAGCTCGGCCATGGGCGTCGTCGCAGCCGCTTCGTCTTCGTAAAGCGACACCAGCCCAGCCTCGTCGGGGTGAAGCTCGGAGACGCCGGCGCCGGCGGAGCCAGGTTGCGAGGCCGCGTCTCCGGCGCCGCTGGGGCCAGCTTCCTGGCTCGGCTGTTCGGTCCGTCGCCGTCTGCCGCGCCGGCGCGCGGGGCGCGGCTTCTCGGCCGCCTCCTCCTCAGGCTCCTCGGGCGCCTTCTCGTCTGGCTCCTCGGGCGCCTTCTCGGCCGCCTCCTCCTCAGGCTCCTCGGGCGCCTTCTCGGCCGCCTCCTCATCAGGCTCCTCGGGCGCCCCCTCGGCCACCTTCGCGGCAGGCTCCTCGGGCGGCTCGCCGGGGGCGCGCAGGCCAGCATCTTGGCCATTGGCGCCTACGCCCGGTTCAGCTTCGCGGGCCTCGCCGGCGGTGGCTCGGGCGCCTCGCCGCGCCGCGGACCGGCCTCGCGGAGGCCTGGGCGGCACTGCCGCCGGCTCCTCGGTGACCGTGGCCGTGTCGCCTGCGGCGTCTTCGGCTTTGGCGATTTTCGGGTCGATGTCGCGGAGCGACCACACGTCGGGCTCGACGCGGACGACCATCCCGCCGTCGGTTTTTTTGGCCTCCGTGGTGAGGCGCCCTTTCATGCTTCGCAGGGGGTTCGGGCCCGGCCGGCTGAGGAGGTTCCGCCGCACGGCTTCGCGACACAGCTCCTCCACGTGCATCGGCCTGCCGTGCTCGCGAAGGACCGTGATCGCGGCGTCGATAAAGTTCATTTCGGGCGCATTCCTACCCTCGCCTCCGCGTCCCGTCAAGACGCGGAATCACACCCCGAGAAACAACCGATTCGCGAAGTTACGCTCGAGGACGCCGCTGTCGAAGATCCGCTTGGCGGCGCCGTCGATGTCGTAGGAGATGCGCTTGAACTCGAAGGTCTTTTCCGCGCTGTCGTAGATGGTGTAGCTCGCGCGGTTGTCGTAGTCCCGCGGCTGGCCCACCGATCCCACGCTGATGACGTAGCGGTGCCCCGGCCGGATCTCGAACTTGGGCGCGACCACCTCGAACACCTCGGTCTCGGTGAGCGCGAAGGCTTTACACAGATGCGAGTGCCCGATGAAGGTGACTTCGGCGAGATCGTCCCAGATCTCGAGGCAGCGGGCCGCCTGCTCCGTGGAGAAGATGTACTCGAACTCTTCGATGTTGAACGGCGCCCCGTGAACGAAGGCGATGTCGCCCTCGCGCACTTCATACGGCAGCTCCTTGAGCCACCGCATGTTCTCATCGGTGAGCTGCCGCGCGTGCAGGTCGAGCGCGTTTCGCGCGGCGTCGTAGTAGTAGGAGTAATCCATGCGGCCGGCCACGGCGGCGTCGTGATTGCCGAGCACCGTGTGGCTCGACAGCTCGCGGATGCGATCGCAGCAGGCGTTGGGAGACGCGCCGTAGCCGACGGTGTCGCCGAGGCAGACGTACTTGTCGATGCGCTCGGACTCAAACGCATCGAGGACGCTGCCCAGCGCCTCGATGTTCGCGTGCGTATCGGAAAAGATGCCGTAGCGCATGAGCAGAGCTAACCCTAACACGTACGTTCGGTATGTGACGAACCGGCGACTCGGATTCAAATCCCCGCGACCCGCCGGCGCGGCGGGCTGGCGCCCCAACTGGGCACGGCCGCTTAGAGGTCTTTGGCGTCGCGGGCCTCGAGCACGTCCCCTTCGTCGAGCGGCAGCGTCGGCGCGGAGAAGTCCGCTCGCACCTGCGCCGCGGTTTGGAAGAACTTGCGGGAAAACGCCCGCGTGACCGTCTGGTCCCGCGGGGTCTTGTCGCCGCGCACGCCGGCCTCGTCACGACTGGCCCGCTCGGCGAGCCCGAGCGCCTTTTTCGCGACCTCCGAGGCGACTGGATCGCGCCCCTGCGCGAGGGTCTCGACCGGCTGCCGGTGGCCGCGCGCCGCGATGTGGGCGAGCGCCCACGAAACCCGCGGGCCCGCTTCCTCGGCGCGGTCGCGCAGGCGGCTCACCACGGACATCACCGCCGGCGGGCCGGCCTCACCGAGCGCCCTGGCGATCTCGGTCCAGATGTCCGTCGGCTCGCTCACCAGCGCGTCGGATAGCGCCTCGATCGCCTCTTCGGTGGCCAGAATCCCGAGCGCGAGGGCGCACCCCTGGCGCAAAAACGCCTTGCGCGCAGCCAAGCCCTCCACGAGATACGGCACGGCTCCCGGGCCGAAGCTAACGGCCGCCCCCAACACCTCCACGGCCTCCTTCCGGGTCATGCGGAGCAGGCTCGAAAACACCGCGCCCACCGCGCCGGTTTGGCGGCGCCGCGCGAGCTCGAGCGCGGCGGACAGGCGCCGCTGCTCGTCGTCCTCGAGGAGCGCGACGAGCTGGGCCGTACCCAGTTCCTCGGGCTTTTCGCGCGGGTCCGGGACGGGCTCGCCGCCGCGCAGCGCGGCGCTCGAGGTCGTGGTGATCGTGCCGCTCACGAGCGGTTGCGAGCGCCCCGCCGCGGGCGCGGCGCGCGGAGCGGAGGTGAGCACGTCGCCGCCGGCAAGCCCGAGCGCGGTCGCCTCGCGCCGGAGCGCTTCCCAATTGGATCGGACCGCATCCTCGTCTACGGCGGCGGTCGCATCGGGGGCGGCGGTGACCGCTGAAAAATGGCGCTGGAGCTTCATGATGAGGTGCTTGCGCGACTGCACTGCGCCATCGCGCACGGCCATGCGGGCGAGCGACGGGCCCATCCACACCCCCCACTCGATGGCGCGCGCGATCGCCTGCCGCCGCCGTTCGTGCCACAGCTTGAGCGGATAGCCGCGCACGAGCAGCAGATAGTCTTCGTTCTCCGGGCGGCTGAAGTGCCTGGCCGTGGCGACGGCTCGCATCACTCCTGCCAGGGAGCCGAGCTCGGTGAGGTCGGCTTCGCGAAACGCCGCTCTTTGCGGGTGTTCGCGGCCGTAGCGGTCGAAGGCGGGATCGGAAAACGCGATCACCGCGCGGGTATACGACCGGTCTTCGGGATCGATGCGGCCGCGCTCGTCGCGCGCGGCGCTCACCGCGTAGCGGAGGTTTTCGGCCAGGCCGGCGGTGACCGTGCGCTTTTTCACGGGGGTGTGATCCCGCCCGTAGATCGAGAGCTCGAGGTGGAACTTGCGGCCGAGCGCCGCGAGCACCCCGGCGTCGTCCCCGTCGCCTACGTCGAATAGAAATGGGTACGGCTCCCGATCCCCCGGCTCGCCTTCGATCGAGGCAGCCGATCCGATCGCGATGACGACCAGCGGATAGGTCGGAAGCCGGTGGAGGATGACGCGGAGCTGGAGATCATCGGCGGACAGCTCGGCGAGCGCGTCCTCGTCGGCGGCGACGGCCAAGTGAACCCCGCCCTGGTCATCAACGCGCTTGAACACTTCGTCCCCCGAGGCGATCCAGCGCTCGAGGGCCACGTCGTGGCGCCCGCCCACGACCGTCTTTCCGTCGCCCTGCGCCATGGTGGCGGGCGTGGCGTCCTCGTCGGCAACGATGAGCTCTCCGGAGTCGAGGAGCTCGTGCGGGACGTCGTCTTCCCAGTGGTGACCGGCCAGCGACGAGCCCGACAGCACGTCGTGGCCCGCCTGTTGGATGAGGCTGGCCGGGATATCGGCGATGGTGGCGTGGCCGAACTCCCCGTCGTCGTCCTCGTCGTCGATGAGGGCCGCGGCCTCGGCCCGGGCGACGCCCCCGGCCGGCGCGTCCGCGCCCTCCGGCCCTCCGGAAGCAGAAGCCAAAATGTCGTCACCCTCGGCGGGGGCGGGCGACGCGGGGCCATGCGCCTGGCCGATCTCCGGAACTGGCCCCAGGGCCGCTTTCTCGGCCTCACCAGATCCCTGCGCCTCGAGCTCTTCGGTCCACACCTCACTGGAGGTAAAGGGCGCGGCGCCGTCGCCGTGGCCCGGTAGCTCGCCGCCGACGGTGGCGGCGCCGAAGCTCGCCTCGAGCTCGTGGATCTTGCGCTCGCGCTCTTCCGCCGCGCGCTCTCGCGCGCGCAGGCGCGCCTCGCGCTCTTTATCGGTCTGCCCGCGGTGGGTGGGCTCCGCGGCCGCCCGCTCGCGCGCTTCGAGGTCCTGCTCGCGCGCCTCGAGGTCCTGCTCGCGCGCCTCGAGCGCCTGCTCGCGCGCCTCGAGATCGAGCGCGCGCCGCTCGAGGTCGGCGGGCGCGTCTGCGCGGGCCTCCGCCGCGTCGGGGGCGCCGCGCCTGCTCGTCTGCTCGGCCCATTCGGCCAGCTCGCCGCGACCGAACACCACGGCCGCTTCGAGAACGTAGGCCGGAATTTCGGCCTCAGGCTCCGCGGCCAGCTCCTCGAAAAACCGCGCCCGCTCCTCGAGCTCGCGGTGCCGCATCGCCTCGGGCAAAACCAGCGCGAGCCTTTGCCCCTCGGGATCGTGGTACACGACGGGCACGTGAACCGGCACGCTGCCGTCGTGCCGCGGGCAGCTCGCGGTTTGAAACGGCCCCTGTGTGGCGTCACGCAGGCTCGCGGCGACCTCGGGGTCGTCGGCGGCGTTGACGCTCCGGTAGACCTCCGCGGCCAAGATCGCGCCGCATGTGCAGGTCACGTGAATGACCTGCTTGCGCGTCTTCCCGAGCCGGCCGCGAAAGGGTGTAGCGCCGGCCCGGCCAGCGGCGGTCTTTCCCATGACCGTGAGTTACCACAGCGCCGCCGCGGCGGTCACGGACCTCTGGGGCGGCCGGCCCCCACGACCGAGCGGCTCCGCGACCATTCGAACCTGCGGCTCCTCCTACGAGGGGCGGGGCCACTCACTCATTGCCCGCCGGGGCCGTCGCCGCGCGGACGCCGACCGCTGCGGGACCGCCCGCGCGCCGGGAGTCTCGCAGCGGTTGGCTTGACCACGTCCCATCCGCCGGCCAGACTCGCGGCGTGAGCGATTTGGCCCCCGAGCCCGAGGGCTGTCCCGAGCAGGTCGGTGACTACGCGGCCAAAGCCGTCGATTTCGTCACCCGCTCGGTGGGCATCACCCTCGAGTACGACAGCGAAACCCTGCCCGTGCTCGACCACTATCTGGCCACCGTCCCCCGTGGCGATGTGCACTCGACGGCGCTCGTGGCGGCCGCGGCGGGAGCGTACTTCGGCGAGGTCGTGCGGAGGCGGCTCGGTGGCCGCTGGGACCTATCCGCCGGCGATCCCGGCGCGTGGAAGCTCGTTTTACCCGGCGGCCTGTCGATTTTACCCGCCGCCTGGGTCCTGGCCACCTTGCTCCGCGACGACGAACAAGATCCGGGCCTGGATGCGCCGCCCGCGATGCGCCCTGTCTTGGAGGAGGCGCTGGCCAACATGGCGGACGTCGCCCAGGAAACCTATTTTTCGATGGGTTTTCGCCTCGATACGCTCGAGCACCTGCAGAGCGTGCTCCTGGCGACGGCGGCCGACAGGGCCGGCGCCGACCGCAACTGAGCACACGCCCGCTCGCGGGATCGGCCCGTTGCGGGCGACGGCAAGCGATTGGGCCTCAGGGCTGCACCACCGCGAACCGCACGTTCCCGATCCGCGAGCTCAGCTCGACGAGCGCCGGGTCTCCATCGCCCGGGACCACCCCGAGATACCGTCCGGGGCTGGCCATTCCGCCGCGCACACCCGCGCCGGTCACATCGACCGCGCCCCGGCGGGAGCTCGCCCGCAGCGCGAGCGGTCCCTCGGCCTCGAGCCGAACGTCGAGGCTCCCCTCGTGTGAGGCGATCTGCAGCAAGCCGCCTCCGGTTGCTTCGCCGCGCAGGTGAATGTCGCCGCGCGTGGTCAAGATAGACAGCTCGTCTGCTGCGACGCCGTGACCGCGCACGTCGCCATCGTGAAGGGCTACGCCGAGCCGCTCGCCGCGCACAGTGTGGAGCACGATCTCGCCCTCGACGCCCCGGGCATCGACGGCGCCGAATATCACCCGAAACGCCTGCTCGCCGCGCACGAGCCGCGCGGTGACGGGGCCGGCGACGTTTTCTACCTCGATATCGCCGCGGCTCGCGGCCAGCTCGGCGCCCGCGTCCAAATCGCGCGCCCGCACGCGCCCGCGCCAGATATCCACGCGGGCATGCATGTCTCGCGGCGTCTCGATCACCAGATCGAGGGCGACGGCCTCGGCGGGCATGGGCACGGTCCCCTCGCCTTCGGCGACCGCCGTGTCGATGTAGAGCACGCCGGACGGATCCGGGGTGAGCGTCACTTTGAGCCGTTCGATGAGCTCCCGGTCGGGCGCCCGTTTGATGGCCACCACGCGGGCCGACTCCCGGTCCCCGCCCACGATATGAACATCGCCTAGCCGATTGTCCACGGCGACCTCGTGCAGACTTCGCCCCTGCGGGGCGCCGACCTCGATGACGTCGCGCTCCACCACGGCGCCGTCTCCCGGCTCGGCCGACGCCGCGTTCGCCGCGGTGGCCACCGCCACCCAAACGGCGCCCTGGATGACCCGCGCCGTCATCGCGTTCCCTCGCCGTCACCGGCGCTGTCTCGGGCCCCGCCCGGGCCCTGGGGCCCGTCGCCGCCGCGATCGTCGCCTGTCACCGGGCCTGTCGCCGGCGCGCGCCCTGCCGGGTCCTGTCGAAACCCGGCGCCCGGCTCGCCGTCTGACACGCCGACCGCCGCGCGCTGAAGCGTCGCGAGCTCTTCCCAGTAGGCCTCGTAAACCGGGTCCTGCCGGGGGCTGGGCCGCCCCGCGGTGTCCGGGAGCGCCACCCGAGCCGCCTTTGCCCCGCGCACCCGCTCCCGGATCGCGCCGAGCTCGGCCCCGGCGGCGTCGGCGCGAGCGCCATCCGAAAATGCCTGCTCTTCCGCGATGATGACTTCGAGTTCCGAAACCGCTTCTCGAAACTGCCGGTCGGTCTCGGCGCGCTCTCGCGCCCCTCGCTCGGCCAGGGATTCACCCACCCCGTCGCGCTCGGGGCCGCCCTCGGTCACCGCTTGGTCCCCTCCCGAACTCGAGCCGGGGACCAGGCCGAGCGGCCCCGGCCCGAGCGCGGGGAGCGCCGGCGCCCCCCACAGGACGAACGCGAAGGCGGCGCCCGCGGAGACCGCGAGGGTGAGGCGGCTTCTGTTTTCCCGCCACCACAGCGACGCGGCCGACCGCGCCGCGTCGGCGCGCTCCTCCTCGGCAACGCGCGCCGACACCCGCCCCCACAGCACGTCCCAGCCCTGGGCCGGCTCGGGAGAACTCGGCAGCGAGCGGGCCGCCGCGACGATCTCCGCCTCCGCCGCGACTGCGCGCTGGCAGCGCTCACAGTCCCGGAGGTGGCCCCGCGCGGCGCTGGCGCGCTCGGCGCCCAAATCGCCGTCCAAAAACCGCGAGGACAGTCTCTGCAGCTGCGGGCAGCGCATCATTCCCCCTTTCGCTCCGCGGCCAGGGCCGGCCCGAGCAGCTCACGCATGCGCGCGCGCGCCTTGTGGAGCTGGGACTTCGACGTGCCGACCCGACACTCCAGGATCGTCGCGCACTCCTCGTGGGACAGACCCTCGATGTCGTGGAGGACGAGGACCGCGCGGTAGCCCGCGGGCAGCGCCACGAGCGCCCGCTCGAGCCGGGCCGACAGGCCGGGATCGCGCGCGCTGGTCTGGGCTGCCGGGATGTTGTCGAGCACCTCGTCGCCTTCGGTGTGTCTGGGCCGGCGCGTGACGTGCGTGAGCGCGGCGTTGACCGCGAGCCGGTAGATCCACGTACCGAGCTGGGCGTCTCCCCGAAACTTCGGGAGTCCTCGGAGGATACGGACGAATGCCTCCTGCGCGACTTCATCCGCGTCCTCGGGGCCGGCGATTCGGCTCGCGAGGCCGTACACCCGCCTTCGATAGCGGTGGTAGATGAGCTCCATGGCCCACGCCTCGCCGCGTCCGCACGCCTCGGCGATCGCGCGATCGCTCGGGTCGCGGCGCTGGTCGCCGGCCTGGCGGGGCAGCGACAGGGCGCCGCCATTGGCGCTGGAGTCGGGAACACTTCGTTTGGGTGGAGCCACGATCGAGCCTCTGCTTGGGACTGGCCAGGGGCGCCTTGGGGTTGCTCGGCGGGCAGTGTAGCGAAGCAATCCGAGGATGCGACGACCGAAGGAGATTTTGATATGCTGGGCCTGTGGCGGCGCCTCTCGTCGTGGGCCTCGGACGCGCGAACGTCGACATGCTCGGCGTCGTGCCGCGGTTTCCGGATCAGCCGGAGGCGGAGCTCGAACTCGGCGAGGTGAGCATCCAGGTCGGGGGGAGCATCGCGCTCGCGCTCGGAGCCGCCACCTCGCTCGGGTGCCAGGCGCGGCTGCACTGCGCCCTCGCCGACGACTTTTTGGCCGCTTTCATCCGCGGCGCGATGCGCCGCGCCGGGATCGATCTGCGGGCACACGTGGGCCCTGGCCGCCAGATGTCTGGCCTCAAGTTCACGGCGCTAAGCCGCGATCCCCCGCGGCGCCTCGCCCTTCACTCCGATGGCGACTGCGAGGAGCCGGGGCCCGAGACGTTCGATGTCCGCGCCATGGCGCGCGACGCGGCGGCGGTGCTCGTAGACGGCGCCTACCCGCGCGCCCAGACCGCGCTCGCCGAGCGCGCCAAGTCTGCCGGCGTGCCGGTGATCTTCGACGGCAGTCAGCTTCGGGAAGGCATCGGCGCGCTCGTGGGGCTCGCCGACGTGCTCATCGCCTCGGAGCGGCTCGCCGCCGAGCTGGCGCCGCGGGACCATCTCAAAGAGACGCTCGTCGAAATCAGTCGGCTCGGCCCCAAAGCGGTGATCATCACGCTCGGCGACGCGGGGTCGGTGGGCCTTCACGGCGACACCATGGTCGAGCAGGCCGCCGTGCCGGTGGCGTGCGTGGATGCCAAGGGCGCGGGCGCGATCTACCACGGCGCGTTCGCGGCGGGGCTTTTGAGCGATCTGCCGTTTGCGGAGTGCATGGAGCTCGCGTCGGCGGCGGCGAGCCTGTCGTGCGAGGTGTTCGGCACCTGGGCCGGAATTCCCGATCGGGACTCGGTCCTGGCCGCGGTGCGACGGATGCGCGAGGAGTCTTAGGGGCTTTGGGGGGCTTAGGCAAGAGGCCGCAACCGTGCCCGCGATGAACAAGACCCGCGACCTCGGCCCGGCCGCGGAATCCGCGGGCCGGACGCGAGACGGCGCAGCGCGCCCGGCGGGGCGACAGCCGGAGTTTTAGCCATAGCCGAGGTGATGGCGGCGCGCGCCAACCACGGTCCCGAAGACGAGACGTCCCAACGAGAGCGAGCCATGCCAGACGCGACGAAGCACCCGCGCAATCCGCTGCCCACCGCCGATGCCATCATCGAGGTCGACGTGGAGGGCTCGGCCGGCGTGGTGCTCATCGAGCGCAAAAACCCGCCGCTCGGCTGGGCGCTGCCCGGCGGCTTCATCGATTACGGGGAGTCGGCTGCCCAGGCGGCGGTGCGGGAGGCGCGTGAGGAGACGTCGCTGGAGGTCGAGCTCGTGGAGCTGTTCCACGTCTACGCCGATCCATCCCGCGATCCGCGCGTTCACACCCTGTCGGCGGTGTACGTGGTGCGCCCGCTGACCGCCGATCCCAGGGCCGGTTTGCGCGCCGCCGACGACGCCGCGAGCGCCGACGTGTTCACCCTGGACGCGCTGCCCGCGCTGTGTTTCGACCACGGGGTGATCCTGGCCGACTACCGCCGCTACCGCGCGCGAGGCGCGCGGCCGCCGCCGGCGCGGTAAAAGGATCGGTCCGCGCGCCGTCGCAGGGTCCCCCGACTGTACAAGGCCGAAAAACGAGCCCTGGCGTCTCATGTCCTACGCGCACACCTTAAGCGAACGAGAAGCGCGCGAGCTTCTGCGCATCGCCCGTTCCACGCTGCGCGAATACCTGCGCAGCGGTCTCGTGCCCCCGGGGAAGCCGCATCGAGAGACCATGCTGGCCCCGGCCGCCGTGATCGCGACGCTGTGGCGGGATGGCCGAATCCGCGGCCGGATGCGCACCGAGGCAGACACGGCGCTTTATCGCTCTGTGCAAGACGCCGTGGTCGGCGCCGCCGCGGGGCGCGCCCGGCGCCCGCCCGTGAGCTCCGACGAGATCGATCGGATCCGCATCGAGGTCGCCGTCCTCGGCCCGCGCGAAGTGGCGAGCGGTCCCGAGCACGTCGCGATCGGCACCCACGGGATCGCGATCGCCCACGAGGGCGCGAGCGCGCTGTTACTGCCCTACGTCGCCGTCGATGACGCCCTGGATGCCGAGGCCTTCTTGGCCCGCGCCTGCCAGGAGGCCGGGCTCGAGGCCGGCGAGTGGCGCGATCCCCGGGCGCGGCTCGAGATATTCACGGCGCAGGTCTTCCGGGAGGGCGAGCCCGGCGCGGCGTGACCCGAGGTTTGCGTGCCGGTGCGCGCGCTTAGAGAGCGCGTCTGCGCCGAGCTCGGACAGGCCTCGCGCCGCGGCCTCGAGGGCGTCGGCCGCAGGCTCCCGGCTAAGGCCGGTGATGCCCAGGTACAGAAGCTCGGCGACGGCCCGGGAATACCGCGGATCCTCGGGGCCGGCGAGGTCGATGAGCGCGGCGCGGGCGGCCGCGCTCCGCGGATCGAGCGCGAGGGTGGGCGCGAGCATGGCCGCGATGTCGGCTCGGTCTGCGCCGCGCTCCGCCGCGTATGTGGCCACGGCGGCCGCGAGCTCGCCGTCTGTGGGATCAACCTGCGAGTGACCGCCGTTTTCATCGAAAAATCGCCACGTGCCCTGCCCGCGCAGCGCCGCCACGAGCGCCCGATCCCGGGCCCCTCGCCAAACCGGGCCGGCCAGGTCGGCCGGCACTGGGCGCTCGCCCCAGATCGCCTGCGCCTGGGCCCGCGCGGCGTCGCGAAACGGCTCGGGAGTCTCACGCACGAGCCGATTGAGCGCCTGGTTGGCCCCTGCCTCGCGACCGAGCGCCAAGGAGATTTCCGCCGCGCGGGCGAGCGATGCGGCTCGCTCCCCGGCGGGTTGGTGGTG
>SLNH01000019.1 GCA_007133195.1 Nannocystineae bacterium | reverse complement strand
TCGGTAGTGGCCCCTGCACGGGGCGGCGCTTCGATGAACGCCTCGTGCCAAGCGCAAGCTCTCAACATCACAGGCCCTGTCCGACCGAGAGCGTCCGAACGCTCCGGACATCCCGGCCACTCCCGGACACCGGCACGGACGGCGTCGACGCCGGGGGCTCAGCTTCGTTGACAAAACGAGCGCGTTGGTCGCGCTCGCCGGCTTTGACGAGGTGGTATTTCGAGTACGAGCCGCGCGCCGCCGCGGCCTACGCCGCGCGCCGCATCACGACGATCTACAGCCAGCGCGACGATGACGTGAGGTGGCGCCTCGTCGCAGCGCGAGACTCCCGACCGCGATAGGGCAGCGCGGCGCCCGCGCGGAATGCACCGGCGTGAGCGGAACGATGCCGCTGGAGGGGACGCCGCGGCAAGGCGGCGTCGCCCGCGGCGCTTACGAAAGTTCGACGAACGCGGACCTACAGCCCCGGCAGGATCACTCCAGCTGAGATCTGCAGTGGTCGCCTGGGGGCGGCCTAGGTACGATTTCGGCCATGGAGAGGATTCACCTCGACTGCCCGAACTGCGGCGCCAAGCTCCCTGCCCAGTCCCCCTCGGGACAGATCAAGTGCGCCTACTGCGAGACGAAGTTTCATGCTGCCCAGGCCAGAGCCGCTCACACACAAGGTGGCGAGAGCCTCGATCTGCATACAGTGGCCGCTTCAGCCGGTGCGTTGCAAAGCGAGGCCCATGCGCGATGGGTGGGGCAGGCGGCCGCGCGCGAGATCGCGGGCGTACGCGGCGGTCGATCGGTCGCGAAACCGGGCCTCGTCGTCGGTGTCGTGGTGGTGCTCGTGTTGGTGTTCGTGGGCACCAGGCTCTTTCAGTCCGGTCTCCTAAGCAGCCTCCCCGGCGCGTCGGATTTCCCCGGCGCGGGGGATCTGACGGGAGGTTCGGGCGCGAGCGATGAGCCCGAGGGCGCAAGCGATGAATACCTTACCTACGATACCGTGGGAGGTCCGCCCCAGCCCGTCACGATCGGCGGCGAGACCGCGTTCGTGGGCCGCACCCGCGCCAGCCACGCGGATGACCAACTGTTCATCGAGGCTTATGACGCGGACACGGCCGACCGCCACTGGCGGATCGGTCCGCTCGGCAGCTACGGCGACGCCAGGCGCGAGCTCTTCGCGATCCACGCGTCGCGTGTATTCGCGACCGACCCGAGCCCATCGCTCCGCATTCACGACCTCGAGACCGGCGAGGAGCTCGAGAAGATTTCCCTCACCGATCGCGTCGAAACGATCTGTCTTCCGCCGGAAGGCAAGGACAAGGACGCGATCTGGATCGAGCAGGTTGACGAGCGCACGGGCCTCTTGGATCTCGAGGCGCTCAGGCTGAACGAGGCGGGCCGCCCCGACTGGTGTCCGGCTAGCCGCGACAGCGTCGTCAATCTCCCCAGCGCATCGAACGCGGTGGACAGCGCCCGGGCGCCCGCGGTCGATGGGATGCGCATACGGAAGGTATTCGTCGAGGGCGATGTGGGGGTGGCGCTCGGCGTGCGAGATCCTGGAACTCCATTTCCCATGGTCGCCGGCTTCGATCCAGAGACCCGCGAGCTCCGCTATCACAACGATCTCGCCGCGGATACGCCCGACCAGGTGCGCGCGCGCTCGTCGGAGCTCGGGGCGCTCGAAAACGGACGCTTCATTGCCAACTATGGGAGCGGCTCGGACGCCTGGCACGTTACCGCGTTCGACGCCGAGACGGGCGCGCGGCTTTGGAATACCACCCTCCGGCCACTGTTTTCCATCGACCCGCTGGATGCGCTCGTGGCTTCAGGCGACCACGTCTTCATCATGCGCCAAAGGTCCGTCGAGATCCTGAGCGCCGAGGATGGGGAGCTCCTCGGCACCGTGGGCCGAGAGAGCTACGAGTGAAACGGCGGCGGCGCGCCTCAGCGGCCTCGGCCGCCGCCGCGGCCGCGGCGCGGACGGTCGCTGCGTAGCTCTCGGTCGATGCAGTTCAAGGTGGCCCGATCGCTACGGGACCCTCGCGCGCAGCGACTGACCGTGCGGCTCGGATCCGAACGCACAGAGGACGCCCGATCGATGCATTGGAGAACGGCGCGCTCGCCCGAGAGCGCGCGGTCGCACGCGCGAACCGCCGTTTCCATGTCGTAGCGGGCGTCGGTCGCGCTCGAGAAACACGAGAGCACGGCGCTATCGCGCGAGAGCGCGCGGTTACAGGCGGCGAGCTCGGAGCTCGGATCCCGGCGCGCGGACACGCCCTGGCTCACGCAGCGAAGGGTCGATCGATCGCCCCTCACGGCGCGATCACATTGGCGGATCAACGAAGACGGGTTGAATCGCGAGGAGCGGACCGTCGAAAGGCACCGGTTGCGCGCGCGGCGATCTGAGAATGCTCGCTCGCATGCCGCGCGTACGCTGCGGTTTCGACTCCAGTCTCGCTCGCGCGAGCGCGAGCGCGATTGCGTCGCCGTCGCTGTCGTCCTGTGATCGCGAACCGACACCCCGCTCTCGCTCCGCACCTGCGTGGCCGCGAGAAGGGGGCTGGTCGGTGCATCGACTTTCACGTCCCCTTGCTGGTCGTCGGCCTTCTGCGTGGCGGCGCCGGCGTCCGACGAAGCGAGGGTGAAGGTGACAGTCGCGGCGATGGCGTGTACGGCAAAGATTGTGAGGCGTCTCATAGATCCCTACTCCTGTCGGGGAAGTCCAAGAACTGGCCGCGCTCTAAAGCAAGCGCTGGGCCACCCGACCCACGCCGGCTAACCGCACGGAATCTCACGCGCCGACCGGCCGACCACAGGGGGACGTCTGCAAAAGCTGCGGGCCCCGCCGCAGGTTCCGCAGCGATACGTTCGAGGCGATGCGATGCGTCTTAGTAACGCGGCCGGGGGCCCCGGTGCATGGGCCTTGCGGCTCAGTCGGAGAGCACCGCGTTTACAAAGGGCACGAGGTCGTCTGCGTCTTCGAACTCGCTGCCGCTCCCCGCGAAGTGAAGGAGGTCGTCGCCAACGGGGACGAAGATGTCGCGGTTCAGCGCGAGGGCTTCGACGGCGAGGCCTTCGACAGGAAGCGGGCGCGAGGTGTCGACGGCCTCCGCGCGCGCCGTGAACAGGTCGCGGTCGCCGAGTTCGGCGGTGAGCTCGGCGTCGTCCTCGAACCGAGCCCGACAGCCCCGAAATTCGATCCGCTCGCCGTCCAGGCGGCTGCCCCCCATCGAGGGGCCTCGGCTGCGCGAAACCTCGCCGAAGTGCTCGCCGGCCGCGTCTTCCACGCCGCGGCAGTACTCATGTGGATCGGTGGGGTGCTCGGCCAAGACGGCGGCGGCGGCGCCGGCGAGGGCTTCGAGCTCCTCGTCGCTGGCCTCGTCGTCGCCCGAGGCAGGGTCGATGGTAAAGTAGTAGCCATCGTCGCCGATGACAGCGACGAGGCCCTCGCCGTCGCGGGTAACGAGTTCGTCGACGATTTCGGCTAGGCCCGAGCCTTGTGCCCACTCTGCGCCGCCCTCCATATCGGGGGCCGGCGGCACATCTTCCCGCATGGCCTCCCACCCGTCCATCGGTTCGTCGTCGGCGTCGGCCACGCTCACTCGGTAGCGCGTGCCGTCGGCCGTCTCGATGCGGCACGTGTTGTGGCTAAAGGAGACATAGCTGCCGTGACGGGTCCCGGCCGACGTTCCGTGCTGGACGACCTCCACATCCATCGCCGATGCGATGGTGTCGGCGTCGTCGGCGCTGCAGCGCTCGATATCGATCGCGAGATCGCCCGACGAGGCGCGCGCGGGCGAGTCGGACTCGTCGTCGTCCGAGCACGCGACAGCAAAAACGCCCATCAGCGCGAGTGAAAAAGCGGTCGAGAAAAACGGGTTGTATCGCATTATCACATGTCCTTATCGCACCTGGCGTCCCGGGCTCGCAAGCCGCTCGCGCGACTTCATACGCGTGGGGCGCGAAGGCGGAGCGGAGAGCATGCAAGAGACCCCACAGATGGACACGCAGTCTGGGTATGATGGGTGCGATGCGTGAACGCGACCTCGAGGGGACGTCCTGTCTGATCACCGGCGCCAACACGGGAATCGGCTACGCGGCGGCGCGAGATCTCGCCGAGCGCGGCGCGCGCGTCGCTATCGCCTGCCGGTCGGAGGAAAAGGGGCGCGCCGCCGCGCGAGCGATCCGCTCTGACACCGGCAACGACGAGGTAGACCTGTTGGTGGTGGATCTGGCGGAGCTATCCTCGGTCCGCTCGGCGGCGGAACGATTCCAGTCGCGGGGGCAGCCGCTAAACGTCTTGATCAATAACGCCGGTGTCGCCGGGCAGCGGGGCCTTACCCGCGACGGCTTCGAGCTCGCGTTCGGCGTAAACCACCTCGCTCACTTCTTGCTCACCCACCTGCTCCTCGACACGCTCCGCGAGTCTGCCCCCGCGCGTGTGGTCAACGTCTCGAGCAAGTCCCATTATTCGGCGCGGGCGATCGACTGGAACGCGGTGACGAAGCCGACGAAGACGTTCACCGGCCTCCGGGAATACAGCGTGTCCAAGCTCGCCAACGTCCTGCATGCCGCCGAGCTCGCGCGCCGGCTCGCTGGTCAGGGCGTCACCACCTACGCGGTCCACCCCGGCGTGATTGCCTCCGACATCTGGCGCCGCATTCCCTTTCCGTTCCGCAACGCCGGCAAGCTCTTCATGCGCTCGAACGAACAGGGCGGCCAGGCGCTCGTGCACTGCGCGGCGTCACCAGAAACCGCCGAGGAATCGGGCCTCTACTATCACGAGGGCCGGCGCCAGACGCCGAGTCGGGCGGCCCGTGATCCGGACCTCGCCGCCGAGCTGTGGCGCCGCAGCGCGAGCTTCTGCGGCGTGACTCCCTGACGCTTCACTTCGGGACGCGCTCGCGGGCCTCCTTCGCCCCGCGCTCGTTGAGAGCGGATCAGAACGCGTAACCGAAGCGGAGATAGCCGTTCGGAAAGGTGGAGTCCGCGAACTCGCCGTCATCGCGATTCAGGTCGCGGCCGACGCCGAACGCGACGGCGGCGTTCAGGCCGCTATCGAAGCGCCACTGCCAGCCACCTAGCACCTGCGGGCCGAAGGTCGTGTTCGAATACGACCGGGCCATCAGCCCGGGCTCGAGGAATGGCCCCTGGTAGCTGTGACGGAAAAAGATTTGTACGCCCGCGTTTAGCTCGTAGCCGGTCTCCTCGTCGTCCGGGAGATCGAAGTAGTTGGCGTCGCCGCGCACCGCCACGCGCTCATTCGGCGCGAAGCTCAGCGAAGCCCCGTACAGCCCGAACAGCCATCCGATCGGGTTGGAGGCGAGGTTCCAGCGCGGGTGGTCGTGGCGGTACTCGTTGTGCCGGCCCGCCGGTACGAGCTGGCCATCGATCGCGGAGAGCTCTGCATCGTCGGCAGCCTCCGGTGCGCTCTCGGGCGGGGTATCGGCCGCGATCGGCGGCGCGAGGAGAGTGATCGAGACGACGGCTAGGAGTATCGAGAAATTCGTTCGCATGGTGGCCCTCCGCTTTCTGCCCCCATCCCGCAAGCGGCGGGCCACAGCGGCCACCACCCTCGACCAGCCCCGCAACCTGCCGAAATTAGCCCATTTCATATCTGAGGCCGGGGGCGTTCTGGAACACCCTCGGCGAAGCTCTCCGATCGGCCGCACGTCCCCCGATCCGGACACGGCTGTCGCGGTCGCGACCGGTTCACGCCGCCGCGTGCCTCGGCGTGATGGCGACACGATGGCGCGGCACGCTACCGCCACGACCCGTCCGGGAACGAGGCCGGGGCTTACACGCCGCCGTGCGATACGGAAAATGGCATGGTGGGCGCGGTATCATGGATCCGCTTATGAGAATGACAGCCGCACTGATCATCGTCGTGATCGTCACGGGCTGCGCGCGATGTGGGGCCAAGGATGACCTCGGCAGCGGAGAGGCGGCGACCGCGGCGGAATCCAGCGACGCGGCCGCTACTTCGCAAACAAGCGGCGCCGAAGAGCAGGCCGAGCGCATCGCAGACGACCTCGTGGCGAGGCCGCTAGACGACGCGCCGGCGTGGATCATCGAACACGAGCGGCCGATCTCCGCAAACGCGCTCGTTTACGTCGCAGACGACGGCACGCCGATCTTGGCCGATACGCCGTGGACGCCGGCGGCGACGCGAACACTCTTAGACTGGATCGAGGGCCGCTTCGGCGAGCTCCCCGCACTGGCCACGATCAGTCACTTTCATCTCGACGCTGCCGGCGGACTCTCCGCCCTGCACGAGGAGGGTGTCGAGACGGTCGCTTCAGAGCACACGGCTCGGCTGTTGGTCGAGCGCGGGGAGGCCATGCGCCAAGATCTCGCCCGCACCCATGGTGCCGCGTTCGAGGGGTGGGAGGTCGCGGAGCCGCAGCAGACGTTCGCGCCCGACGAGCCGGCGCGCCTTTCCATCGGCGGGAGTTCCGTAGAAATCCATTTTCCTGGCCCGGCGCACACCGCAGACAACGTCGTAACGTGGTTCCCAGGCGAGGGGCTTCTCTTCGGCGGGTGTTTGGTCAAAGGCGGCGACTCCCTGGGCTTCCTGGGCCACGCGGACCTCGCGCGCTACCCGGACTCGGTGAGGAAGTTACAGGCGCTCGAGCCGGCGCTCGTCGTGTCGGGCCACGGCGCTCGTCACGACGCCGAGCAGCTCGAAAACACGCTACGCCTCGCGGAGGCGGAGGCAGAGGCGGCGGAGGCGGACAAGGCGGTCGCAGACGGCGGCGCCACGGAAGACGCCGCCGGCGAGCCCGACCTCGCGAGCGCGGCTCGAGGAGAGCCCGAACCGTGCGGCGTGGCGCGGCGCGGTCCGAGGGGAGCCCCTGCTGCCGCCCCCGAGCGGATGCAGGCGCCAGCGTTCAAGGTTAGCGCAGGCGCCGACACGCTCGTCACATGCGACGAGGCCGTGAGCATCGTGGAGGAGTTCATCTCCTATGTTCGCGAGTCCGCGACCGTGCGCGGGTGGGCGTGCGACTGGGCAGAGGATGGAGCCGACCCCATCGCGCGCTGCACATCGCCGGGCGGCGAGATCCTCATTCGACGCAAGTCGAGCTGATCTAAGCTGCGCCGAGACCAACGCGACCGAACCATCTCTCGCCTCGCGCGGCGCCCGATGCGGCTTTACGCGGATCGCCATCCGTGAAATCTCGCCGTGATCCGTCAACAGTCGTTTTGAAGCTACCGCCGCTCGTTCCCGCGTTTCGCGCTGGGGGAGGCCCAGTCGCTTGCATTGTCGCGCCGCGGCGGTCCACCCTCACTCACCACGGCGCGCCAGGCGTCGCACTCTCGACAAAGGAAAAAAACCGTTGGCAGGCATTACGCTTCTCGATGGAGGACTCGGCCAGGAAATCCACCGCCGCTCGAACGCGCCGGCTCACCCGCTATGGTCGGTGAAGGTCATGATGGACGCGCCCGAAATCGTCGTCGGAGCCCATCGAGACTTCATCGAAGCGGGCGCCGACGTCATCTGCATCAACAGCTACGCCGCCACGCCCTCGCGGCTCGAGCGGGACGGCGACGCCGACGAGTTCGACGCTGCCCAGCGCCGCGCGCTCGAGCTCGCGCACCAGGCAGTGCGCGAGGCGGGGGCGAGCGCCCAAGTCGCCGGTTGCCTGCCGCCCCTCGTTGCGAGCTACCGCACAGAGGTCAGCAAGCCGTACGAGGCGTCGCGGGACGAGTATCGGCGCATCGTCGCGAGCCAGCGCGAGGGCGTCGATCTCTTCATCATCGAGACCATGTCGATCCTCGCGGAAGCTCTCGCCGCCATCGACGCCGCGAAGGAACAGGCCAAGCCCATCTACCTCAGCCTGACGATCAGCGACGACGGCGAAAGCACCCTCCGCTCGGGTGAGCCCCTCGCCGAAGCGCTCGACGCCGTCGCCGCCCGCGGCGTAGACGGCATCCTGCTCAACTGCTCGCTCCCCGAGGCCATCACGAAGGCGATGCCGCTCCTCGCCCGGACCGGAGTCCGGTTTGGCGCCTACGCAAACGGCTTCACTTCGGTTGAAGCCCTGGCCCCTGGCACCACGGTGGACCGCCTGGAAGCGCGCAGCGACCTCGGCCCCGACGCCTACGCAGACCACGCGTTTCACTGGCTCGACCAAGGCGCCACCATCCTCGGCGGCTGCTGCGAAGTCAGTCCCGCCCACATCCGCAAGCTGCACGAGCGCCTCCAGGACGCCGGGGTCCCCCGCACCGGGCTATAGCGATCAGGGCGAGGGCCAGGGCGATGCCGAGACCGATTCCGGAACGCTACAGCTCGCCCTCTCCGAGCGGGGGCGACTCGCCGTCTCCGACCCCGACTTCAAGGTCACGCTCATGGTCGATCTCGGCACTCGACGGATCGCTTGCCAAACATCCCGGGGCTTGGCGCTCATCGGCACTATCGAGCCGCGGGACCAACAGCCGCATCCGCCGACATCTGCCGGCTCCCTCGGCGTCCTCGATCGATTCCGCTACGATCCCGCCACGAAGCGTCTCCACTGGGACAAGTGGCCGGGGCCGCCTGCGGCGCTCGCGCTCGATCTCAGGCCGAGCCTCGAGCTCGCTCGAGCGCTCGAGGTCGACTCGGCGCATCCGCCGCCTCCCTCCTGAGCCGCAACACGAGCCCGAAGGAGAGCGCCTCGAGGCCCGAACGCCTGAGGCCGCAGCGGGGCTCGCCCCTAAGCGCCCGCTCCGCTCCGCGCCTGCGTCGGATCGTGCTGATTTTCTGGCCGGTGGGTCGGTCGATTGCGCGCGAAGCCCAAACGCTGCTAGAAGACGCCGATGGAGACCATGGTGTCGGCGGGCGGCGCGGCGTGTGGCGCGTCGCTCTCGCAGCCCGAGCAGCTTCAAGACGGCATCCGGGCCACCGTGATCAGGTGCCGTCGCGGCGAGGGCGGCACCGCAGTAGTCAAGGCGTACCGGGATGCGCCTGACGCCCGTCGCGCGTTCGCATCAGAAGCCGCGGCGCTGGCATTCGGGGTCGCGGGCCCGCGCCTTCTGGGGGGTGGACACCGAGTTCCCGCTGATCGTCATGGAGGACCTGGGCTCCGCTCCCAGCCTCGCCGACCTGCTGCTCGGCGAGGATGCGCAGGCAGCGCGCTCCGCGATGCTCGCCTGGGCGCGCGGGCTCGGAAAGCTGGCCGCCGACACGGTCGGACGCCAGGCCGAGTTCGACAGCTTGCGGAAGCGCTACGGCCCGCGCGCGTTTTTGGATCAGGCCTGGCACGAACAGCGGTGCGATGGACTGGCCGACTTTCTGGCCAACGCGAAGGTGCAGGCTCCGGCCGGCCTCGACGACGACCTCTCGCAGGTGCTGACCATTTGGGACGATGGACGCTACCCCGTGTTCTCACCAGGGGACCTCTGCCCGGATAACAATCTGCTGACCGAGAACGACCTGCGGGTGTTCGACTTCGAGGGCGCCAGCTACCACAGCGTGTTCCTCGACGCGGCGTATACGGTGATGCCGTTTGCGACTTGCTGGTGCGTGTTCCGGCTGCCGCCCCAGATTCGCCGCGAAACCGAGGCCGCCTTTCGACACGAAGTCTGCGCGGCCTATCCCGCTCTCTCCGACGACGAGGTCTGGCGGCCAGGCCTGCGCCGGGCGGCCGCCCTTTGGACGATCGACATGACCATCCTCGTGCTTCCCAGGGTGCGCTCTGAAGACCGAGCGATGCATCCTGTGCGCCGGCCCATCCCCTCCATGCGGCAGCTCCTGCGTTACCGCTGGCAGTGGCTGGCCGAGCAGCTGGAGTCTACAGGCGATCTGCCGGCGCTGGCGCAGGCAATGCGCGGCCTCCTCGAGGTCACGGAGCACTGGAACGTCCCGCCTTTGCCCCTCTACCCGCCCTGGCAGTGACCCACCCGTGGTCCGCTCGCCAGCCGGCACAGCATCTCGCGGTACTCAGCGGCGGCGCTCGTTCCGCGATCACACGACGAGTCGCGCCTATCGAGCCGTTTGCTTGGCCGGTCCCGATCTCGGCGCGCCTCCGGGATACAGGGCGCAAGCGCCGGTGTCTCACGTTAGCTGCGGGCGGCGCGAAGCGCCTCGACGTCGAGAAGGTCTTGCGGACGGCCCGCTGCGAGCTTCGCTTCGATGAGATCGTTTACAGAAATGACGGACGCGACGACGTCGCTCAGGCGCACGGTAGCGCGGTTTCGATAGGCATCGGCGAAGTCGACGCCCGGGATGCTCTTGAGCACGTCCACGCGTGTTGGCGGGTGGCCAAACCAGACGATTTCATCGTCGGCGCAGGTCTTGATCTCTTCGACTGCCTGAGCCGGAGCTCCGAACGCCTCGAGCGCGGCGGCCACGCGTTCTAAATTTCCCGGAGCGGACCCGACCCAGAGATCGACGTCCTTGGTGTAGCGAGGCTCAGTGTGGAGTGAGACGGCGTATCCTCCGATCAGAAGATATTCAGCTCCAGCCTCTTCGAACGCCGCAAGGAGATCGTGAAAATCCTGGCTCAGTTTCATGACCCTTCATCACCGACGCATCGCGAACCAATTCGAAAACACCCTGCAACCGCTCGGCGTGACTGGCGGCGTGCCAAAACTCGGAGGACTGGCCGGTCGCCTCATCGAATGACCGGGCCTTGCCGCTCGTCCAGCGGGATCGGCGCGCGGCGGCTCTTTCGGCGCGGGAGCTCACGCGCGAAGTCTACCGAAAACCGATGCGTAATGTCAGCTGCTTCAGCGAGCGCCAGCAGGACGGCGGCGGCTCGCGGTGGCTGTGATCCAGAGTTCACTCGATGAGCGAAGCGACGCCGCGGCTTTGCGACAGCTTTAGGTGGTGTTCGAGGCGCTGCCCCGGCAGGAGCCGGGGAGCCGGGCGTCCACCGCCAGGTGACTCGCCCTTTGCGGCGATCTGACGGCTTCGCCGCGCGTTCTCGATCTCGGCTGCCCGACCAGCGCGCAGAGGCTCCACGAGCTCACCGAGGGAGTCATCGGCGCCATCGCGCTTTGCGCCGCCACGTAGGTCGTTTTGCCGCTTAGGTCGAACAGCGGATCGCCGAGCTCGCGAAGGGGCGCAACGATCTGCTCGCCCTCGCCCGTCGCGCCGGCGTAAAGGCCGTCCAAGATGATCACCGGCTCGCCGTGGATCGCAGCGGGGAAGTCGGGCAACGGCGGCACAGTCCACAGTAGGGCCGCCGTCGTCACCTCGTCCGGCGCCTCGCGCGTGAACGCTCTCCACGCCTGGAGAACGTCGCGCGCCGCCGCCGCCGGATAGGCCACGGTCAACGCCATCACCTCCGGCCCCACGTCGTGGAGGCGATACTCGAACGAGGTAACGACGCCGAAGTTGCCCCCGCCGCCGCGGAGCGCCCAAAACAGGTCTTCGTTTTCGCTCTCGCTGGCCCGCAGAGCCTGTCCATCCGCCGTCACCACGTCGACCGACACCAGATTGTCGGACGACAGCCCGTGTTTGCGCCGCAAATACCCCACGCCGCCGGAGAGCGTAAGGCCAGCGATCCCGGTGATGGAGACCTCGCCGCCGGGCGTGGCGAGGCCGTAGACTTGGGTTTCGCGATCGAGCTCGCCCCATAAAACGCCCGCTTGCGCCCGCGCGGTCCGTTCTGTGGGATCGACGTCGATCCCCTTCATGCCGGACAGGTCGATGACGATCCCGTCATCGCAGGTGGCAAAGCCCGCGACGTTATGCCCACCCCCGCGAATCGCGATGGGTAGGCCGTGCGCGCGACCGAACGAGACGGAGGCCGCCACGTCGGCTACGCCGGTCGGGCGCGCGATGACCGCCGGTCGTTTGTCGATGAGTCCGTTCCACACCCGGCGCGCCCCCTCGTAGGAGGCATCGCCGGGTCTAAACACGGGTCCGCGATGAATGGCGACGAACGCTTCGAGCTCTGACTCGCTGATCGCAGCTCGCTCGGGAGCCGTCATGACACACCTCTGGGTTCCGGATTGGGTGGTCATGAGATGGCGCCACGGCGCAGACCTATTCGGGGCAACGCGAAGATCGGCGGAATCCTCAGGTACCTCGCGGCTCGCCCACGGGCGCGATGGCCATCACGCAGCTCGGTGGCGAGGCCCCCGAATGCGGAGGTCACCAACCACAGGGCCGACTTTTGAGATGGCCTATCGCGCGCAATTAAAGCGTATCGGTCGCGAGCGCGTAATAGACCAGGGGAAGTGCAATCGCGAGCGATAGAACCACGAGCATCACCGCGATTCTGGCGGCGGACAGAGTTCGCCCGCGCCTGACTGGAGGCGCCGAATTTTCGTCATCGGCGGCGGCTCGAGCCTGCTCCCGCTCCTCTTCCTGCCGCCGCCTCTCCGCAGCGGCGCGTTGCCGCCTGCGCTGCCGCTCTTGGCGGCGTCGCGCTTCCCACGCGCGCTGAACCGGGTGCGGGCCCTTGAACGCGAGCCACCACGCCCGCTTCGACTCCGGCTCGCCGCGGTGGCGCTTGTGCATCACGGCCGGGATGCGGGACAGCGTCCCGCAGTACTCACAGGTCACCAGCTCTCCGAGCCCCTCGGGGTCAAGGGGCGCTTTGCAATGGGGACAGGTGATAGATACCGCGCCGCCGCGACTCGACCCCGCCTCCTCGACCGGCGCGGCGTCCGCGCGGAGCTCAGCCGCGATGATGCCGATCAGCTTGGGGAACCTCTCCGCGCCCTCCGGCAGCGCGTAGGCCGCCGACGCCCCGCAGTCAGGACAGGTCGTGCGGACCGTCTTGCCCTCCCAACGCGCGGCCAGCGGCGATCGGCACGCCGTGCAAACGGGCGAACCCGGCCCGGCGCTCGCGGTTCGCGTGAGGGCGGTGCCGAGGCCATGGACAGAGCAGGTGAGGCTCGACGCGCTGTGCCCCAGCCGGCGAGGTCTGCGCCTCCCAATCGATGTCGACTTCGCGAAAAAGCCATTGCGCGGCGCCGTCTGCCCCATCAAGGCGGCCGCGTCGTGGGCGAAGTCGACGAGCCACTTCGTCTCCTTGTCCGGGAATCGCTGGTTGCTGCCACAGTTGCCACATAAGACCGAGCCGCTCGTCTCGAGGTGGTTCACCGCGACGGGAAAGGCGCAGCCCCGGCACACGAATTCGTACTCCACGCGGACCCAAAAGTACTCCTCGGGAGGTAGTGGAACGTTTACGGCCGCGGCTCGGTAGTCGGTGCTGCATACCGGACATGCGGCTTCGTCCTGCGCCCGGATCGCGCCGCATGCGGAGCAGATACCAAACTGCGTAGGCGCGTCGAGCGGTCCGTCGTGCGTCCCGCTCCGCTCGGATTCGGTCTGGCGGTCCGTAGACATGGCCTGGCCGTCGCGTATGAGCCAGTGTCGCGGAGATCGTCCACAGGCACAAGGCCCGGTTGCGGAAGAGGATCGCCTCGCACGCCCCAGGCCTCGGCTCTCGCGGCGCTGACGCAAGTGACGGGCGCGAACGACGGACACACCGCTCCCCGTCCCCATCGTGGCAAGCACGACGGCGGTCATCGAGCCAGGATAATCCAAGGGGCGCGAGGCAACTGATGTGTTCATCGCCTCACTCGGGCCGCTCCCCGCCGGCGGGGACGCCGAGGGCAGCGCCGCGAGCGCGACAACACCACTCGGGGGGAGACGGCTCACCGACGTTTTTTCGGGCGGGGCGCGATGATTTTTCCGGTGGGCGGCAGTCTAATGGCTGGTTCCGTCACCCGACTTGGAGGAATTTTTCCGATGACGATCAGAGCAGCAACGCCCTACCTTTTGCTCGGGGGCAAGGCCGAGCAGGCGATTTCCCTTTACGAGCGGGCGCTCGGCGCCAAAGTCGAGGAGCTTCAGCGGTTTAAAGATGTGGACCAAAGCTGCCCGGAGGCAATGAAGGAACGCGTGATGCACGCAATGCTTCGGGTCGGCGAAGCGGTGGTGATGGTCAGCGACGGTCCGGGCGATGCGCCCGCAGATTCAGGCAAGGTGAGCGTGGCGCTCGACCTGAGCGATGTGGAGCAGACGAAACGCAGCTTCGACGCGCTCGCGGAGTCGGGCAAGGTGATCGAGGCCCTGTTCGACGCGCCCTGGGGCGCGCTGTTCGGCGTGCTTCAAGACGAGTTCGGCATCTCGTGGATGTTTCATTGCGCGAAGTCGTGATCGGTAACGCACGCCGGGAAGCGTATGGCATGACGACACGTGCTCAGCTGCGCAAGACGGCGCGCTCCTTCCAGGAGGTCGAAGAGCGCGCCGCGGACGGGGGGCTGACGTACCTGGTGCGAGGTAAGGAGTTCGCCTCGCTCACCAAGTCCGGGGTGGTTCGGTTGCGGCTGCCTTTGGTTCCGATCAGTTAAGCCCTTGGTGCATCGGCCGCGGCGGCGGGCCGCGGCGGCGAGCCCGAAGGGGCTATAGCCAGATGTCGGCGGCAGCGTAGGGGGAGCCGCCCCGGGCGAAGAATTCGCCGTCGAGGTAGCGGTAGCCCTTGTCTAAGGTGGCGATGGCGTCGAGGTGGGTGGGGAGGAGCTCGACGGACAGAGCCTGAAGGTTTTCGTCGATGCGGCGCTTGTCGACGGACTTGGGGATCACGGCGGTGCCGCGGTGGACGGCCCAGGCGATGAGGACCTGGGCGACGGTGGCGCGCGTCTCGGCGGCAATGTCGAGGAGCGTGGGGTGATCCAAAAGGGCTGGCTCGTCGTCTTTGCGTTGGGCGCGATCCGTGGAGCCGAGAGGGGAGTAGGCCGTCACGGCGATGTCCTTTGAGGCGCAAAAGTCGATCAGGGCCCGCTGCTGGAGGTGGGGATGGCATTCGACCTGGTTGACCGCCGGGGTGGGGCCGACCTGGGAGAGGGATTCGATGCGGCTCGGGCCCATGTTGGAGACGCCGATCTGGCGGGTGAGGCCGGCGTCTTTGCAGGCGGCCATGGCTTCCCAGGTCTGCTCCAGTGGGGCCTCCTCGAGGGTGAGAAATTCGTCGGCCGACTTGGGAAAGGTGACGCCGTGCCGGAAAGCGATGGGCCAATGGATCAAGTAGAGGTCCAGGTAGTCCAGGCGGAGGTCGGCGAGGGTCTTTTCAAGGGCCGGGCGGACGTGCTCTTTGCGGTGGGAATCGTTCCAGAGCTTGGAGGTAACCCAGAGCTCCTCGCGCGTGCAGTCGCCGGCTTCGAAGGCGTCTTGCAACGCCTCGCCGACCTCGGGCTCGTTGCCGTAGATGGCGGCGCAGTCCACGTGTCGATACCCGGCCTGCAGGGCCCATCGCACGGCGTCGTAGACCTGGCCGGGGTCGGACTTCCATGTGCCGAGGCCGAAAGCGGGAAAGAGAGTGCCGTCTTGAAGGGTGAGGTGTTTTTGTACGGTCATGCTCAGTCTCCGGTGCGTAGTCGGAAACGCCAACATCGGCGGGATCGTGAGCCGCCCCCGCAAACTTCCGGCCACTATGGACTGGAGGCAGTTAGCGGCTTGAGCCCGAACAGGCGCCGCAACGACGTACCGTGTGTGTGTGGGGGGGGGGGCGGCCGAGGACGTCGGCTCGATCATAGCGTGGATATGGACTAAGCGCCTCGACCCAGGCGTTCTGATCCGTTTGACGGTCCCCTCACGTGCCTCGCTGCGTTGTTCATCAGTCACGTATGGTCAATACGCTCCTTCTGCACCCTTGCGAGGCACGCGATGTGGCTCGCCCGATCAATCATTACGCCTGGGTCGAGGCACTAGGACCAAGGGGATGAGACCGATGATTTTGGTGCATGGCAATAGGCAAGCATCCACTTTAGAGGAAATCCCCGCTCGGGCACCGGGATCCTTCGAGACTGCCTTCTGGCGAGCGCCGTTCCCGTTTAGTATGCGGAGATGGTTGCAGTGGTTCCCACGTGTCGATCCGGCGTATCGCTTGCGAGCGTTGTCGCCGCCTTTCTGCTCATCTGGGCCGTCGCGTCCTCTCCGTCCGCCCATGCCGGGCATGACCACCACCACGGCGACGAAAGTGACCGCGACGGCAAAACGGTTCACGTGGATGGTTTCAACATCGATGTCGACGATCCCCCGCGGGGCAGCAGTGTCGGCCGCGCGCTCGCGTTCGTGGACTCGGCATACATGCAAGTGGTCTACGGCCGCCCACTCAAACGTGACCGCATGATCTTCGGCGGCCTCGTCGCACACGGCCAGATTTGGCCCATGGGCGCCCACATGGCGACAGAGATAACGCTCACCGAACCCGTATGCATAGCCGGCAGAACTTTAAGCGCGGGGACCTACAGCCTATTCGCCACGCCGGAGGAGGATGAGTGGACGATCCATGTCAACAGCAAGCTGGGGATGCACCTCGCCGACCGCTACGATCCCGATAACGATGTTCTCACCTTCACGGTGCCCGTTACGACGCGCGATGAGATCACGGAGCAGCACACGATCGACTTCGAGGACCAAGACCGGGGCGTGGACCTACGAGTGACATGGGACGACGTGCGCGTACGCATACCGATCCGCCCCCTGCGCTAGCCTTGGTGGTGCGTTTCCCGCAAGGAGCGGGACATGCGCGGCGGAAAGGGGCCTCAATGGGGGTGGCGCTCCACGCTGTCTTTGCGTCCGAGGCGGCGTGGGCGCCCAACGCTAAAGTGTCTTGGCGAGCTCGATGAGCTGGTCGAGGGCGGCGCTCCAGCCGCTGTGAAAGCCCATGTTTTCGTGCTGGCCCTTCGCGGCGGCAGAACTGTGGCGGGCGATCGCGCGATACTTCGTGCCCGATGCCGTCGACTCCATCGTAATGAGGGCGGTGAAGGGAAAGTCGCTATCGCTCGGGCGAAATCCGGGCCCCATCGCGGAGGTCCAGACAAAGCGCTGATTTTCGACGACCTCGAGGACGCAGCCGGGCTCCTCCGCGAACACCTCGCCCTCGGGCGAGCGCATGGCGGTGAGAAACACGCCACCGGGGCGCAGCTCGATCTGGCACTCGGCGACCTCGTAGGGTTTCGGAGCGAACCACTTTTTGACGTGCTCGGGCCGGGTCCAGGCGAGCCAGACAGGCTCGGCGATGCGAACGCGCACCGCGCCTGGAACCGAAGGCACGAGGAGTCCAGGCCCCCGCGCTTGGGCACGCGCGTCGCCCGACATGGCGTGGGATTCGGCCACAGGGGGCGGCTGGTATTGGTTCCGCGGGTGCCTGACCATGACAACAGGGCCCGGATTGCCGGCGAAGGTCGCAATCCTCCTATAAACTCCGGCCTATGCACCGCGACCTGCTAGATCCGGCCCGCGCGATTCGCTTCGGTGAGCTCTTTGCCTTCACGTGCATCGCCGCGCTGGTGGGGGCCGCCGCGGGTTGGACACTCGGCGAGCTCGTGCCTGCTGTGTGGGGCCAAGGCTTCTCCGGCCGGGGGGCGTCGATGGCCGTGTTCGCGCTCGTGCTCCTGGTACCCTGTGCCGGGATCGCCGCGACCGCCCGCCGGCTCCGCGGCCGCACCGGCACCGGACCGATCCCCGCCGGGCGATGGCTCGCGTTCGTCGCCGGCGCAATCGCCCTCTCCTTCGCCTTCGCCGACAGCGCTTTCGGCTAAAGGATCGCGCTCGCGTGGATCTGGAGCGGCCCTGGCGTAGGTGTACACTCGGGCGATGACGTTACCCGAGGGTCGTGCTGCCATGGTGACGGCGCTCGGCCCCACCCCCCTCGAGACCTTCGCGAGTCACCTTCGCATCGAGCCGCAAGCGCCGCCGACGCTCGCGTCGATCGCGGCTGAGGACGTGGTCGTCGCCGTCAAGAGCGCCGCCGTGGGCTGGGTCGATCTCCTCATGGCGAGCGGCCAGTACCAGCACGTTCCGGATCCTCCGTATACGCCCGGTCTCGAGTACGCCGGCGAGGTGGTGGCCGTGGGCGCGGCGGTCGAGGGGCTCGAGCCCGGAGCGCGAGTGGTGTCCGATGGTCTACGCACAGGTCCGCGGTCGCAGGGTGATTATCGCCGCTACGGCGGATTCGCGTCGTACGCGGTCGCCCCGGCGAGCGCGCTGATCTCGCTCCCCGCTTCGCTGTCGTGGGACGAGGGCGCGTGCCTTTTGGGCGGCTACGAGACCGCGCACCACGCGCTCGTCTGGCGCGGGCGCCTGCGGGCTGGCGAGACCGCCCTGATCCTAGGCGCCACCGGCTCCACGGGGCTGGCGGCGGTTTCTGTAGCAAAGCTCCTCGGCGCGAACGTGATCGCGGTCGGCCGCTCGGCCGAAAAGCTGGCAGTCGCGCGCGACGCCGGCGCCGATCACGTGGTCTGCACGGGCGAAGGTGAAGTCCGCCTGCGCGACGCGGTGCGCGCGCTCACGGACGGGCGCGGCGTCGAGCTGGTGTACGACGCCGTTGGAGGCGAGCTGTCGGCGGAGGCGATGCGCGCGATCGGCTTCGGGGGACGCTTCGTGATCGTAGGCTGGGCGGCCACGCCGTTCGTGGCGCGCGGGGACCGAAACCCCAACGTGCTTCCGACCAACTTGATCCTCATGAAGAGCGTCGAGGTGCTCGGCTCCCCCGCCGCCATCGCCGCCCATCGCGACCCCGAGCTTCGGCGCGCCCGCCTCGAAGCGATCCTGGGCTGGGCCGAAGCCGGCCGAGTTCGCCCACGCGTTAGCCAGGTTTTCAGCTTCGAGGAGCTCGTGCCCGCCCTGCGCGCGAAGTGGGAGAGTCGCTACGCGGGCAACCTCGTGCTTCGCCCCGGCCGCGGCGCCGCGCCCCAGAGTGCTCGGACGTAGCGCGGCCGCGCGGCGCATGAGCCAACGCCCGGGCCGAGTCCATTTTCACGTGGACGCGCGTCGCGCCACGAGTTTTCCGGCGTGAGCTCGCGCTCGGCCTCCGACGACCTATGCTACCCTGGCGTCTTTCGCCTATTGAGCGGACGCGCGGGCGATATGCGGCCAGGCCCGCTCGCACCAGGTAAAAACGTATACCGGCGAAGGGATGCGATGCAGGGACCCATGAGCGTACAAATCGCGAGGGCGGCCATCGCCCCCCTAAGCCTGGCCGGACTCGTGGCTTGCGGCTCCATCGAAGAGGTGTCCGGGCAAGACGACGCCGCCGTCGAGATCGACGCGCCGACAAAGGACGCCGCATTTGCCTGCGAGCCGGGGGAATCGGTATGCGCCGACGACGAGCTCGAGGTTTGCGGCGACGACGGCGAATGGACGGCGCCGCGTGAGTGCGACCTAGGCTGTGACGATGAGGGCGTGGGATGCCGCGACCTCCAGCCCTCGAACGAGCTCGGGCAATTCTTCGACGATGCCGCCTCGGGTCCCGCGCTCGAGCTCGGCGACGACGTACTCATCAACACGAGCAGCGGCGCGATCATTCAAGACGGCGACACCGTCGACGTGCCGGATTTCCGGGTCGAGGCCCCCGAGGACGGTGTGGAGATCCGCGTGTTCGCCGCCGAGTCGGTGACGGTGAGTGGAACGCCTGCGATCGAAGGAACCGCGGCGCTCGCGTTCGTGGCCGACGGTGACATCGTCGTCGAAGGCGTGCTTGCCGTCGCCGGCCGCGGCCAAGTCGCCGGCCCGGGCCACGGCCCCGACGGCCGCGGCGAGGTCGCCGAGTCGCAGCCCTGTGCCAGCAGCCTCCGGCAAAGCGGCGGAGGGGGCGGCGGCGGTTTCGGCGGGCGCGGGGGCAGCGGCGGAGACGCCGAAGGACGAGCCGGCGGCGCCGGCAGCGAACCCGTGGGCAATGAAGAGCTCGTGCCGCTGCGAGGGGGCGGCAGCGGCGCCGACAGGACGGCCTCTGCCGAAGGAGGCGGCGGGGGCGGCGCCGTGCAGCTCGTGAGCCGCACGAACATCACCGTGCGCGACGGGGGCGCCATCGACGCCGGCGGCGGGGCGGGCGACTCCACCTCCGCCATCGCCGGTGGGGGCGCCGGCGGCGGCATCTTGCTCGAGGCGCCTGAGGTGGTCCTGCTCGGCGAGGGGAGCGCGCTCGCAGCCAATGGCGGCGGCGGGGGCT
>SLNH01000353.1 GCA_007133195.1 Nannocystineae bacterium | reverse complement strand
TCCCGGACGATGATCCGATCGGGGGGAAGCGCCATCGCTACCGCTGAAACCGCTCGGCCGCCGCGCGATCAGCCGCGTCGGCGTCATCGGAAACGATCAGGCGCCCCGCCAGGTCCTCGGGGAGCTCGTCTGCCGTATAAAGGCGGCTCGCCTTCGTCGCGTTGAGTAGCGCCGCCCCCGCGGCCGCGAGATGCCGATGCCCCGGCGGCGTCGCGATCACCGCCACCTGATCCGCCCAATCGAGATCCGTCCCCGCCGCGAACGCCTCGATCGCCGCGACCACCGCCCCGGGCCCCACCAAGATCAGCTTCTCGCTCGGGGCGACGGCGCCCACGTTCGCGGGGCTCGGGGAGAGCTTCCATGCCTCCGAGATCGCCCGCGCGGCTACGGCCGGCGAATCCGGCCCCCGCTGCCCCGCCATCTGCCGCCAAAGCTCCTCCGCATCGACCGGATCCAGCGGCGCCCACTCCGCCCCGAACGCCTCATCCTCCGCCGTCGCCCGCAGGTCGAACACCGTGCGGGCCCCAAACGCCGCCGGCCACTCCGCATCCGCATCCCGGAGCAGAAGATCGATCCGATCCGCCGTCTCGAGATCCCCCCGAAACGACTTCCACGCCGCGTCCGCGTCCGCCCCGAGCCGCCTTCCCGTCGGCCGCCGCGATTCCACGAACTTGAGGCACTGAAGCGCCGCCCGATAGTAGGCTGCGCGCTCACCTTCGGCTGCGATCTCCACAGCCCCATCTTGTAACACGGCCCCCTGACCGAAGTCCCGGCCGTTCGCTCCCGGGACCTCCGGATTCGGCCCCCGCGGCGGCCGTTGCCTGGCAAACCGCTCTGCAATCTGCAGCGGCTCGCCGCGCTATGACTACCTACACGTAGGCCGCGGCGGCTGCAGCTCGCTATGGACAAATTTCTGGCGGCCTGCGACCTCGCGAGGGAAGGAACCTTAGGCCGGTAGCGTCGTCGACGTGGCGTAAATATCAGCGTGCGCGCAGTCGCATAAACGCGCGTTCGTCTCTAAGATAGCCTTGGCGGGGTGCCTAGGAGCGGGCCGATGCGGAGCAGCGGGCGGAGGACAGCGGGCGGCGGTTTACGTCAGCAAAACGGCCAGCACGGAGGTGGTCTCGCACCGGGGAAGCGGACACGGACGCAAGGAGGTCGGAAGCCCGGCCCGGCGTCTCCCGGCAAGCGAACGCTTACCCAATCGTTAGAGCCGAAGCGGCGGCGTGCGCCGCGCGGCGCGGGCTCGGATACGACTTGCGAGCGAGCTGGGGTGAGTGTCTCGCCGGGAGCTGTCCAGAGGAAAGAAGCAGACGAGGTCGCCGACGCGACGGCTCGCGCTGGGCAGCCCGATGAGCTCTGGGCGATCCCGCCGGCACTCGAGGAGCGGCTCCGGGGGCTTTTGCTTCGAAGCCTTCGGGCCGACGACGCGGCGGGAATCCAGGAGCGAAAGCGTGAGCTCCTCGAGGTATTCCGGTCCATCGCGGATCCGCACCGGGAAGCGCTCGAGCAGCGGATGGCGCTCCGGGCATCGGATGACGAGCTCGTCGAGCTCATTTACCACCGCCTCGCGGAGCCGACGAGCCGCGCGCTATTCGAGACGCTCGCGGGGTCCGCGGTGCCGATGCCCTCGGCTACTGACTCGGTCACGCTGCCGGCGTTCCTCGGCCAGGTGGAGACGGGCAGCCTTCGAACCGCCCCCGAGGAGCCCATCGAGGTCCCGGCGGACGAGCCACAGCCGATGCTGGCGTGGGCCGAGGCGGAGCATGCGCCGCCGGACGAGTCGCCGGGAGTTTCGCTCGCGTGGACGCTGAGCGCGCCCTCGGGCGAGAAGCAGTCGGGGCGCGGCATGTGGCTCCCGAAGACGCGGCTCGGGACGGGGTTTGCGCCTTCCGTGGATGAGCCAGGGGAACATGAGCTCGCGCTCGATCTTCTCGCCGATGGCCAGCTCGTCGGCCAGGTGGCGCGCGGCGTTTCCGCTGAGTCGGCGAGGGACGACGACAGCCGTGGCGATACGGATTGGAGCGCCATCATTGGCGAGGCGTCGTCGCCGCTCGGCGAATTTGGTCGGGTCGATGCCGAGGCCGGGGTGAGGCTCCGGCCCGAACCCCATCACGGAGCAGACACGATCGAGATTCTGCCGTTCGGCGCGTACCTTTACGCCGAGCGCGAGACCGATCACGGCTGGTGCTACGTGAGCACGAGCTCCGATCCGGCGGGGGCCCGAGAGGCTGCGCCTGCGGGGCTCGTGGGCTTCGTCGAGCGCCAGCACATCGCCCTCGATCTTCCCGAGCCCGCGGCGCGCCTTCATTGGGTCGAGTCCGGCGAGATGCTAAAGGACATCGCCGCCACGTACTACAAAGGCGAGGGTGGCTTTTCGTGGGGGCAAGACGCGCGGCTTTTCGTCGAGGCGATTTGGAAAGCGAACGAAGGCCGCCGCTCCGGGATCACGCGGGAGGAAGTCGAGCTCTCCTGGCTCGATCGGAAGGTGCGCTCCGAAGCTGGGGAAGAAAACCAAAGGATCTGGCAGGGCGTGCAGGTGCGGGCCGACCACGCCATCTGGATTCCGAGCGCGGCGTTCGTCAAGTCGCTGAAGGACCAAGGGGCGATCGACAGCGGCTCGATGACGCACGGGGCGTGGGAAGCGGCGAAGGAGGTCGCCGAGGAGGTCGTCGACCTCGCAAAATATGCCGCTGGCGTTCCGTTAGGCGTTGTGCAAGGCGCGTACGAGTCGGTGCGCGATCTGCTCGTCGGGGTCGTCAACATCGCCAAGTTCGTGGGCAGCTTCGTGGCGTCGCTTATCCGGGAAGGCCTGATCGACGCCTGCGTCGAGCTCGGCAAAAACGTCCGTGACGCGGTAAAGGCGGCCCCCGAGATCCTGAAGTCGCTGGGCGCATGGTTCGTCGAAAATTGGAACAACCCCGACGCCTTTGCGCGTGGGCGCTTCCACGGCCGGGTCATCGGCTACGTCCTCGTCGAGGTGTTGCTCGCCCTGATCTCCGCGGGCGCCATCACCGCCGCCAAGGTCGGCGCCAGGTTCGGCACCCTGGCGGCCAACTTCATTCGCGCCGCCCGCGCCGTCGACTCCGCCATCGATCCCATCGCCAATGCTCGACGGCTGAAGAATGCCGTCACGATTTCGCCGAATATCCGCGCGCGCATGCAGAACGGGCCGAAGGGTGGAGGCCCCGACGCTCCCACCCAGGACGCACCGTCAGCCCGCTCCACGGGCCCTGGCCATGGCTCACCCGAGGGTCCACGGGCACGGTGTATCGAGGAACGGGCCTTCCCCCGAACGTCTTGGCGAGGTACCAAGCTGGGCAGACGGTCGTTGAAGATGCGTTCACGAGTACCAGCCAATCCCGTCGCGTTGCGGAAGACTTTCAGGAGAACGCACTCTTTATTATCGAATCGAAGCGCGGCAGGCAGATCGACTTTTTGTCAGAATTCCCAGAAGCTGAAATCCTTTTCAGACCGGGCTCAGAGTTCCAAGTACTGGAACGGGTGGAGAGGGACGGGATCGCCATCATCACGATGAGAGAGCTTTAACGTGCCAGGACGAAAAAAGACCGAGACGGAGCGCCGGATCCAGGCGGAGCTTGAGGAACGCCGCGCTAGGGTGAAGGCGATGTCCGAGGAAGATCGTCGCCAAGAGGCGCGGCAAAGCTTTTCTGGCGATGGCATAGGTGTCGCCGATGACGGACGCATAACGACGGCCGAGAGTGGACGTCGCGCGTGGCAGGTTGTGGATGGCCTCGCGGCGAGGCCGCTCGATGGGATGCGCCGCGAAGCGGCGCCCGAGCACGCGCAAGGCACTCTCATCGGCCTCGCTGTAGGTGATGCGCTCGGCACAACGCTCGAGTTTCAGGCGATCGCCGCGCCGCCCTTCCCTCAGCTGGCCACCGGGCCGCACCACAGCGTGACCGGTGGAGGACCGTTCGCTCTCAATCCTGGACAGGTGACAGACGATACGCAGATGGCGTGCGCGCTCTTGGAAAGTCTGGTCCAGAAGAACTGGTTCACGGCCTCCGACGCAGCGCGGCGGTATATCGAATGGAGCAAGTGGGCGTTTGACATCGGCGGACAGACCTCCGCAGCGCTCGGTGAGATCGCGAGCGGTGCGCTTCCCGCCGTCGCCGGGAAAACGGTGTGGGAGCAGCGCGGAAAGGATGCCGCCGGCAACGGGTCGTTGATGCGAACGGCACCGATCGGCGTCGTCTTTTCAGCCGACGGGCTCCTTCGCCGTGAAGCATCTGTGAACGACTCCGCGAGTACGCATTTCGATCCGCGCTGTCAGCTCGCCTGCGCAGCCTACAATGGCGCGATTGCACGCGCCGTTCGCGGGGATAGCGTCCCGGCGACAGCGATCCTCGACGCAGCGGAGTCAGAGCTCGCCGCAGCGTCCTGGTATCTGGTACGCACTTGGCCCGACATCAAGAGCGAAATCGAGATCGCCTTCATGCGCCTTAGCGACGATCTTGCCGCCGCTCGCGGGCCCGACCCAGGCCTTTACACCGATGAGCTGCATCTCCACCGGCATCAGGGCTTCGTGCGCGTCGCGTTTCGACTCGCACTTTGGGAGCTCGTGCACGCGCCGAGCTTCGAGGCGGGGCTCGTCGACGTGGTGAATCGCGGGGGCGACGCAGACACCAACGGCGCGATCGCGGGCGCGCTCCTCGGCGCGTACCACGGGTTTGACGCAATCCCGAGGGGATGGGTCGACCCAGTCATGCGCGCGCTGCCGGAGGACCCGGAAAACCCGCTTACGCGTGAATACCACCCGCGTATCTTGCGCGACCTCATCGACCGCATTTACGCCGCACCGGGCGCGGAGGATCGGTAACCGTCTACGCGGTGCCTTGTGATACTCAAGGAGCGGCCCGCCAGCCTTCTTAGTGCCAGATGCCCTGGTCGTGGCGTGCTTCCCAGAGATCCGAGCCTACAGCGGATCTAAGTTGCTGTGATCCCGTCCGGGTTGTTCTCGGCCGTCTGCCTGCGTTGCTCCTCCTTGCAAGGGGCCCACCCTTGCTGCGTCGGAGCGCCTTGGCAGCCGCCCTGCGAACTGCCCCGTCTGGGGGCTCACTTCAACTGAGCTCCGCTATAGCGAAATCCAGAAGTGCTCCGACCCCTTTCTTGAAGCGCGCGCCCTATCGCGAGCTCGATGCAGTGCTATTCAGCCAACCGGCCGGCAGCCACGCCTTGTGGCCCGGAAGGAGGCCCGGCACCATGGTCTCACCCTCGACGGTGGGCACGCCTTCGCCTTGGCCGGGGAAAAGGATGACGGTCGCCTCGGCGTCGTCGTGCTTCGAGGACTCGACGAGCGTGCGAAGGAAACCCATGAGCTGGTAGCGATGAAGAGTTCGCGCGCGCTCGCAGCGTGGGCGCGGGCCGCTTTGGAGCGGCTCGCTCCAGTCCGGGCTGGCTCGTCCCCGGTCGGCTCCGAGCCCGGGCAGGGCCTTCTCGTACGGCGCGCTGGGCGCCGACCAGCAATCCGCCGCTGGATGAAGCTCTACCGTCACGTCCGCGATGCGCGTCGGGCAGCGACAAGAGCTCGGACGTCCTCCCGATCAACGAGCTCCGCGGTGCCGTCTTTGATTCGCTGGAGCCGGCGCCTCAGCTTTTGGCTCCACGCCTCGGTCGCGTTGTCATCCTCCCCGCCGTGACCCTGCCCCGTTTTGGTGGACACCACTAGCCGGATTGCGGTCCCCTGAAAGTCCGCCGATGGGCTCGCCCACCGACTGAAGACCCGGCGACGGCGCGGTCGGGCCGGGCGGGTTCTCGGGCGGCGTTTCCGAGGCGAGGGGATACCCGCCCAGCCGTCGCCGCGTGCACATCCGCGGTTACGCGCCGTTACCGTCGGGCCCCGGGGAGGCTTCCCGCGAAGCCTGGTC
>SLNH01000105.1 GCA_007133195.1 Nannocystineae bacterium | reverse complement strand
GTCGCTCAAGCTGTCGGTCTGTTGTCGGCGCAAGAGCTCGACCTGGCTGGACAGGCCGCCGTAGGCGAGGCGGAACGAGGCGCTCGCCCGCAGGTCTCGCACCCGGGTATTCGAGAAACCCGAGCTATCGAAGGTGGAGTACGGGAAGTAGAGCAGGCCTGCGCCCATGCCGACCCGCAGCGGGTGGTCCTCGATGCCGCGGACGCCGAGCGGGAACGAGCCCAGCGGGTTTAGGTCGAGGCGCCCCGTGTACATGAGCCCTCGCACGACGCGGTTGCACTCGCACAGCGGGTCGAACGGCTCGGCGCTCGCGAATGGGCTCGTGCCGGTGCCGTTGAACACGCCGGCGGAGGCCGTGGTGACGTCGCCGAGGTCGGCAGTGGCGAGCGCGCCGAGATCCGTGTCGGTGAGGAACACCTCGTTTGGGCCCGCGCGCTGCGGGAACATGAGGCGGGTGTTCGGGCTCTGGTGTTCCACCGTAAACGGAATCCGCATTTGCCCGACCTTGACACTCAGATCGTCCGCCGGCGCGAAGCCTATCGTCGCCTCCTCGAAGAAAATGCCCGGAGCGAGCTGAAAGGTGGAATCGATCGCATCGGGTGAGCCGTCGCCGACCTGATCGACTGCCGAGACGTCCACAAGAGGGCTCAAGATGTCCCCGCCGATGACCAGATGCAGGTTGTAAAACCAGCCGTCGATGGGCGATCCGGTCATCCTCACGCCAATCCGCGTTGCGTCGGCGCCGAACTGCCAGACGTCCTGCGGCACGCCGTCTGGCCGGTAGCGGACGCCGAACGCGGGCTGGACGTAGCCCGACAGCTGAAAGCTCTCGCTGTCGGGCATATACCCGCCCCCCGAGATCTCGGGCTCTGCGTCCGATCCCTCTACCGCCTCCTCGGTGTCCGCCCGGTCTGGCTCGGCGCCGGGCTCCGGCGCGAACGGGTCGTCACCCCGAGCGTCCGGGTCCGAATCGTCGTCGCCAGACTGGTCGTCGCGAGAGACATCGTCTCCCGGGGACCCATCGTCGGGGAACTCGTCTTCGATCTCGCCAAACGCCTCGTCGAAGTCGTCTGCCTCGTCTGCCTCGGCGGCAGCGGGGTACAGCCCGAGGAGGGCGCAAGCCGCCGCGGCGGTCGTGAGCCAAATCGTTGGCTTTGCGACCCGCGGCCAGGGCGGGGCGCTCGGCCTGGTCCACTCGCCGCGCCCGCTCATGGGTAGGAGATCCCCATGGGACCGTAGGCGACCGAGGTGCGGGTCACGCCGCCAACCTGGAAGGACGGGCCGGCCACGAGCCACGCAGTCGTGCCGCTCGCGTAGGGATAGGGCGACCAGGGTTGGACGAAGGGGTGATCGGAGCTTGCACTGACCGGATCGTCCCATTGCACGACGGGCCTGGGCTCGCGGCGGTCGTCGAGCACGGCGACGGCTCCCTCGAGCTGGCCCGCGGCGCGCACGCTCGCGTCCCAGCGCACGGGCTGATCGAAAAACGGGTCCTCCGGGAGAATCCGCGCGATCTGGGGATCGCTCGCGCTTACGCCGACCACGTAGAGCTGGCCGTCCCATCTGTGCACGCCGCGCGGGCTGATGTCGCTCGGTGTGCGTATGGTGCCGCCCTGCCGGTCGAACAGGACGATGTCCTCGGTTTCGCCGAGGTATCCCGCGACGAGGTCGCCGTTTACCGATTCGAGATTGCCATAAACAGCGGCGTCACCGAGAGAATCGACGAGTTCACTCGAAAGGCCACCGAACGGAGCGCGCGCGATCTCCTCGTTTTGGCGGTTGAGGAAGATGCCGTCGATGTGGCGCTGGCCCTCGAACTCGTAGCTCACGAGCATAAACCCCAGATCGCGATCGGGATCGGCGCCGGTACCGAGCACGTGGACGTCGCTCGCGCCCTGCGGCTCGAACGGCCGCGCCGCGCCGTAGTTGTCGCGGTCGAGGTCGAGCGTGATGTGAAGCCGCTCGCCGCCGCCCTCGATAAGCGCGTTTACAAACGTTCGCGACGGCGTCTCGTAGACTAGGGGAACGACTCCGATAAAGGCGATCGGCACCTGGGTCGCGGGGTCCACCGGCAAAACGACCTTGCAGCTCCCCGTGCGGCCGGTCATCTCGATGAGCCCGTCGCCCGCCCAATACCAGGCCCGCGAGGTTGCAGTGCCGGCCCAGGCCCTCGCCCCGACGTTCACCCGCTCCTGGCGAAGGATGCTGCAGCCGCCGCTCCATCCGCCGGCAGAATTCCCCGCATACGCCTCGAGATCTCCGGAAGCCGGGCGATCCGGCGCGCCGTACAGGACGTAGGCATTGCCGTCTCGATCGACGACGGGCGGCAACATGGGCAACGGCGCGTCCCCATCGACATCGCCGAAGTAGCGGAACGCGCCGTGATCGCCAGGCGAGAGGAACTCTATGCAACCGAGGAGGGCGATCCCGGCGAGACATGCCCCGCCGGCGATCGCCGCATTACGCCGCTTCATCTGTCTCCGACGGTGAAGTTCAACACGTAAAACGCGGACTCGTCGCCATCTGGGTCGATGTATTCTTTCTGGTAGACGTACGGAGCAAAGGGGAACGCGTACTGTTCGTACTCGCTCTCGGGCGTGTTCGGGTCATCCGAGATCGGGGGCACACCGCCGCCGAACAGGACTTCGCTGCCGACGCCGATCTCGTGCGACTCGCCGGCGCCCCAGTGGTGGTCGTAGCCGCCCCTTACGACGCCGAGCTTGCCCTCGGTGAGAATGCCGCGTTCCGTGGACATCGCCTCGGCCTGGGCCTCGCTCTCGCCCTGGCTGAGCCACCAGCCCACGGTACCGGTGTCGCTCACCAGGTACTCAGGGGGATCGGTGAACACCATCTTCTCGGGCGGAACCGGCGTGCCGTCGGCGCGCTCGGGCTGGCGCGGGTACGATTCGGGGTTACCGATCTCGGTGGTGATGTCGATGGTCGGCAGGTAGTCGAGCTCGCTGGCCAGCGCGTTGTAGCGCGGGGTGGACCAGAGCGTGATCTGGCCGTCTACAGGGACGATGCCGAACGCGCTGCCACCGTCCACCTCCGAGTCCATACGGCCGGCGGGGTCGCGGAACTCGTAGTCGTAGCCGTGAAAGCAGCCCGCCGATAGCATCACGACGCCGTAATCGTGACCGTGAACCTCGGGCTGCGGCGTGACGTGAAACCGATTGCCTAGCACCTGAGTCGTCGTCGTGCTCTGGGTGTTCTCGACCATGCTCTGGAATCGCCCCTGAACGCCGCCACCCGCGCCGATGCCGAAGAGCTCGAACTCTAGCCCGACGCCGACCTGCGCGCCCCAGCGGGTGTACGTGGTGTCGGCGAACGTCTCCGACTCGGTTTCGCTGTCGCCGAGGAACAGGTAGGAGGTGGTGCCGCCGCCGACGCCGGTCGCCTGGTCGCCCCCGCTGCTCCGCGCCTCGTCGTACGGCGGAAAGTTGGCTGCGAACACCGGCACGATATCGCCCGGGATGAGCTCGGGCCCGGACACTCGCTCGACGCTCGGCGAGTTGCCCTCGGTATCGGCGGTGGTGATGCCCACGCCATCGCCAGTGGCGCTGAGCGTGGTCTCGAACGACTTGGTCAAGTCGCCGACGTCGCCGCTTTGCCGGTACACCGATACCTGGCGGTCGTCGTGGAGCACGGCGAGCTCGGCGGTGCCGCTCATGTCGAGATCGCCGATGGTGATGTCAGACGCGCTGCCCGAGCCGGTGCCCTTGTCGCCGACCTTGGCGAGCTGGCTGCCATCGTACTGGTAAACCGTAACGGGATCGGAGTCGAAGGGGTTGTACCAGGCGTTATCGCCGAGCCCGACCACCTCCGCGATCCCGTCGCCGCTCAGGTCACCGGCGGCCAGGGCTAGGTGATCGTTATCCGGGGCGTGTTGTAGGTACTCTTCTTCGCCGGTCTGCTCGTAATGGGCGTTCCAAATCGTGAAGCGCTGGTCGCCGTCGTGCTCGGCGAGGAAGATGACTTCGGCGAAGCCGTCGCCGTCGATATCAGCGGCGGTCACGTCGATGCCTTCGACGTTGCCGTTCCAGGAAAAGGTCCGGCACTCGCCGTCGGGCGCCTTGCACAGGGCGAACTGGCCGTCGGCGCTGAGCGCGATGATTTCGTCGGCGCCGTTGCCGTCGACATCGCCGGCCGCGAGCGCGATCGGCTGAAAGGTCACGTCGATGACCTCGGTGCTGCCTCGCCGGTTGATGCGGATGTCGGTGTCGTTTTGGAACGCGGCAGCCACCACCTCGGGGCGCTCGTCGTAGAGATCGCCACCGGCGATCGCGACCACCGGGCTGGAGCCGAAGTTCCACGAGGCCGACGAGAGGTCGTTCAAGCCGTGCCCGTTACTCTCGTACGGGTCGAGATAGTAGGCGCCCTCGTGAGGTTGGCTGTCGGCCACGATGAGCTCGTAGTCGTTGGCTAGCGTCATGCGCTCGCCCAGGGGCGCGACCGAGTCGTACGGGCCGTCGCCGCAACGCTGGATCTGGCAGACGTTGTCGATGCAGGCCTCGTTGGTCGAGCAGTCGTCGCTGTTCGAGCAGGTGATGTCCCGAGAGCTCCAGGCCTCCTCACCGATGCCCTCGACGCTCGGCGGAAGTTGGTCCTCGTCGATTCCCCCCGGATGATCGAGGTTTTGGGTGCACGAGGTGGCGAGCCACAGGCACGCGATGAGCCAGCTCGATATTCCCAGGTATGGCGCCGTCCGCATCATGCTATGAGCCTACTGCAAACCAAGGGCCGAATCCTAGGGGCACGAAAGTATCCTTCATCACACGATGTGGGATGAAATTTCGCTGGCTTGGAGGCGCGGTTCGCTGACCTCACGGGGACTTTGGTCCCCTGCGGCAACTCGATTTGCCGCCGTGTGCCGTGGGCACTAGCCACTGCGATCGTGGTGCCCGCGCGGCTCGAAACCGAGCCTGTCACAGAATTGGTGTTTTGGTCCGATCTTTTCTTGAGATCAGACTGGGTATGATAACCCCTGCCATGTCGGACAAGGTGGGGTCAATGCGCCTGTCAGGTTCCCATCAGTAGGTTGATGGGATCCCGCATGAGGCCGATCAGGTGGCGTACGAAGCGCACGGCGTCGGCTCCGTTTATGACCCGGTGGTCGTAGGACAGCGACAGGGGCAAAAGCAGCCGGTCTTCGAAGCCCTCGCTCGCGGCGGGCACGCGCTCGATGCGCGACTGCGACATCCCGAGGATGGCGACCTCGGGGTAGTTCACGATCGGCGTAAACAGCGTCCCGCCCAGGCCGCCGAGGTTCGTGATCGTGAACGTGCCGCCCTGCATTTCTTCCGTGGACAGCGAGCGGGTGCGGGCGCGCTCCGCGAGCGCGTCGAGCTCGGCGGCGATCTCGCGGGTGCTCTTTCGATCGGCGTCGCGCAAGACCGGCACGAGGAGGCCGTACTCGGTGTCGACGGCGATGCCGATGTGAAAGTGGCGCTTGAAGATGAGCTCGCCCGCGCCTGGGTCGAAGCTCGAGTTGAACGCGGGAAACTGCTTGAGGGCGGCCACGGACGCCTTGACCGCGAGCGCCGTCGCGGTGAGCTTGGCCTCACCCGTCGCCCGGCGCGCGTTGTACGCCTTCCGCGCCTCCTCGAGCGCCGTGATGTCGGCCACGTCGTGCTGGGTGACGTGGGGGATGGTCTGCCACGCGTAGCTGAGGCGCTCGGCAGCCGTGCGCCCGAGCTTGCTCATTTTGACGCGCTCGACCTCGCCGAACGCCTCGAAGTCGGGCAGGGCCGGCGCCTTTGACGGCGCTGGTCCGCGCGCACTCGGCGCCTTTTCGCGAACGTGATCTTTGACGTCGTCCTTGGTGATTCGGCCGTGAGGCCCGGTGCCCTCGACCTCTTCGACGTTGACGCCGAGCTCTCGGGCGAGCCGGCG
>SLNH01000387.1 GCA_007133195.1 Nannocystineae bacterium | reverse complement strand
CGGCGCTCCACGCCTGGCTCGAGCTCTCCGAACCGGGCGCGAAGCAGGCGGAAGAGCATCTCGCGCAGCGCTTCGACGCGGCCTTTTTCGACGCCTCGCTCGACGCCCTGCTCGATGCCCTTTTGGATGAGCTCTTCTTCGGCGGTGGCCATGTCCTCCTCCAACTCGGGCGCGGCCTTGGCGATGTGCTCCCGGATGACCTCGAAGGGCGTATCGCCCGCTACGCGCAAAATATAGCGCAGGATCACCTTCGTGTCCTTATCGCCCCCATCGGCGCGCCGAAGCCGGCTTAGCTCCCTGTGCCACGCGGCGTGAAGACGCGAAAACAGCGCCTTGATGTTGCGACCGTCGCGAAGCACCCAAAGCGCGACCTTTGGAAAGGGCGGGAGCGCCCGCTCGCGCAGGGTCTCGTCGGCAATCGCACCGAGGTCGTCCACGAGGATCTCGAAGTCGGGCACCAGCGGCGCGAGCTCGGGGATCTCGGCGACGCCCTCGACGATGTCGTGGAGCCTTTTCGGCGCGGTCCAACCCGCCGGCCCGTGATGCACGATGAGCGGGACGATGGGCGGCAGGGTCTTTCGGTCGGGCTCATCGCGGAGGATCGCCGCCCAGATCCGCTGGACGTAACCGAACACGCGCCAGACCATCAGCGGATCGGGCTCGCTTTGGTGCTCGAGAAGGACGTAAATGTACGCCCGCTCCCAGCCCCCGAGGATCGGCGCGCAAAACAAGAGGTCAGCGTGGCGATGCGCCATCTCGTCATCGACAAAGCTCGCGCGCACGCTCTCGAGCCGGTCGAGATCGAGATGGCGGCTCACCCCCTCCGGCAACACGCAGCGGATTTCGGCCGCCGCGCTCGCGGGCACGGAAAACGCCCGCTTGAATAGCGAATCGTGATCACCCATCGGCGAGGTTTCCCCCTCACCGACGTTATCGGGGCCGCAGCAGGAAAGTTGCCCCTGCCTTCTGCGTTTTTCGCGGCGAGCGGGGAGGGCCGCCACGCAGCCGCCGCTTTTGGCAGTCGCTGCCGTGTACCTAGAGCTCGAAGATATCCTCGGGGCTGGGCGGTGACGACGCGCTCGATCCAGCGATCGAGGTCATCGGGGCAGGGCGAGGGCTGCTCGGAGCCGAGCGAGCGGCCGTCGCGCGGATCGACGTGGACGGCAAAGTCCAAATCTTCCGTACCGCGCACGTAGTGATGGGCCGCGAGCGCCATCGCTCCGATGATCGCCACGTCGATGCCCAGCTCGTCGGCCGCCTGCGCGATCGCTTCGGCGCGATCAATCCACGAGCTTGCCATCGGCGCGGCCCCGCTTCGCGCGATCCGCGAGTGCGCGCCCCCGGCGGCCGAGCTCGCGCGCCCGCTCCATCCGCTCCCGAACGGCGCCCCCGAGCCGGCGCTCCCGATCCGGCTGACCAGGGCTCGCCGGTTGCTCGGCGCCGGCTCGAGGGCTCTTCGCACGCTTGGTCACCTTCTAGTTCTGGTAACTTCCGAAGTTCGCGTCAAGCGGCGAGGCTCGGAGCTCCATGAGGTCGGCGACCGCCGCGGTGTAGTCCGAGCGCGGCAGCCCCTCTGCGGCGAGATCGATCCGCGCTCGGGCCGGGCTCCGCGCTGGCCATCGACCCAAAAGCCAGACGCGCCGGGCGGCTACGCTGCCCTCGCCTCGTGGGCGCAGGCCGGTCCGGCCCCGGCCTGCGCCCAGCCCCGGCCAAGGAGAAGGCAAGGGGGTAGACCGGGGACTGCTCGCCGACCGCGTCGAGCTATCGCGGCGATCTGCCCGCAGCCTTGCGGCCGTTGGCGCTCATCCGCCAGCCACTTAGCTATCGTTCAGCGGCAAGCGCTGATCGAGGTCCTTCAAGATGGACCGCAGTCCTACGTAAACCCTCTTCAGTTCCTGGCGAGGAACCGGAATGACTTGAATCCCCAGGAGCTCCTTGGAGCGCCACAGCGCGAGCTGGAGCCGCGCGCTCACGTCGCCCGCCGCGAGTCTCTTCAGCTCAGCTCCCATGTCGCTGCTGCACCCCAGGTAAAGGAGCTGCCGATCCTGCCCATAAAGGGCGAAAATTCCCGAGACTCCAGCGAGTCTGTGACTGCCGAGTGCCTCGGCGACCGATAGCGTCTCTACCGAATTCGGCGAGAACCCAGCCTGTTCACCAAACTCCTGCCCGATGTCCTGGAGTAGCTGCATGGGACGGTGGCGGTTTGCTCCGGTTCCGAGTAGACTATAGCATCGCGACCGAGAGTGGGCCGCTCCTTATCTGCGACCCCAGCGCGTTCGCGCGCCTCGGCCGCTCCCTTTTTTAAGGGAAGCGCTTCTGAGCCGAGACGCGCTCCATCACTCGGCGCTCAAGCTGGGCGTACCGCCTGGGCGGGTTCTTGAGCCGCTGATAGATGAAGTAATTGCAGAGGTCGCTGAGCTGGATACACGCCGAGTCGTGGCTGCTCACGAAGTGGATTGAGTCGATGATCCGCCGGATGGGCCGTCCCAGAAGGTAAGGTGTGCCCGCTTCCTGGTACTCGCTGAGCTTGTCCTTCAGAAGCCGCCCGTCCGAATTCTCATCGGCGATCAGCATCCCAAAACGCTCCCCATCGCACTCCTTCAGGTACCGTTCAAACGCCTCGACGAGAAGCATGAAGGTCACCTTCTGCGGCGGATCGGGCCATCGGTACCTCTTGGAATGACGCTTCTTATCGAGCGCCGCAAAGATCACATCAAGGTCATGTATTTCCACCACATCGAGTAGCTCCTTAGCGATCTCGATGCGCGTAGGAAGTGTTACTCCCTCGAAATCGCGCCGGCCCTGCATCAAGTCGACCGCATGCACTTCGAAGTTAAATTCGAGGCGATTTTCGATCTTCATCCGAAGCGTGAAGCGCTCCTTCCGCGTCAGCGATCCCCAGGTCTTCTTTTTACGCAGCAAGCGCTTCGCCCAACGCGCGCAGGCAGCATCGCTGGTCTCCAGCGCCGCCAGGATCTCCCCTTCGATACGCTCCGCAGACCTGCGAATGACGTCCTTGGCGTCCCGATTGACTTCACGCCACTTCGAGCTCACGACGATCAAACCGCCGAGCACGAAGAAAGGCTGCTGTCGGTCGTGCAAGTTGTCGCCGCTATTGCCGGCTTCGTCGAGGTAGCAGAGTTTCAACTCGGTCGTCATCCTTCCTGACGCGAACGCTCGGGGCAAGCATCGTCAGAGCTGGATGGGGTGCCGCGCTTCCTCGTCCACACGCCTCGTAACTCGGCGCCGGGCAGTCGGGACCTCAGCCGGCCGGCCCCCCGCGGGATCGCGCGCGACTCCCCAGCACCGCAGCTGGGTCGGTCGAGCACCCCGTAACGATGGTTGTCGCTCGAGGCGATCTTCTTCGCCGCGTCGGTCGCTCTGGACGCCGGGCGGCCACCACATCCGAGCCGAGGGTGCCGAGCGGCCGGGAGTTCTGCCGGCCCCGCCTGCCGCTGGGGCGACCGCCGGCCGTAACCGCTGAACCGGAGTCCGCTGCCTGAAGCCGCTTCGCGCGCCCGCGAGACGCGCCTGCGGCCCGCCTGCCTCAAGCCATTGACAGCGCTCCCGCCCTCCGGATAGCGTGACCAGCTAGCGCGGACTCGACCTCGGGATCCTGCCTTCCCCGGCCCCGATGCCGAGCCGCCGGCGGCACTCGCCGCCCGGATCTGCCGGCCGCATGGCCCCCTCGCACAACTCGGTCTCCTCACCCCGCCGCTCCCTGTGGGAGCGAAATGGGCGGAGCCTGCCCGGGGCCGCACCGCGCGGCTCCCGCGTACAGCGTCCTCAGGTCGGATAAGCCCGACGGTCGGCGCGAAGCCGCTCCGCCTTTGGGTCGGCGGGCACAGCGCATTCAGCCTGGCTGAGGCAACCTCGAGATGTGGCGCTACGAAGCGGACGAACATCCGAAACGAAGGCACCACTGGGAACACGATTACGCGGGGTTCGTGCAAGTGGGGGCGAAAATGGTTGGTAAGTGCCCGAACAATCTCACCAACGAAGAAGCCGAGGCACTGCTGACTGAAGGGATCCCGTATTACCCGGCTCGCTGGCGTCAAGACGATCCGCAACGGATTTACGCCGTTAAAGATGGCGTGATCTATCGTGCCATGCCGACGAATCCAGGGCGCTCGTATCACGGGTTCCCCGAGCTTCCGGACCGGTTCCGCGAGCTCCCCGCGAAGCTCAAGCGCAAAGTCATGGAGCGTGCTGAGCCACTCGGCTGCTGGAATGAGGTCAGCAAGTGGCTAAAGGGATAGGCGATCCCTCCGGGCTCCGATTTTGGCTCGACTTTGAGGACGCGCCGGAACGCGGGACAGCTGCCGAGGTAACTCGAGGCCGGATCGGTGCGGCCATCGCCGACGAGGTCGTTTGGGAGGAGCTCGAGAGCGGCGATCTAAACGGGGGCGAGGCCTGGCCGCTCATTGAGCTTGCTGAACACCTTGCGCAGTATTGGCCCTACCTCCGCTGGGAAGAGATCGATCCGCTCGGGCTCAGCGATGCGTCTCCGCACGACTTGCGCATTTCCGCCCCCGCCGCTGGGACCAACTCCCCCTCCAGCAAGCCGAGGACGAAGAAGAAGAGCTTTGGGCCTTCGAGGAAGCCCATGATCTATCGCGGGCGTTTCGGGGCGCGCGGTTTCCGAAGCTTTGGGTGCTCAAACAGGGCCAACAAGCATACGTCGAGGCGCGTGGCTCCGGAGGGCGCTACCTGCCCTGGGCCGAGACCCTCAAGGCCCTCGAGGATCTGGTTTCGCATATCCTCGAGCGGTTGGACCCGCTGCCTTCGGATGAGCGCGCGCGAGCTGCCCTCTCTGCATGGCACGAGCGCGAAAATATTGGATCTCGCCGCTTCATCTCGATTGCCACCAGCATCGAGGAGGATGCCTTAAGCGACCTGGATTCGGGCGCATGGGATCCGGACTATTGGGAACTTGCGGACGACGGCTTCGAGGTGACCGAGGTTGTCGCGGTCGCACGAATGGCTGCCACGATCTCCTCCTCAAGCGCACTCGCGGCGCTCTTGGACCGCGTCCGCGACACGCCCCGCACGGAGCGCCGCGACCTCGATCAAATGACGAGGGCGGTCTTTCAAGAATCTCCCTTCGAGCGCGAGGCGCGGTCTTACGAGCAAGGCTACGCGGTGGCCGAGTGGCTGCGACGCCGGCTGTGCGCAGACGCCGCCCGCATCGACCCGCATGAGCTTCTCGAGTCGTGGGGCGTTTTCGTCGAGGAGGTGGACCTCGGAACGTCCCAGATCGACGCGGTCTCCGTCTGGGGACCCAGGCACGGGCCGACCGTGTTCTTGAACCAGAACCAGTCCCAAAGCCCCAGCACGGGAAGGCAACGCGCGACGCTCGCGCACGAGATCTGCCACCTCCTGCTGGATCGGGGCACCGCGTTACCGCTTGCGGAGGTTCTCGGAGGGCGAGCTCCGGAGGCGGCCGAAGTGCGCGCGCGGGCCTTTCAAGCGGAGCTCCTCGTGCCGCGCGACGTCGCTGGCAGATCCGCCGAGAATGCTCCGGAAATCGGCGACGCCATCACAGAGCTTGCCAAGCATTACGGAGCCAGCCACGAACTCGTCGCCTGGCAAATCCATAACTCGAACGCCGTGCTCCCTAAGGCCGCCTGGGACGAGCTCGGCACCCTGGTGCAGAGTCCCATGAAAATCCAGCCATCTCGCATCCTTCGCGACACCTAGAGACAGCACCAAGAGAGCCGGCCGCTGGGCGTGACAAGCGCCCTAACCCGCGCGCCAGGCGCCACGAATCACGAGGCGACCTCAGGCCGCGGAAGCAAAACCTAGGGGCTCGCGGGCAAAACCCAGGGGCTCGAGGGCAAAACCCAGGGGCTCGAGGGCAAAACCCAGGGGCTCGAGGGCAAAACCCAGGGGCTCGCG
>SLNH01000201.1 GCA_007133195.1 Nannocystineae bacterium | reverse complement strand
GTGCCACCCGAGGTTCCGTGCGCAGTGCCACCCGAGGTTCCGTGCGCGGTGCCACCCGAGGTTCCGTGCGCAGTGCCACCCGAGGTTCTGTGCGCGGTGCCCTGGGCGGTGCCCGGCCGTGGGTCGCCGCTCGTGCCCCCCCGCCCCTGACTCATCCCTGTCCCCTCGCCAGCCGATGTGCCTACGAGCGCCGTGACGGGCTCGCGCCGGGGCCCGTGCTCATCGATCCACGACGCGAGCTGGAGCGATGTCCCGAGCTCTGGCGAGCTTTTGATGAAGCCCTCGAGCGCGGCGCCGAGCTCGAGCGCGGTGGGCCGCTTTTGGGGGCTTACCGCGAGCGCCTCGGCCAGCGCCTCGGCCAGCTCGGTGGGAACGTCCGGGCGCGCGCTCTCGATCCGCGGCACCTTTCCTTTGCGGATCTGCCGCATGGCATCCATCGGAGCCTTGCGCTCGACCGCGGGCTTTCCGGACAGAAGCTCGTAGAGCACGAGCCCGAGCGAAAACACGTCCGAGCGGCCGTCGAGGGTCTCGCCGCCGGCCTGCTCGGGCGACACATAGCCGAACTTCCCCTTGACGACCCCGGGCCGCGTGGCGTCCACGGCGGTGGCGGCCTTCGCGATCCCGAAATCGGCGAGCTTGACCATGCCGTCGTAGGACACGAGCAGGTTTGGCGGCGAGATGTCGCGGTGGACGATCCGAAGCGGCCTGCCGCTCGAGCCGCGGAGCTGGTGCGCATGATGAAGCCCCGCGCACGCGTCGGCGCCGACCCGGGCGACGAGCGCGGGCGGCATGGGGGCATGCGCCGCCCGTTTGATGAGCGCGCCGGCGTGGCAGCCGTCCACGAACTCCATCGCGATGAAGTACTGCTCGTCGACCTTGCCGAAGTCGTAGATGTGGACGATGTTGGCGTGTGACAGGCGCGCCGCGAGCTTCGCCTCGTGGAGGAACATATCGACGAATTCCGCCGAATCCACGAGGTGGGGGAGGATGCGCTTGAGCGCAACGATCCGATCGAAGCCCTCGGGGCCGCGCTGGCGGGCGAGAAAAACCTCGGCCATGCCGCCTCGCGCGATACGCTTGACGAGGTGATACCCCCCGAAGGGAATGCCGGTCCCCCCGGACACGGCGGAACCATAGCATTTTCCATTCGAGGCCGAGCGTGATTCGCTCAGGTCGCGAAGCGGTCTACCGGTCGAGCCTTATGCGATGGTGGCGGCGCGCGCGCAAGCGGCAGAGCTATGACGGCGACCTTTGACCCACGAGACTTGGCGACTTTGCCCGCGCGCGGGGGTATGCCATCGTGCCGGCGCCGTATGTGTCGCGCCGCTGCTCCTTCGCGCGCTCCAAGCGCTCGCGATGCCGCCAGTCCCGCGTGCACGGTGCCCGTGGCCTCCGAGGCGCCCAAAGCTTCGGGTGGTCGCGTCACCACGCCGCAGCGCCGGCGGGACGCCGCACCTTTTGGGCGCGCGCTCGGCTTGACCGCGCTCCTCGCGGCCAGCTGCACAGACGGCGCGCTGATCCTCGAGATCGCGGGCGATCTGGAGTCGCCGGCCGAGCTCGACGCCATGTGCCTGTCGATCGCCGATCGCGCCCCGGAAGGCGGCGAGTTCGCCCGCCGCTATCCGCTCCAAGAGGTGGAGCTTCCGCAGACCCTGGCCGTCGATCCAGGGCGGGCAGACGAGGCCGTGGCGACGGCGCGCGGCTACCTGCGGGGGCGCGAGGTAGCCCGTGCGCAGCGCGCGCTCGGCTTCGGCGAGGGCGACGCCTCGCTCCGGCTCGACGGGTGCGCGGCGGCCGAGCTGGGGGATGTCGAGGTCTACGAAGCGGCCGGCGCGGCGGCCGATGTGGCGGTGGTCGTCCGCGGTCTGCGGGAGGACGTCCTGCTCGCGCTCGCGCCGGGACAGGCCGGCCTGTGGGCACCCGCCGGCGGGGCGCTCGAAGACGTTGGCGCGCCGCTCCCCGACCCGCCGGCCGAGCCGCGGGCGCTCGCCGCGGCAGACGTCACCCAAGACTGCCGGGACGAGGTCTTGCTCGCGTCCGAGCGGGGGCTCGAGGTGTGGAGCGGGGCGCGGGGAGGTTTCACCCGGGACGATGTGGCCGAATTTTTGGACTCGCCCAGCGGCGAGGTGGTGGCCATCGCGGCGGGCGATCTGTCGGGCGACGGCGCGATCGACGTCGTGGCCGGCGGCGGCGACGCCCTCGATGTGTTCGAAAACGATGGGAGCGGCGGGCTGGCCAGAAATTCGGATGCGATTCCGCAGGGCGCGGTTTCGGACGTCACCGGGATCGCTGTGGCCGACTTCTCGGGCGACGGCGCGCTCGACATCCTGGTGGGGCAAGGCGCGGAGTCCGGTGCGCCCCTCGTGCTTCTCACCGCCGATTCCGACGCGCCCGGCACCTTCGTGGTGGCCGAAGGCGCCGTGCCCGAGGTCGAGTACCGCGCGCGGCAGGTGGTCGCGCTCGGGGCGCCCGGTGCGCCGGCTGACGCTGCGGTCGCCGCGCAGGAAGGCGTCCTTCACTTGGTCAACCGGGGCGACGGGCGCCTCGAGGATCGCGCCGAGCTCACGCTGCCCGGCGGCGGTGGCGCGGACGCCGTCGATATCGCCGCCGCCGACTGGGACGGCGACTGCATCGACGATCTTTTGATCGCGCCGCCCGGAGGCGATGACATCATCGTGTGGACCGGCGACGGCGACGGCCGATTCGCCGAGGCGGCGCCGATCTCGCAGGGCGGCGAGCGCATCGCCTTGGACGATCTAGGCGGCGCCCTCGCCGCGCGAGATCTCGTCATCACCGGCGACGATGGCCTATTCTGGGTGACGCGATGAGGTGCAACCTACCAGCGGCGGCCGTCGCGACAGTGTTCGCATCGCTGCTCGCAACGCTCGCTCACGCGGACGACCTCGCCGAGCTCACCGCCTCGGAGCTGGTCGAGCGCGCCGAGGAGGCCTACGACGACCTGTCCTACGAGGAGGCGCTGGAGGCGGCCGAGGCTGCGCTCTCCGATCCCGAGATCACGAGCGCGCACCAGCTCGCGGCGCTCGAGATCGCGGGCCTTAGCCACTTCATCCTCGGTAGAGAAGACGCGGCGGCGGCGGCGTTTGTCGAGCTATTGGCGATCGACCCCTACTATCAGCTGAGCGAGGACACGGGCTCGCCGAAGATCCGCGAGGCGTTCGAGGAGGCGCGTCAGCGCGCGCGAGACGATACGTTCGCCGAGCTCGTCCACGCCGCGCCGACCTCGGCGCAGTCCGCGGGGATCGCCGAGTTCGAGGTCGCGGTGGGCCGGGGCGCCGGCGAGATCGTGGAGATGGCGATCGCCTGGCGGGAGCGGGGTGACGCGCGGTTTCGCAGGGCGCCTGTGCGTCGCACCGAGCACGACGAGTGGGCGGTCAGTTTCACGCTTCCGGCATCGAACGAGCGGTGGGTCCTCGAGTACTACGTCGAGGCGCGCGACGCCCGCGGGCAACCGATCGGCCGCGTCGGCGCGCCCAACTCTCCCCTTGCGATTCCGGTGAGCCCCACGGGAGCGGGCGCGCGTCCGGGCAGCACGCCGTGGTTCCGGCGCTGGTATGTCATCGGAGCCGGCGCGGCGGCGCTCGGTGCGGCGGGGCTCGCCGTGGGCCTGTCTGCCGGCGGCAGCAGCTCGCAGGGCACGCTGGAACCTGGAAGCGTCACGATCACGCCGTGACACGATCGCTCGAAACCGTTTTTTTGCTGGCGACGGAGGCACTGCGCCCTTCGACGAGGAGGCTTGATGATCAAGCGAGGTAGCGCGGGCTTCGCGCTGGCGGCGCTATTGGCCGCCGCCTGCGGAAGCGGCGATGACGCCATCGATCTCGGGCCGGACGCCGAAGGCGGCGGCGTGGACTGCGATCCGATCGAGCAGACGGGTTGCGAGTCCGGGGAAAAGTGCGCGCAGCGAGTCGAGTCGGAGGAGCCGCTCATCTCCCGCCCGGACTGCGTGCCCGAGGGTGACGCCTCGGTGGGCGAGGCCTGTGGTTTCGTGGGCGAGCCCGAGGACGGCGACGGGTACGACAACTGCGAGGCGGGGCTTTCCTGCGCGAGTGGCGAGTGCACGCCGATCTGCGACGTGCGCGTGCCGAGCATCTGCGAGGAGAGCGATGGGGTGTGCGTGCAGGTCGGCAACTTCTTTGGCGACGCCGTCGGGTTATGCGCGAAGACCTGCGACGTCGTCGAGCAGGATTGCGAGTTCGAGCACGCCGGCGACGGCGACAGCGGCGACAACGGAGACGACGGGGCCGACGGCGATAACGGCGATAACGGCGAAAATGGCGACGGCGGCGACGGCGGCGACGACGGAGACAACGGCGATAACGGCGATAACGGAGACGACGGCGATAACGGCCGGGCCGGGGCGTGCTACCTCCACGTCGATTACGAAGAGGGCGTGTGTCTCAACGTCGCCGATGACGCCGGCGACCGCGGGCAGGGATCGGAATGCGTCATGGCAGCCTCGGGCGTTCCTTTCATTAACGGGTGCCAGGGGGGCCACGGGTGCTGGCTTCCTGTGGGACAGGGCGTTTGGGCGTGTACCTTCTTTTGCGAGCCCACCGGCGAGTTCGACGGCCAGCCGTGCGCGGAGGACGGCGGCCCGGGAGCCGACGGTTACGAGTGCCGCTACTTGAGCGGCTGGCTGGAGTCACTCATCGGGGAGCCCTCGTCGGTGGCCGAGGACCAGGGCATTTGCATTCCCACCGACCTCGAGGGACTGGATTCGTGTCGTGACAATTCCGATGGCGCGGGCTGTGAGCCGGAGTTCTTAGACGAAGCCAGCGCCCCTGACACCGCCCCGGCGCGCCGTGACGGCCCGCCGCCCGCGCCAAAGTCGCTCGCGTCGCCGAATTAGAGCGCAGCGCGATGCACCCGCCCGGCGCGGTGACGGCTCGCGCCGGGTGCTCAGCCCCGATCCACGGCGATGTCGTACTTTTTCACCAGCCGATGGATGTAATTGCGGTCGATACCGGCCTCGGCCGCCGCCCGCGAGATGTTGCCCCGGTGGCGGCGCAACAGCTCGGTGAGATACTCGCGCTCGAACCGCTCGATGAGCTGGTTTTTCGCCTCCTTGAACGGGAGCTCCAACACCTCCTGCGGATCCGGACCGGAGCTCGGCGACGGTGAAGACTCGGCTCTGGCCTCCGCGGGCGCGTCCCCGGCGAGGCTCGCGTCTTGGCCGAGGCCCGCGTGGCCGAGCGACAGCGCCCGCTCGACGACATTGCGGAGCTCGCGCACGTTGCCCGGCCAATCGTGCGCAACGAGCTCGGCTTCGAGCTCTCCCGACAGCGCCATGGGCGCGTGGCCGAGCGCCTCGGCGAAGTGGCGCGCGATCACGGGGATGTCTTCGACGCGTTGGCGAAGCGGCGGGACGTCGGCCTTGACCACGGCCAGTCGGTAGTAGAGGTCCTCGCGGAATTTCCCCTCGTCGACCAGCTTCTGCAGCGATCGGTTCGTGGCGGCCACCACCCGGATGTTGGAGCGCCGAGTTTGCTGATCGCCGATGCGTCTCACCTCGTGGGTCTCGAGGACGCGAAGCAACTGAGGCTGAAGATCCAGCTCGAGCTCGCCGATCTCGTCGAGGAACAGCGTCCCGCCGTGGGCGGCGAGGATGAGCCCGTCTTTGTCGCTCACCGCGCCGGTGTAGGCCCCCTTGACGTGCCCGAAAAGCTCGGACCCGATGAGCTCGCGCGGGATCGAGGCGCAGTCCACCACCACATAGGGACCGCCCGCGCGCGGGCTGTTTCGGTGGACCGCTTCGGCGAGCGCCTCCTTCCCGGTGCCTGTCTCGCCTTCGAGCAATACAGTGGTGTCCGTGGCCGCCACGCGCTCGAGCAGGCCGAAAAGCCGCCGCATCGCTGGCGCCCGGCCGATGGCGCGGCCGAACTGGTCGCCCGCGTACTCACCCACCGGAATGGTCGCGCTGTCCGGAACGATCTCGATCTCGGT
>SLNH01000283.1 GCA_007133195.1 Nannocystineae bacterium | reverse complement strand
TTGAGCTCGCCGGGCTCGACGTCGTCGAGGCAGCGCGCGTTGACGGCGACCATCTCCGACCCGTCGGGCCTCACCCCGTGCGCGAACGAGCGGATTCCGCAGTTCGAGCAAAACAGGTGGTGGATGACGTTCTTATTGAACTGGTAGTCGCTGAGCACGTCCTCCCCCGATAGCAGCGTGAACTGATCATCCGGGGCGAACGCGAGGAGGGAGCCCATTCGCTTACACATCGAGCAGTTGCAGGCGATCACCGGCTGAGACAAGTCGAGCTGGACTTCGTATCGAACCTGCCCGCAGTGACATCCTCCCGTGTAGGTGCTGAGCTCGCTCATGGCAGCATTGTAGCCCCGCTGATTCCTCCTCAGCAACACTCCGAGCCGCAAGGCCCGCGCCGGCTCGCGTGCCCGGCACCGCCCGTGCGATCGTGTTGCTCGATGCCCGCAGACATCGGTCACCGAGAGCGCACAGAGCCAACCTCGCGGCACATCCCGCTCGGAACGGGGCTCACCTACCACGTGCTCGAATGGGACGAGCCGGCGAGTCAGCGCGACCACACTGTCGTCTTGATCCACGGCTTCCTCGACAACGCCTGGGGATTCGAGCGCGTGGTTTCCGCCGGCCTCGCCGGCGCGTTTCACGTGGTGGCGCCAGACATGCGCGGACACGGCGACTCCGATCGCGTCGGCGCCGGGGGCTACTACCACTTTTTCGATTACGTCGCTGACCTCCACGAGATCATCCGGACCCTCGGCCGCGAGCGCGTCTCGCTGGTCGGCCATTCCATGGGCGGGACCATCGCCGGTTACTACGCGGGCAGCTTTCCCGCCGCGATCCAGCGCCTCGCGCTCCTCGAGGGGCTCGGGCCACCCGAGCCGGATACGCCGATGCCCGAGCGGGTCCGCCGGTGGATTTCGGGCTGGCGGCGCGGGCTGAGCCGCGCCCCCTCGTCCTACGCGACGCTGGACGACGCGGCCGAGGCCCTGCGCTCGCGCGATCCGCGCATCGGCCGCGACTACGCGCTCGAGCTGGCGAGCCGCAGCACCACGAGGCTGGATTCCGGGCGGTATCGCTTTAAGCACGACCCCCTGCACACGACGACGGGCCCCTATCCGTTCCGCGTCGATCTGGCCGTGCAGCTGTGGGAGGCGGTGGCCTGTCCCACGCTCCTCGTGGACGGCGAGGAGTCCGAGCTCGGGATCCCCGACGCCGACCTTCGCCGCCGAACGGAGAGCTTCAAAGACGCCCGGCGCGTGGCCTTGCCCGGCGCCGGCCATATGATGCAGCGCCACCGGCCCGAGGCGCTCGCCGCGGTTCTTTTGGACTTTCTGTCGGCCGGTTGACCGCGCGGGCGGGCGCAGGCGCCGTTTTAACAGGGGCCGGTGCGCGGGGGCGGCCTGGTGAGCTTGGTCGCGGGCCTGGCCCGAGGCGCGGCCCCTCCCCGCCCGCGGCACCACTGTAGTATCCTCAGCGATCGTGTGGCGCGTTATCGGCATCGGCGCAGGTGTCGGGCTCGGGGTCGTCGGGCTCGTCGCGGTGCTCTTGCTCGTGTTTTCCGACCGCCTGGGCGAATGGGCGGTGACGAAGCACGTGTTGCCGGAGCTCGAGGCCCGCCTCGGCAAGGAGCTACGCGTGGGCGCCGTCGAAGCCGGGATGGGGGTCGTGACTCTCAAGGACCTGGAGGTTCGCGGTGAAAAGGGGAGCAAGCCGCTCGCCACTGCCGCGCGGATGGACGTGCACTTTGCGCTCTCGAGCGCCCTGCGCGGAAGCCCGGAGATCGAGGCTCTGTCGCTCGCCGAGCCAGAAACAGAGCTCGAGCGCACCGCCGCGGGCGGCGATGAGACCTACGAGCTCGTGGCGGAGCTCGCCGAGGGCGTGGTCGGGGAGGGCGACGGGGATGCGGCGAGCCCGGGCGGGGCCGGCGCTCTGGGTGGCCTGAGCCTGGGAACCGTGAGCGTGACGGGCGGACGGCTTCGGCTCAGCGATGAGGAGACCGGCGTCGTCATTTCCGCTCGGGATGTCGGCGCCGAGCTCGACTGGGAAAACGGCGCGGAGCTCACGGTGGGCTACATCGACGTCGTCGCGCGCGCGGGGCCGACAGCGAGCGCGGAGGAAGTGCGCATCACCGGCGCCGCGGACGATCTCTTGGGGACCGCGGAGGTCTCCCTGTCCGAGGGCCGCATCTCGCTCGGGGGTGGGCTCGAGCTCACGGACATTCGCGGGGAGCTCGGCACCCGCGGCGCGCCGGGCGAGCTCGATATCAAGCTCGAGGGGAGCTACGGCGGCGCGGCGGAGCCGCTTTGGTCGGCCGAGGGTTGGTTCGACGCGGCCCGCGGCGAGGGCGAGCTCGCCGTCGATGCCGAGCGGTTTACGCTCGATCGGGTCGCGCACGTCATCGGCGACGCGCCGATTCGAAATCCGTCGGAGACCGCGCTGGGGGCTTCGCTCAGGCTCGAGCTCGGGCCCCAGCGGGCCTCGTTTCGCGGCGACGTCGCGGTCGAAGGGCTCACCGTGGCGCACCCGATGCTGGCCGCGGAGCCGCTCGAGGGCATCGAGGCCAGCGCGCGCGTGGGCGGCGAGCTCGATCGCGTGACGCGCGCTCTCTCGGTCGACGATGCCGCCGTGGAGGTCGGGGGCGTGGAGTACGAGCTCGAGGGCTTCGTGTGGCTGCCGGGCGGCGTAAACCCGATCGAAACGCGGGTGCGCCGCAGGCCGCGCGCCGGCGCGAGGCTGGCGGTCTCGCCGGTCGGCTGTGATGAGGTGCTCGCGTCGATTCCCGCGGCGCTCGTGCCCGAGCTTCGCGACTTCGAGCTCGGTGGCGAGTTTACGGCGGAGCTGTCTGTCGATGTGGACCTCGAGCACGCGCGGGCCACGGTGCTCGAAGGGGAGGTCGGCATCGGCGGATGCCGCGTGAAGAGCGCACCGCCACAAATGCACGCCGCGCGCCTGTGGCGCCAGTTTTCGTACGACGCGCAGCTCACGGAGAGCGACGCGCGAAGGGTCGTCGTGGGGCCGGACAACCCGAGCTTCGTGCCGATCGACGAGGTCTCCGAGCACCTGGTCAACGCGCTGATGACGACGGAGGACTCGAACTTCTACGGGCACGACGGTTACGTGCGCAGCCAATTCCGCGAAGCCCTGATTCGCAACCTGGAGGCCGGCTACTTCCGTTACGGCGCCTCCTCGATCACGATGCAGATGGTGAAAAACGTCTTGCTCGGGCACGAAAAGACCCTGGCGCGCAAACTCCAGGAGCTGTTCCTCACCTGGCACGTGGAGACCGAGCTCAGCAAGGATCGCATCATGGAGATCTATGTGAACGCGATCGAGTTCGGTCCCGGCATCTACGGGATCGGGGAGGCGGCGGAACACTACTTCGGCAAGCACGCGAGCGAGCTCAACCCCGTGGAGGCGGCGTTCTTCTCGGCGATCCTGCCCAACCCCCGGGGGCGCTACGGGCAATTTTGCCGCGGCGAGCTCAATCGTGGCACCGAGGCGATGATCGAGCTGTTCGTCGATATCATGCACGAGCGCGACCGCCTGACCGATATCGAGCACCAGATCGCCAAGAACACGCCGCTGTTTTTCGACCGGTCCAACGTGGATTCCGTGCAGCGCTGCGTACAGCGGGCCCGCCGGGCGCTTGACAGCATTCCGGCGGCGGCGCCGACCTTAGACGACGCCGACGAGCTCGCCACCCGCTAGGTCGCGCTGGCTACCCGGTGGGGACGTCGGGCCAAAACGCCAGCCTCGCGAGCGCGCGCTCCACGGCGCGCGCGAGGAGGCCGCCGTCGTCTTGTCCCACGCGGCGAGCGGCCTGGCCATAGGCCGGCGCGCGCAGCGCCCGTTCGGGGGTGACGCGATGGGCGGCGGCGAGCGCGCCGGCGGCGGCGCGAAACGACAGCCGCTCGGCGGCGCCGAACCGAAAGCCGAAATCTCGGCGCACCGAGGCGGGGAGCAGGCCGGCCGTGACGGCGCGGTACAGCCGCATGGCCGGGGCGAGCGCGGGCGTGGGCGGCGTGAGCAGCGCGTTTGCGATGGCTCTCGCCGCCTCGGTGACCGCGACGGTCCCGTCGGCGAGGCGGCCGCGAACGTAGGCGCGAAACGCGGCGTAGTCCGGCGGGATCTCGCTTTTCGGGATGCCGAAGAGCGCCGCGCCGCGCTTGGACTCCTGGTAGTAGCGCTCCTTGTCCGCGGCCGTGAGGCCGCCCCCGAGCCGGTCGTGGACGACGATGACGGTGTCGATCAGGGTCGCGCGGACCCAAAACAGCGCGGCCGCGTCGTTCGCGGCGTAGCGCGTGCCCCGCGCGTGCGCACCGGCGCGCTCGCGCAGGCGGCCGCCCACGCGCGCGTGAACACCGTGTACCCGGCGCGCTGCGGAAAACGCGTGGTCCAGGTCGCCGAAGGTCATGGCGAACACCTGTTCGAACGTGCGCCGGAACCGCGTCTGCGGATCGCGCGGCGCGGCGGAGTGGTCGTCTATCGCCTGCGCCACGAACGGGTGGGCGAGCTGGAGCAGGGCGGCCCTGCCTCCGCCCGCGAAGTTGATGAGATCGCGATCGAGGCGCCAGGTGAGCGTGTTTGGCCCCCACACTCCCGCGCGGGGGTCGGTCACCTGCGCCTCGATGTCGGCGAGGCGGGCCTCGAGATCGGCGCGCTTGACGATCATGGCTCGACAAGAGTTTAGGGGATGTTTCTCAATAGCACACGCCGCCTGGAGCGCCCCTGGAATCCCAAGCTTCGCCGTCCCGAGCGATCATGACGCCTGGGTCGAGTCACGAGCGCGGAATTCGTCCTCGGCGAGGCGGGCCGCGCGGCGTCCTTCGCCCACGTTGACGAAGACGAGAAGGACCGCGCCGATCACGAAAAACCCGATGATGGACAGGATCGCCGGACGGCTCGTGTCGGCGGTGAGTCCCACGAGCGCGAACACGGTCGGCCCGAGCAGCCCCGAGAAGCGCTCGAAGACCGCAAAAAAACCGAAAAAGCGGCCCGATTCGTAGCGCGGGATCATGCTCGCGAACAGCGAGCGCGACAGCGCCTGCGTCCCGCCCTGGACCATGCCCACCATGAAGGCCACAGCGAAAAAGTGGCTCGCCGTCGTCATGAAGTAAGCGAGCACGCTGATCGTCATGTAGACGAACAGGCCGATGAAGAGCGTCGGCTTGGTGCCGATCCGCCCGGCGATGATGCCGAACAGGAAGGTGAACGGGATCGCGACGATTTGGACCAGGATGATCGCGCCCAGCAAGACGCCCTGTTCGAGGCCGATCTCGCGCCCGTACGCGCCCGCCATGCGGATGATGGTCCCGACGCCGTCGTTGTAGACGAAAAACGCGATGAGAAAGAAGAACGCGTGCGGGTAGCGCCTGAGCGCGCGCAGCGTGGCCGCGATATCCCGCAGGCCGAGAGACGTCGCGCGCCGCACGCCGATCTCCGGGTCGTCGACCTTCGGCGGCGGCTCAGTGACTCTTCGGAGCAGCGGGATCGTAAACAGGCCCCACCACAGCGCGACGCCGATGAAGGCGAGGCGAACGGGCATCGTGCTGTCCTCCGCGAAGCCGAACCAGCCCGGTTGCAGAATGACGATCAGCGTGAGCCCCAAGATCGCCGACGCGCCGAGATAGCCGATGGCGAAGCCCGCGGACGAGACGCGATCCATCTCGCCCTCGCGCGCGATGTGGGGGAGCAGCGCGTCGTAGAAAATGACTGACGCGTTCGCGCCGATGTTCGCGCCGATGAACAAAAGCGACGCGAGGGTGGTGTCCCCCCGTCCCACGAAATACAGGCCGCCGACGCTGGCGACGCCCAGACCGGCGAACGTCCCGAGCAGCCGTTTTTTGGCCGCGATGAAATCGGTGATCGCTCCCAGGATCGGCGCCATCGCCGCCGCGATCGCCAGGGCGATCGCCGTGATGGTGGCGAGGTGACGGGTGGCCACCTCGTCGGGGATGCCCTCCGCGGCGACGTCCTG
>SLNH01000299.1 GCA_007133195.1 Nannocystineae bacterium | reverse complement strand
GAAGCGGATAGTCCACCGGGGCATGCAGCGTATAATTGCCTTGCGCAATCTTCCCGGACTCTGGGCCGCCAGCTGGCTCTACTGCCGCCTTCGATTGTGCCCCGCCTGTGCCGCATGCTGCCCCGGCAAGCAGAAAAGGCAGTATTAACGACACCCTGCCCATAGCACCTGGATGTTTAGAGCACTCTTTCTTCCTCATCAATGCCCCCGATTTGTGTGCCAACACATTGCTCAGCGCTGCAGGTGCAGATCGATGCCTTGTGCTATTGTATGGTATAATTCAGAGTCGCATCGACTGAAATTGTCGATATTTTCTGTCGTGGCTGGGCGGCGGCAGCATCAATATATTTACGCTGACTACCCGATATTGTTATTTAGCGTTCGTATTTGCGTCCGTCGGCAATGCGGCAAATCGCTCTCTCAGCACGCGACGCTGGAATCGATGTCGAGCCAATAGCTTTTCGCGCAGTTACTTCGCGCCACACACTAGTGCACTGCCGTTGACGTGGGATCAGAAACATGATCTAACGGGGCATGAAGTAAGCGCATCCGCTGAGTCTCACGCCTACACAGCGCCAAGAATTGAAATCCATCGTTGCTCGACCGTCCGCGCCGGCTGGACTGGTGCGGCGAGCCGGAGAAAACCTGTTGAGCGCGGATGGGGAGCGGGCGGTAGCGATTGCAGAGCGGCTGGACCTTGGCACGCGGTCTTTGGCGATTACCGGCTTCCGCTCGAAGCGAGCACTGCGAGAGCACCTCGCCGCCTTCTTCCGCGAGTGGAACTCCAACCCCACGTCGTTTGAGTGGGCGAAGCCCGCCAAGGCAATAATCGATTCGCATAAACGAATGCTTGATCGTACCTTGACGGCGGTGCACTAGAATCGTAGCGCCACCCCGTTTGAGTGGAATAAGCTTGCCAAGGCAGTAATCGAGTCCCATAAGCAAATGCGTGATCGCACCTCGACGGCGGTGCACTACGCGTTTATGAGTGTGGCCGTGCCGATGCCGGGCTACTTAGATGCCTTCATTTAAGATTTTCAATTTTATAGCATGGCCGAGGGTGAGCAGCGGTGCCGGCGTTGGAGCTGTTCATGGCGCTAAGCCTACGATAACAAGGCAAACTGAAGCTGTGAAGCGGGTGCTTGTCAAATGTTAAAGTGAATTTCTAGAAGGCCGTGAAAGCAATAAGAATCGGGGAGCGCCAGGCTTTTGGACCGACTCGGATCCTAACTTAGGCGCCCAGCTGCGGTTTACCGCATAGGCGGCTTTGGGGACGTCGAATCAAGGGCGAACCGTGCGACCAGGGCAACGGTAGGGTGGCGCGGCAGGTGATCCTTGTACTTCGCGACGGCGAGCTGGGCTAGAAGACCCGGCCCGGGAAGCCCCTTCTCGATAATCGTGTTTGGCGCGGGCTTGACGCCGTGCGCAAGCCCGGCGCCGTCTACAGGGTGCGCAGCGTAAGCGCCCGAGGAACCACGGCTTGCACGACCTGGCTCGAGGCCACCGGCGTCACAGCCGGGGGGCGCGCCGGTCGGTGAGAGCGAGCCAGGCCGGCACCTTGCGCGGCTAGCAGGCCCATAATTCCATGGCGTATCTCGGCATGACTACGATTCCGCGGCCTTGCCCCGGCGCGGCGGTGACCGCGCCCACGCACCATTGTGCTAGCGCGGGGTCGGGGTCACCCTCGTTGCCGGATGCCGCGCCGCCGCCCCGGGTTCGACCGAGCGGATAGCCCGTGCTCAAGAATGTCCTCTTTCTCCTAACCCGGCGCGAAAAGCGCCGCGGCGCCCTCGTCCTCGCGATGGTGATCGTGATGGCCGCGCTCGAGACCGCCGGCGTGGCCTCGGTGATGCCGTTTCTGAGCGTGCTCGGAAACCCCGAGACCATCCAGGAAAACCGCGCGCTCGCCTGGGCCTACGACGCCTTCGGGTTCGAATCCGTAGACGCCTTCCTATTCGCCCTCGGCGCCGCCTCGTTTTCGCTGATCGTCGTGGGTGCGGCTTTCCGCATCCTCACCCACTACGCGATGAACCGCTTCATCGAGATGCGCCGCCACACCCTCTCCGAGCGCCTCCTCGAGACCTACCTCCGCCAGCCCTACGAATACTTCCTAAACCGCCACAGCGGCGACATGGCCAAAAGCATCCTCTCCGAGGTCGACCAGGTGATTCTCAACGTCTTCCGGCCCGGCATGATGATGGTCGCCTACAGCGTCGTCGCGCTCGGCCTCGTCGCCCTCATGGTCGTGATCGACCCCATCCTCGCCGCTGGCGTCGCCCTCGTCGTGGGCGGCGCCTACGGGCTGATTTACCTCTGCGTCCGCGGCGTGCTTAGCCGCGTGGGCCGCGAGCGCGTGCGGGCCAACAGAGAGCGCTTCGAAGCCGCCGGCGAAGCGCTCGGCGGCATTAAAGACATCAAGCTCCTCGGCCGCGAACACGCGTACCTAAAGCGCTTTCACCGCCCGTCGATGCGCCAGGCGCGAACGCAAGCGACCAACCAGACGACCGCCCAGGTGCCGCGGTTTGCCATCGAGGCGGTCGCGTTCAGCGGCATCATCGCGATCACCCTGGCCCTCCTCGCCGCGCGCGGGGGCCCGGCGGCCTTCGGCGAGCTCTTGCCGATCCTCGGCGTCTACGCCTTCGCCGCCTACCGGCTGCTTCCCGCCGCGCAAAGGGGCTACCAAGGCGCCGCCAAGCTCCGCTTCGCCGGCGCCGCTGTCGACGGCATCCACGACGACCTACGGCAGCGCACCGCGCTCGCAGAAATCGTGCCCGAGCGCGCGATCGCCCTCGAGGGCGTCTCCTACCACTAGCCGACTAGCGAAAGGCCCGCGCTCGAGGGCATCAGCTTCGAGATCCCGGTAGGCAGCTCGCTCGGCATCATCGGCACCACCGGCGCCGGCAAGACCACGCTCGTAGACGTGCTCCTCGGGCTCCTTCGGCCCATCGAGGGCGAGATTGTCGTCGACGGGACGCCGATCACCGCGGCGAACCTGCGCGCGTGGCAGGGCTGCCTAGGCTACGTCCCGCAGGATATTTTTCTAACCGACAGCAGCGTCGCCGAGAACATCGCGCTAGGCGTGGCCCCCGGAGCCATCGACCGCGACCAGGTCGTCCGAAATTGGCGCAGGTGTACGACTTCATCAGTGACGACATGCCCAAGGGCTACGACACCGTCGTGGGCGAACGCGGCGTGCGTCTGTCAGGCGGCCAGCGCCAGCGCATCGGCATCGCGCGCGCGCTTTATCACGAGCCGGCCGTCCTCGTCTTCGACGAAGCCACCTCTGCCCTCGACGGCGGCACCGAGGACACGGTCCTCGAAGCCATCGACGCCATCGCCAAGCACACCACGCTCGTCATGATCGCCCACCGCCTCAAGACCGTCACCGCCTGCGACCAGATCATCGAGCTCGAGGGCGGCAGGCTCCTCGATGAGCCGGTCGTTTCCCCCGCATCTTAGAGTGGCTCGCTTCGAGGTTGGGGGCCTAGCAGGTGAGGGACGCGGTTCTGCTGCGGGTGAAGTTGCGCACGCGCTCGGGTGGGGCGCCATCCGTCCGGCAAGCGAGACAGTATTGGCTCAGCGAGTAACGGAGGCCCGCCTCTGGGAGAGAGCCCGTAGTGCCACCGTCGCCGGCGCGAGCAGTCCATCGACGGCGCCGACGAGCACGTGCGCGGCGGCCCGGCGCGGAAAGTACGTCGGATCGTCAGTGGCGAGGGGCGCGACGAGGAGCTGGCGGAGCCGCCGCGGATGATTATCGAAGCGGTAGGGCCTCGGCCGATCGATGTCGATGACCGCATCCAGCGCCCGCCGCCGCCACAGCGGCGGACGCAGCGCCGAGAGCACCGATTCGGGCACTGTTACCGACCGGCGCCGCCGCGCGTACTCCAGCGTTGTGTAAAGCGCCACGCGGCACCGCCACGCGCCGGCGCGCTCCACAATGGTTTCCCAGCTTGGCTCGAGCCGGTCGACCACCGCCTGGACGTCGCGCGCCACCGCGCCCGCCGCGTAATAGTCGTCTTTGGCCTGATTTATCGCCGCGTGCAAAACCAGGTCCTCGGCGCAGAGCCGATAAGCCTCGCGCCCGGCGAGTGAAAACCGCTGAGCCCGCGCGAAACAGCCCTCGATGTCCGCCGACCAGCGCCAGGGATCGGCGAGGGCGACGTGAACATCCAGGCTTCGCCCCCGCGGCGTGACATAAGCGCCCGCGTGGTGGAGGCGGCCTGCGACGACGCGCAGCGAAGGCGAAAACCTCGTCGCCCCGAGTCCTTTAAGCGCCGCGTCGGCCCGCCGCCAGTCGCCGCGCCGAACCAAGAGATCCACATCGCCGACGTCGCGCTCCTCCATGGCCACGATATCCCCAGCGATCGCACAGCCCTTGAGCACGAGGGCCGTAACGCCTGCCTCGCGAAGCGCGTCGGCGGCGCGCGCCGCCTCCTCGATGATGAGGAGGTTGCTCGCAACCCGGCGGTGGCGCTCGTGACTCATAACCACATGCCCCAGGCAGTTTATACGAAGAACACCGCCCGACGGGCGGCCGCGAAAGCGCAACCCACAGGCGAGTGCACCAGCTCGGACGCGCGGAGCGCGCGCCCTCCGGACCGCCTTTCTAATTCAGGACCGCTTTCTCGTCCCGGGTGGCGGCCGCCGCCGGCTTTTTGTCGCCGAGCCCTGGCGAATCACCATGCGCATCCGAGAGGAGCGTTCCCGCCGGCAAAAGCTCGTGGTAGACCTTCAGCGTCTCGTTGATGACGATCGCCTCGTCGAACTCGCTAAGCGCCCGCTTTCGAGCCGCCTGGCCGAGCGCCCGCGCCCACTCCGGCCTTTCGCATAGCCGGCGTATCGCCGCCGCCAGCGCCGCTCCGTCGCGCGGGGGGACGATGAGGCCGTCCTTTTCGTGCCGCACCACCTCTCGGCATCCCGGCACGTCGGTGGTCACCAGCGGCAACCCACAGGCCCCCGCCTCGATGAGCCCCTTGGGGAGCCCCTCGCGGTAGCTCGGGAGCACGGCGATATCAGCCCCTGCCCAGAGCTCCACCATATCCTCGACCTGCCCGAGCGGCTCGAGCACACCCTCGCGAGTCCATTCGTCCAGCTGGGCCTGCGGGATCGACGCGGGGTTCCCGGGGTCTGGCGAGCCCGCGAGCAAAAACCGGATCGGCAAGCCCGCCGCGCGGAGCTTTCGCGCCGCCTCCACGTACTCGGCGATGCCTTTATCCCAAAGCAGCCGCGCCGCCAAAACCACCCGCGGCGCCTGACTGGACAGCACCGCATCGCCGCGAGGGTGAAACCGGCGGGTATTTACCCCCGAGCCCCTGATCAGGCGAATCGAGCGCGAATCCGCGAGCCCCGCGCCCTTTAGCGCCCGGGCGTCATCTTCGTTTTGCAAAACGACCAGAGAGTGCGGGCTCGTGAGCACAAGGCGCATAAGCCGACGCACAAGCGGCCTTAGCATCCGCGCCTTGAGCGCCCCGCTCGTAAACACGTAGCCCATCCCGGCCACGGCGTTCACCCGCGCCGGCACCCGGGTGACCGCGGCCGCAACGCCGCCGTAGACCACGCACTTGATCGTGAAGTGATGGGCCACATCCGGCCGCTCGCGCCCGTACACCCGGGCGATGCGCGACAAAACCGCCAACTCCCGAACCGGATTCAAGCTCCGCCGCTCCATGGGCAACGGTTCCCAGGTAAACCCCGCCGCCCGCAGCCGCTCGCCGTAGTCATCCGGCGGCGAGATCATCACCACCTCGGCGCCCCGGGCCCTGAGCTCCCGCGCCAAAGACAGCCGAAAATTGTACAAATACCAGGCGGTATTCGCGAAAAACAGAACCTTCATGGATCGCCGCGCGGCGCCGCCAGCGCCCCGCTACGCCAAGCGTTGCACGCCCCTCGCGCCGAGTAGAAGCGCACACCCGAAAAATCCGCGCCCATCACGGAACACGGAACACGGAACACGGAACACGGAACACGGAACACGGAACACGGAACACG
>SLNH01000323.1 GCA_007133195.1 Nannocystineae bacterium | reverse complement strand
TTTTGATTTTGCCGTGGGCGATCCCGAACTACATCACGGCGCTCATCTGGCGGGGCATGTTCGAGCACGAATACGGCGCGATCAACCAGCTCCTCGGCGCGTTCGGCCTCGCGGAAGTGGCGTGGTTTTCGACGTGGGCGACCGCGTTCTTCGCCAACGTCACCACGAACACGTGGCTCGGCTTCCCGTTCATGATGGTCGTCGCGCTCGGCGCGCTGCAGTCGATCCCGCGCGACCTGTACGAGGCGGCGGAGGTGGACGGCGCATCCGCGTGGCAGCGGTTTTGGAACGTGACCGCCCCCCACCTGCTCCCCGCGCTCGCCCCGGCCATGATCCTCGGCGCGATTTGGACCTTCAACATGTTCAACGTGATCTACCTGGTCTCAGAAGGCGCGCCCGGAGGCGGAACGGACATTTTGGTCACCGAGGCCTACCGCTGGGCCTTCGAGCGGGGAGAGCGCTACGGGCTCGCGGCCGCGTACGCCACGATCATCTTCCTGATCCTCCTGAGCGCGACGTGGGCCGTCACGCGCGCGGGGAGGGCGCGGACATGACCAAGCCGCGCCGCCGCTCCCGGCCCGCGTTGGCGACGGGCGCGCTCGTGTACGCGGGCCTGGCGCTCGCCACCGCGCTCGTGCTCTACCCCGTTTTGCTGGTGCTCAAGAAGGCGTTCGAGCCGGGGCGCCACTTCGCGCTGACCGCGTCGCCCGTGCCGGAGGAGTTTTATCTCGGCCATGTGCAACGCCTGGCCTCGGCGACCGGCCCCGGCGGCGAGCTCCTGTTTCTGCGTAGCGCCCTAAACTCCGCGATCGTCGCCGGCGCCACCACGGTCATCGGGCTCGCGCTGGCCTCGGCCGCCGGCTACGCGCTCAGCCGGTTTCGGTTCTGCGGCCGCGAGGTCGGCCTCAAGGCGTTCCTCATCGTCCAGATGTTCCCGGCGATGCTCCTGCTCATGCCGCTTTACGTGCTGCTGAGCCGGCTGGGGCTCCTCGGCTCGATGTTCGGCCTCGTCCTCGTGTACGCGACGACCGCGATCCCGTTTTGCGTGTGGACGCTCAAGGGCTACTTCGACACCATCCCCCGCGAGCTCGAGGAGGCGGCGCGCATCGACGGCGCGTCGCCATTCGGCGTGTTCTTCCGGGTGGTTTTGCCGCTCGCCAAACCCGGGCTCGCGGTGACGGCGCTGTTTTCGTTCATGACCGCCTGGAACGAGTTCATCCTCGCCTCGACGTTCATGACCGAGGAGGTGCGCTACACGCTCCCCGTGCTCTTGCAGCAGCACGTGGGCGAGCACGCCGCCGACTGGGGCGTGTTCGCGGCGGGCGCCATCGTCACGAGCCTGCCGGTCATGGCGCTGTTTTACGCGCTCCAGCGCTACTTGGTCGGCGGACTCACCGCCGGCGGGGTCAAGGGGTAGCGCGCGGGAGCGGTCCGCGGGCAACCCGGCCCGATCTCGACTTCCTATCGCGCCGGCACCGTGATAGGAGTCGCGAAGATCGGGGGTTTACGAGTGCAGAACATACTGTGTATATGCACCGGCAATATTTGCCGTAGCCCGATGGCGGCGGCGGCGCTCGCTGCAGAGCTGTCCGGCTCGGGAGGCTCGCCGCGCGTCGAGTCGGCCGGCGTCCGCGCCGTGGTCGGGCACCCGGCCACCGAGGAGGCCAAGAAGACGGCCGCTTCGCGCGAGCTCGACATCTCCGCCCACCGGGGACGCCAAGTCGACGCGGCGCTCGCCTCGTCGTTCGAGCTCTTCCTCGTCATGGAGGAGGCCCACCTCGGCTGGATGAGGCGCAACATCAAGCATTCGCGCGGGCGAACGTTTTTGCTCGGCCACTGGCGCGGGTCGGAGGTGCCCGATCCGATCGGGCGCCCGCTGGCCGACTACGAAGCGGCGTTTCAGCTCATTTCCCAATGCGCGAAGGATTGGGTGTCCCAGCTCGGGTGAAACACCGGCTTTGGGGCGCCGCCGCGACTGGGCCTGTCGCGGGCGCGACAGCGAGGCAAAACGCTGTGCTACGGCCCTGTGACCACGCCACCCTGGGCCGACCGTAGCGGCTTACGCGGCGACGCGGCGGCGCGGTGAAAGCCGCGCCAGGCCGAAAAGCGCGCCGAGGACCGCCAGCGCCGAAGGGAGGGCCCCCGCGGGGCCGAGCTGGCAACCGTAGACCACGGGCGCCTCGCTCCCCTCGGCCTCGTCGCCCGGCGGGTAATCGGCGCTGCCCCGATCCGGGTCTTCGCCGTCGCTCCCGCCGCCGTCACCGCCGCCGTCACCCTCCGCGCGCGGGACGACCTCGGCCTCGATTCGGACGGCGGGGCCAAAGCGCTGGCCCTCGTGCTCGATCTGAAAGCTCTCCTCATAGACCACGGGCTCGGTCACGTCCGGGGCGCGGATCGAAAACGCGAACGTCCCAACGTCGCCGGGCTGGGCGCCCTCGGCCACGGGGGCGGCGCGATCGCCTCCCGTCCACGTGAGTTCGTCGTAAAACTCGGACTCGCGTCCGGCCGGGGCCGTGGCGAGCATCGTCGCGTCGGCCGTCCACGCGCCGACACCAGCATTCTCGAACCGGACCTCGACGGGCGCCGCCTCTCCCGCCACGAGCTGGGTCGGCACGTCGCGCGCCACCTCCTTCGCCGCCAGCTGCTGGCGGGCGTCGGCGATCGACGAGCCGGGGTAGTAGTGCGTCACGATCTCATCGAAGCTCCGGCCGCTGGTCGCCCAGCGCTGGCTGCCCCATTGGCACGTGCCGCGGCCGTGGCCGAATACCGACTCGCCGCTGCACACGGAATCGGTGACGCCAAACTCCGTGGGATCGCCATTTTCGGCCGAATACTCGGCCAGGATCAGCTCGCCCGCCTCGTCGACCACGTAAAGCCCCTCGGTGGCTAGGACGGCCTCGTCGGTTCGCGGATGATACTCTTCCTCGTAAGCCTGGGTGGACGGCGTGTCGTCTACGTGCGCGCAGTCGTAGCGGCCCCCGCTCTCCACGAGAAACGCCGCATAGGTGCGGATCGCCACCGCGCCGGCCTTGAGCGACTCCTCGTGCCAGGAGGGGATCCACTCGTGGGGCAACACGCCGCGCACGTACTCCTCAAACGGGATCTCGTCCACGCGACCCGAGCACGAGGAAGACGACCCGTCGAGGCTGCGGCGCCACACGAGGATCGTCTCGGGCGGCTCGAACGGCGCGTCGCTGCGCGGCGCGACGCCTGCGCTCCGCGCTTCGGCGAGCGACAGCGGCGCCGGGTCGGAGGTCTCTGCCGCGCGTTGAAGCTCGACGGCCTCGGGCCTCACGTCGCCCGACAGGTCATCACCTTGCAGGGCGCCCGTCCGCAGTCGCTCGGTGAGCTCATCGTCCCAGCGTTCGCGCTCCGCCGCCGGACTGTGCGCCAAGGCCGCCCCCGCGGACGCAGCGACGGCGAGTGGGGCGGCGGCTGAAACAATGAGGGAGCGGCATCGCATCGAGGTTGGCTAGAGCACGCGCAGTGCCAGGCTCACCCGCCGGATAAGCCGCTGAAATCGCGGCCGCGAAGGTGCGCACAGGTGTGCACACCTGGGGCCTGCGCCCCCGGGGTGGGGGGTCGGAACACCGGTAGGCTCGTACGTCTGGGGCCCCGTCGGTCGCGGCCGGACGCCCGGCCGCCCGCCAAGGCGCGGCCTCGCGTCGCCGCACGACGGGAGTCCTAGAATCATGCCCTCCGCGCGCCTCCGGGCGACACCGACGCCCCGGCCCGAGCGCCGGCGGCGGCTGTTGCCGTATCGTGGTGGGGATGAGCCCGGTTGCGCGCGGGATGGTCGCAGCGTTGGCGCTCGCCCAGGCGATCGCTTGGTGGGGATGCCGCGACGGCGGTCAGTCCGGCACACAGGAGCCGGCGATCGAGTTTTGGCACACCTTCGACTCGGCGCACACGAGCGCGCTCAACCAACACTTGCAGCGGCGAGAGCAAGCCGGCGGCGTCCCGGTGGACGTCACCCTGTTGCCGTTTTCTCGCGCGATGACGATCCTGGCCGACGTTTTGGCCGCGGGCGAACGCTGCCCCGATCTGGTCCTCATCGACGCCACCTGGCTACCGGGGCTGGCGAGCCGCGGGCTGCTCCGGCGCCCGCCCGACGCGGCGTTCGCGGCGCACGCCTGGCTTCCCGAGGCCGATGAATTGGCTCGCTACGACGGCGAGGCCTATGCGCTGCCCCAGACCCTCGACGGGCTCGCCCTCGTCTATCGCGAACAGGACTTGCGCGGGGCGGGTCGCCTTTGGCCCCCCGAGAGCTTGGATGACCTCGAGACCGTGGCGCGGCGGCTGTCGCAACGCGATCGCGGCGGGCTTTCGCTCCGCGCGGACGGCTATTGGTACATCGCGTTTTTGCGCAGCGCCGGGGGCCGATTTCCCGACCCGCTCGCGGGCCGGCTCGGTATCGACGAGCCGGCGGCCGAGGAGGCGCTCGCGCGCATGGGCGCGCTGTTCGCGGACGGCGCCGCAGGGCCGTCGCCCGCGGGCGGCGCGTCCGGGCGCGAGATCGCGCGTAGCTTTCGCGCGGGCGAGGTGACGATCGCCGTCGAAGGGCCGTGGCTCGCCCGCGCGCTCGCGGGCGACGACGACCTCGGTTCCCTGAGCGTCGCGCCGTTTCCGCGCGCGGGGGACGAGCCCGCGGCCCCGCGCGGGGGGCAGCTTCTGGCCGTGCCCACGTGCGCGGCCGAGCCCGAAGAGGCCTGGAAACTGGCCCGCGACCTCACGGATCCCGCGCTGCAGGCGCCGTGGGCGCAGCGGTTCGGCGCGGTCCCCACGACGCGGGCCGGCCTCGAGGACGGCGGACCGCTTGCGCGCGCGTTCTACCGCGCCCTTGGCGACGCCGCGCCCCTGCCCCGCCATCCACTCACCGCCGAACTGTTCGACGATCTGACCCCGGCGGTTCGCGCCGCGGTGTGGGGCGACGCCACCGCCGCAGAGGCGCTTGCGGGGGTGGCGCGCGGGTGGAGCCGCTTGGTGGCCGAGCGCGACGACGCGGACGTCTCACGCGACATCGACGCGGACGCCGTGACTGGCACCGAGGCGGACGCCGCCGCGGAGGCGCCGTGACGGGGCGGCGCCGCAAAGCCGCCCTCGGCAAGCGGGTGACGGTCGCGATCACCCTCGCGGCGCTTTTGCCCGCGCTCCTCGTGGGCGGGCTCGCCATCCGCCGGGCCCAGGTGAACCTCGAAAAGGAGGTCGTCCGCGGGAACCTCGCGCTCATTCGCGCCAAGGGTGAGTCGCTGGAGCGGTCGCTTCACAGCGCGCGCCGCGCGCTCGACCTCGCCGCCGACAGCTGGGCGGACGATAGGCACCCAGACCGGGCGAAAAAGACGGGTTCGGGCGCCGCCTCCGAGCGCATGCTCCGCCGCCTCCGCCGCGAGGTGCCGATGTTCGCGGCCCTGTCGATCGTCGATGTGCAAGGCGAGCACCTTTTCGGCGATCCCCTGGCCGACTGGGAAGGCGTCGGCGCACACACCTTCGGCGGCTACATCGGCGACGTGGCGTTCGTGAACGGCGAACCCCGGGTCCGCGCGGTGAGCCAGGCGCGCAGCAGAACCGGCGAGCTCGTCGGCGTGTTCGTCGCACAGCTCGATCTCGGCTTCATCGGCGACACGCTCGCCGGCGCACCGCTCGGCGAGGGCGCGCGGCTTTTGGTGGTAGACGGTCGCGGGGTGCCTGTCGCCCGCACCGACGGCCCGCCCGCCGCGAACAGCCTCCGGGACGAAAATCCGGCCGTCGCCCGCGCGCTGGGACGAGCCCAGGAGGGGAGTCTCGAGCAGGGCGGCGTCGTCGCCGTGTATCACAACCTGTCGGACCTTCGCTCGCTAAGGGGCGTGTCGTGGGCCATCATCCTCGAGCAAGAGCGCGCCCACGCCTACGCGCTCGCGCGAAAGACGGCGCGGGACACGATCGTCGCCGGCGGCGTGATCCTGGCCCTGGCCATCGCCCTGGGCGCGTTGCTCGCGCGCCGGCTCACGCGTCCGCTTCGCGCGCTGGCGGCCCGCGCCGACGCCATCGCCGACAGCGGCGGCCCGCCGGAC